>CAYVQL010000010.1:0-70637 GCA_964454135.1 uncultured Enterobacterales bacterium | reverse complement strand
CCAACATCACCCGCCTCCCGGGTGATTCTCCGCCCTCTCGCCCCAGAGCGGCCAATATCACCCGCACCACCCAGCCCCCACCCCGCGTCACCTCCACCCAGTGTCACACAGCACCTGCTGGGATCCCCAACGTGACTTTTGATGACAAGCGCCCGAGGGAACGGCCCCGAGCAAGCGCCGATGGGACCTTCAACAGCACCCCGGAAGGTTCCCATGAACGCCCTCATCCTCACCGCCCTCGCACTCTCCAGCGTCAGCAACGCTTTCACCCACATGGAGAACGGCGCCGGCGCGACGCTGCAGTGGGAAGAGGCCAGCATCCCCTTCGCCATCAACCCGGACAACCCCTACGGGCTGGAAGACTGGGAAGTGGAAGAGGCGGTCCTGGGCGCCATCGAGGCCTGGGAAGACGTGGGCGCCGCCATCGAGTTCGACTACCAGGGCTTCAGCGATGTCAGCGAGACGGCCTACGACGGCGTCAACCTGATCTACTTCGACAAAGACTGGGACATGCAGGACAACCAGCTGGCCATCACCTCCAACTGGAGCACGGACACCGGCCAGCTGGTGGCCTTCGACATCGCCATGAACGCCGACGGCTGGGAGTGGTCGGTGGACGAGGACGAGGCGGCGATGGACCTGCAGAACAGCCTGACCCACGAGATCGGCCACGTGCTGGGCATCGGCCACGCCGACCAGGATGACCTGGCCACCATGTGGAAGAGCACCGAGGAAGGCGAGCTGCTGAAGCGCGACCTGCGGCCCGACGACGAAGAAGCGCTGCTGAGCATCTACGGCGAGGACGACGCCATGGCCCTGGCCTGCAACGCCGCCCCGGCTGATGGCCTGCAGGGCGCCATGGCCTGGCTGGTCGGCCTGGCCGCCGCCGCCCTCGCCCTGGGCCGCCGCCGCCAGAGCTAGCGCGAGAGGAGAAGCGACAAGACGACGACAGGCAGGCTCCGGGTTCAGGGACGACAGCCGCCCCAAGACCACCCCGCAAGCCCCCTGCGGCCCATGCCGCCCCAGGGGGAACAACTTGTGACTTTTGATGACACGAGCCTGCGGGAACGGCGCTTCGCAAGCGCCGATGGGACCTTCAACAGCACCCCGGAAGGTTCCCATGAACGCCCTCATCCTCACCGCCCTCGCACTCTCCAGCGTCAGCAACGCTTTCACCCACATGGAGAACGGCGCCGGCGCGACGCTGCAGTGGGAAGAGGCCAGCATCCCCTTCGCCATCAACCCGGACAACCCCTACGGGCTGGAAGACTGGGAAGTGGAAGAGGCGGTCCTGGGCGCCATCGAGGCCTGGGAAGACGTGGGCGCCGCCATCGAGTTCGACTACCAGGGCTTCAGCGATGTCAGCGAGACGGCCTACGACGGCGTCAACCTGATCTACTTCGACAAAGACTGGGACATGCAGGACAACCAGCTGGCCATCACCTCCAACTGGAGCACGGACACCGGCCAGCTGGTGGCCTTCGACATCGCCATGAACGCCGACGGCTGGGAGTGGTCGGTGGACGAGGACGAGGCGGCGATGGACCTGCAGAACAGCCTGACCCACGAGATCGGCCACGTGCTGGGCATCGGCCACGCCGACCAGGATGACCTGGCCACCATGTGGAAGAGCACCGAGGAAGGCGAGCTGCTGAAGCGCGACCTGCGGCCCGACGACGAAGAAGCGCTGCTGAGCATCTACGGCGAGGACGACGCCATGGCCCTGGCCTGCAACGCCGCCCCGGCTGATGGCCTGCAGGGCGCCATGGCCTGGCTGGTCGGCCTGGCCGCCGCCGCCCTCGCCCTGGGCCGCCGCCGCAGCGGCTGAGCCTGACGGAGCCGCCTGCACAGAAGGGCGCGTGACGCGCGCGTGATGGGCCCAGCGCCCTCAGTCGTCTTCGGGCGCAACGGAGGTGATGTCCCAGGCCTCGGCCAGGGCACGTCGCAGCCGGCCCTCGGCGCGCTTGAGACCGCCGCGCTTCAGGCGTCGGGCCACGATCTTGCGCTGGCGCGACTTGTAGAGGGGGTGGGCGTTCTCGCCGTCGTCGTTGCCCCGCGAGGCTTCGCGGTCCACGATCTGGAACTCCACCATGACGTAGACCAGCCGCCCCAGCAGGAAGTGGTGGCGCCTGTGCTGCTCGGCCAGGAACTCGTCGATGCGCACGGGGAAGTCGACGATGAAGTTGATCATGCGGTAGGTGGAGCCCGAGAAGGGATTGGGCTCGGGAATCAGGGGATCGTCGGTGACCGGATAGTGCAGGCGGCCAGAGAGTTCCTCGATTCCATCTATGCTTCGCACCATGTCGGCGAAGGTGAACAGATTGTTGTGGCTCTGGCCCGGGATGACGTAGTTGAACGGGAAAACGTTGCGGATCAGCCAGACCACCGCGGGCAGGATCTGGTCCCGGGTCTCGGTGACCACGCGGAAGCGCAGCTTGTCGAAGATGGTGGTGGCGTGGGCCTCGGTCTTGACCAGCAGCTTGGTGATCACGCTGCTGCGGGTCTTGCGGCTGCCGTAGAAGGCCACCAGCGGAAAACCCTCTTGCCGCATACGATCCGCCAGGGCGATGATCCTGCGCTCGGCCAGCTCGATCAGGTGGGCCTCGCTGACCGAAGTCTGGAACTTGAGATCCGCCGCCTCCATGTGGTTGATGACGTGCATCAGCTTGAGGATGGCGCAGGCCAGGATCTGCCGGCGCCGGAAGCCGCCGTAGTTGCTGGCCATCAAGAAGATGCTGCGCACGTCTTCGGGATCGCGCACCTCGGCCGGGAAGTTGAGCGCGTGGTTCTCTTCCAGGTAGTTGACGGCCTCGTTGAACAGAAAGCGCAGCCGTTCCCGATCCTGGGGATCGTTCATGTCCAGCACGTGCAGCGCCAGGAAGCGATCCACCTTCTCCATGGTGTCCAGATCGAGCTTGTGCCAGTCGATGACCGAGCCACCCCGCAGCAGCAGGCGCGCGGCCTCCAGGTCGTGAAGGTCGAATTCCATGCCCTCCAGCATGGAGCCCGTCGAAACGTCGATTGTCAGGATGTCCTGGCTCAAAGGCACACCTGGGCGTGATTCCGGGGGGCTAATAGCCACCGCTGCCGCTCTTGCCCAGCAAAGGAGCGACAGTTAGCGTTCGACCCGTTGCACGGCGAACCTTGGCTGGCCCGCCAGGAAGCGCGGCTGGCCACCCGAAGAAACAGGGAGTGGCACCTTGTCCGACCTGCCCAACGAGTCCACCTGGCAGCAGATCCTGGACCTGCTCGCACGCTGGGCCGAGATTGCCTTCAGCGATCATCCCTTCGCTACGCTCGGACTGATCGTCTTTCTGGCAGTGGAGACCTTCATCGCCCGGGACGCGCTGCCCTATGTGCTGCGGGCCTTCCGGGTCAGCTTCCGCCATTGGCTGGTGTTCGCCTTGCTGGCTATCGGCTTGGCCGTGCCGGCCACGCTGCTGCGTGACGGGTCCATCGGTCTCTTCCAGGGCTTCATCTCGGGCTGGCTGCCGGCCCATGGCGTGGTGATCGACTCCCAGCAGGCGCCGCTCTTCGCCATGATGCTGTCCGACTTCCCGGTCATGGCCTGGTCCTGCGTCGTGGGGGCTTTCGCCGCCGCGGTCGTGATCCGCATCTACTTGCAGGACAGCGAAGGCAACGACGTGTCCCTGGGCGACGCCGTCAACTTCGGCCTGGCCCGCTGGCGGCGCGTGATCGTGCCCTACACCCTGATGGTGGTGTTCATCTGGATCGGCTCCATCGTCATCATCCCCGGCATCCTCTACACGCTCTTCTGGGCCTTCGTACCGGCCGTCGCCGTGCTCGACCCCGAGGTGAGGCAGGTGCTGCGGCGCTCCTCTTTGCTGACCCGCGGCCGTCGCGGGCGCATCTTCCGCACCTACCTGCTCTTCATCCCCTGGTGGGGCTGGTACGCCACCCTGGGGCCCTTCATCCTGCTGAACACCCACTGGGGCCTGCGCCACGTGGCGGCGACCTGCAACGAGTTCCTGGGCTTCGTCATCGCCATGGCCCTGCTGCAGCTCTACCTGGAGCGCATGCGCGAGGTGGAGGCCCTGCTGGCCAAGCGCGAGGCCGAGAAGGCGGGGGCGCTGAAGCGCAAGAACCCCATCACGGTCCATTGAGCGCAGCCGCTTCCCCCTGGCTGGGCGACGCCGCCGCCCTGCTGGCAAAGCAGCGGCGCCTGGCAGGCCTGCCCGCAGGCGCCGCTGGCTGGCTGCTGGCCCGCGGGCTGCAGCTGCCGGCCTGGCTGGTGCTGCCCGACCGGATGCAAGCCGATCGCATGGCGCGCATCCTCGAGTTCCACCTGCCCCGCAGCGCAGGCGGGCGCGTGCTGCGCTACCCAGCCGACGAGCTGCCGCCCTACTCGGGCGTCGCCCCCCACCCGGCCCGTGTGGCCGACCGCCTGCTGGCCCTGGACGCCCTGCAGCAGGAGGAGCCGGTGCTGGTGGTGGCCGAGGCCAAGGCCCTGGCGGCCCGTGTCGCCAGGCCCGGGAAGCTGCGGCCCTTGGAGCTGCGCGAGGGGAGCATCCTGGAGCGCGAGGCGCTGCTGCGTTCACTGAACCGGTTAGGCTACCAGCTGGCCGTACGCGTGGAGGATCCGGGAACCTACGCCGTGCGTGGCGGCGTGGTGGACCTGTGGCCCACGGGCAGCGCCGCGCCCGTGCGCCTCGATTTCTTCGACGACGAGCTGGAGCTGCTGCGCAGCTTCGATCCCGAGAGTCAGCGCAACAAGGACGCTCCCCTGCGCTCGCTGCGCGTCCTGCCCACACGAGAGTGGCTGCCGGACAAAGAGAGCCAGACCCGGCTGGCGGTGCGCACCCGGCAGGCCGCGGCTGGACAGCCCCAGGCCGCGGCGCTGCGGCGGCGGGTGATCGAGGCCCTGCGCTCGCGCCTGTCCTTCTCGGGCGTGGAGGACTGGTTGCCAGCCCTGCACCCGGTCTGCTCGCCCCTGGAACTGGCCCCTGGCGCTCAGCTGGCCGTGTTCGAGCCCAGCGCCGTGGCCCAGGCCCTGGAGCGTTTCTGCGAACAGGCTCGTAGGCGGCACGAGGAGTTGGCTGCGGACGAGCGACCGCTGGTGCCGCCAACGGAACGCTACGAGGCAGCAGCCGATGTGTCGGCTCGCCTGGCGGGGGGCTGGCAGATCCTGCCCCTGCCCGTGGAAGATGGCGAGGCGCCGGCGGATCGCGTTCCCCACCTGGGCGCGCTGTCCAATCACGACCTAGCCCTGAAGCACGGCGAGCTGGCTCCCCTGGCCGCGCGCCTGAAGGCCTGGCTGGACGATGACTGGCGCCTGGCCCTGGTGGCTACGGGTTCGGCGGACGCCGAGCGCCTGGCGGCCCTGCTGCAACCCCACGGCCTGCAGCCCGAAGAGGTCCGCGCTCGCGAGAGCGACGCCTGGCCCCCGGGGCGCCTCTCGCTGCTGTTGGGGGATCTGCCCCGCGGGTTCCGCGCCCCAGGGGACCGCCTGGCCCTGCTGTCCAGCGACGAGCTCTTCGGGCGCCGCCGCCGCCCCGCGCCTCGCGGCCATCACCACGCCTTCCAACGAGCCCGACGGGTAGGACTGGGACAGCTGAAGAAGGACGACCTGGTGGTGCACGCCGACCATGGCATCGGCCTCTTCCGCGGCATGGCGCGCGTCAATGTGGACGGCGAGGCGGACTTCGTCTTGCTGGAGTACCGTGGGGGCGACCGCCTCTACGTGCCCGTGCACAAGCTGGACATGCTCTCGCGCTACCGCTCCGCCAGCGAGGGCGCCAAGCCGCGCCTGGATCGGCTGGGGGGGCAAGGCTGGGGCGGCCGCAAGGGCCGTGCGCGCGACGCCATGCTGAGCACGGCCCACGAGCTGCTGCAGATCTACGCCCAGCGCAGCCTGGCCAAGGGCCGCAGCTGCGACCCGCCAGGGCGACTGTACCGGCGCTTCGCCGCCGCCTTCCAGTTCGAGGAGACGGCCGACCAGCTGCAGGCCATCGCCGAGGTGGAGGCGGACCTGCGGTCGACGCGCCCCATGGATCGCCTGGTGGTGGGTGACGTGGGCTTCGGCAAGACCGAGGTGGCCATGCGCGCCGCGGCCCGCGTGGTGGAGAGCGGGCGGCAGGTGGCCGTGCTCTGCCCCACCACGGTGTTGGCCTACCAGCACGACCAGACCTTCCGCGAGCGCTTCCGGGGCTTTCCCTTCAGCATCGCCATGCTCTCGCGCTTCCAGAACCCCAAGGAGGCCCGCGAGGTGAGCTCCGCGCTGGCCAGCGGCGCCATCGACATCCTGGTCGGGACCACGCGCATGCTCGGCAAGCAGGTGCGCTTCGCCGACCTGGGGCTGCTGGTGGTGGACGAGGAGCACCGCTTCGGCGTGCGCCAGAAGGAGCGCATCAAGAAGCTGCGCGCCCAGCTGGACGTGCTCTCGCTCTCGGCCACGCCCATCCCGCGCACGCTGTCCATGGCCCTGTCCGGGGTGCGCTCCTTCTCCACCATCGCCACGCCGCCCGCCGAGCGGCTGTCCGTGCGCACGCGCATCGTGCGCTACGACGAAGGCAGCATCCGCCAGGAGGTCATGCGCGAGCTCTCGCGCGGCGGGCAGGTCTTCTTCGTGCACAACCGCGTGCGCTCCATCCCGGGCGTGGAGCGCAGGCTGGCTGAGATCGTGCCCGAGGCCAGCATCGCCGTCACCCACGGCCAGATGCCCAGCGCCGAGCTGGAGCAGGCCCTGGTGCGCTTCGTACGGAAAAAGGCCGACCTGCTGCTCACCACCTCCATCATCGAGAGCGGCGTGGACCTGCCCAACGTCAACTGCGTGATCGTGGATCGCGCGGATCGCTTCGGCCTGGCCCAGCTCTACCAGATCCGGGGCCGCGTGGGCCGCTCCTGGCGCCGTGGGCGCTGCGTGTTGCTGGTGCCTGCAGAGAGCAACATCTCGCGCAAGGCGACCCGGCGCCTGCGCGTGCTGCTGGAGCACCAGGAGCTGGGCTCGGGCTTCATGGTTGCCAGCGCCGACATGGAGCAGCGGGGTGCGGGCACCATCCTGGGCGACAACCAGCACGGCCACGTGGACGCTGTGGGATTCGACACCTACGTGGAGCTGCTGGAAGAGGTGCTGGCCGAAGCGCGGGGCGGGCTGCTGCGCAAGCGCCTGGATCCCGAGGTGGAGATCCCGCTGCCGGCCTTGATCCCGGAGTCGCTGATCCCGGGCATCGAGGACCGCCTGGCCGAGTACCGCCGCCTGACCTCGGCAGAGACCTCCCAGCAGGTGCGGCGCATGCTGGACGCGCTGGAGCAACGCCACGGTGAGCTGCCCATGGAGATGCTCAACCTGGGCTGGCTGGTGCAGACCCGCCTGAGCTGCCGCGAGCTGGGGGTGGCGCGCCTGAGCTGGCTCAAGGTGCGCGTGGAGCTGCAGCTGGACGAGCAGAGTCCGGTCACGCAAGAGGGCCTGCAGTCCCTGGCCCGACAGCTGCCCGACCGCGTGGATCTGCCCGGGACTGGTCGCATGGGTCTGCGCTTCACCCCCGAAGAGGCGCAATACCCCTTCCGCTTCGCCCACTGGGCGCTGCGCCTGCTGAAGAGCGTCGCGGAGAAACCGGCCAAGGCCTGACTCAGGAAGCCGGCATCCCCAGCGCCTCGCGCAGCGGCCCCAGGTGTGCCGAGTAGCGCTGCGCCCGCCCCGCCGAGCTGCGGTAGATGGGTCGCCGCACCTGCTCGTAGGAGGCGGTGCGCACGTACTCCTTGCGCTCGTGGAAGCTCAGGCAGTCGGGATGCCAGTCCAGTCCGCAGAAGCGCAGCAGCTCGCGAGCCACGTCTTCGGGCTCGGCCACCAGCTGCTCGTAGCGCAGCTCGAAGAAGGGCAGGGGAAGGACCCGCTTCCAATGCTCCACCAAGCGCAGGTGCTCTTGATGGTAGGCGCCCAACCACTCCAGGCGCGTGCTCCAGGCGAAGGCGTCCTTGAAGTTCTGGAAGTAGCAGGAGAGGCAGGTGTCCAGGGGATCGCGCGCACAACGGATCACCCGCGCTCCGGGCAGGGCCAGGGCCGCCAGGCCCAGGAAGTGGACGTTGTTGGGCATCTTGTCGGTGACACGTTGCGCCTCTCCCACGCGGCGCTCGAGCCGCTCCAGGTACCAGTCCTGCAGGCGCCCGGCCATCTCTTCGGTCAGCTGATCCAGGCAGTCTGGGTAGGAGCCACCGGTCAGCTGCTCCGTCAAGAGGCTTACCACGCGCAGTTCCTCCAGCTCACCGGCCGCCTGCACGTCCGGGTGGCCCGACAGGATCTGCTCAACCAAGGAGGTGCCAGAGCGCGGCATGCCGACGATCAGCAAGGGGACCTGCGACGGATGGCTGGCCTGGGCCAATCGCTCGAAGCTCTCGGCGTCGAAGCGGGCCATGGTGGCGTCCACCGAGGCGCGGTGCGCCGGTGGGTCGAAGCGCGCGGGCAGGGCTTCGTTGGCTTGCTTGTAGGCGTCGAAGGAAGCGTCGTAGTCCCCCTGGGCCTCCAGCAGGGCGCCAAGGTTGTGGGCCAGCAGCGTGCTGGCCACGGGGTTCTGGCCGTGAGCCAGCATCTGGCGCAGCACGGGAACGGCCAGCTCGGGTCGCCCCAGGCGCCGACAGGCCGCTGCGTAGGTGGCCCCCACCGAGGGCTGCCTGCTGCCGGCCTCCACCAGGGGCGTCAGCAGCTCAAACACTTCCTCCAGCTGCCCTTTGCGCTCCAGCACGGTGGCCAGCCCCGCCAGGGCTTCCTCCCGCTGTGGCTCCAGCCGCAGCACCAGCCGATAGCAACGCTCGGCCTGCTCCAGGTGGCCCTGATCCAGCAGCATCATGCCCAGGGCGCAGCGGTATTGGAGGTCTTCGGGATCCAGGCGCGTGGCCTGCAGCGTGGAGCGCAAGGGGCCCTCCAGCTGTCCGCGGGCGGCCTGCACCGACCCCAGGTCGGCCCAGGCCTGGGCGAAGCGGGGATCCAGCTTCACCGCCCGCTGCAGCGCCTCTTCGGCCTCGGCCAGGCGCCGCTGGGCGAAGCAGGCCGCCCCCAGGTCCTTCCAGTCCGAGGCCTTCTCGGGCCGCTCAGCCAACCAGGCTCGAAAGCAGGCCTCGCTCTCCGCGTATCGGCCCAGATGAAAAAGCGATCGCCCCAGCTCGAGCCGCGCCTCGAGGAAGTCCGGATCCACTTCGAGCGCCCGCTCCAGCAGGCCAGTCGCCTCCTGGTGATCCCCAGCCTCTCGGGCCAGCGTGCCGGCCACCTGCAAGAGCACAGGCTGCTGCGGGTGTTTCTTCAACAGGGCGCGGCAGCGGCGTCGGGCCTCTGCCAGGCGCCCAGCCTCGTAGAATCGCACGATCTCACGCAGCGCGCGCTGCAGGCTTTGCCGCATGGGGTGCTCCGGCGGAGGGATCGCCTGTATGTCGGACCCGCACGTGGGAACTTGAGCAGAGCTTGCGCGGCACTCAGGCCCGCTGCAGCGCCTCCGCCCAGGCCGCACGCCGTTGGGAGACCTCTTCGGCATCCATGCCGGGCTCGAAACGCCCATCCTCGGCCCAGGCCTCGCCCACCTGGGCGGGGGCGGACCAGACGCCCACTGCCAGCCCCGCCAGGAAGGCCGAACCAAGGGCGGTGGTCTCGAGCACGGTGGGCCGCACGCAGGGCACGTCCAGCAGGTCGGCCTGCAGCTGCATCAACAGGTCGTTGCGGGCAGCGCCGCCGTCCACGCGCAGCTCCTTCAGGCCGGCCTGGTTGTCCAGGGCCATGGCCTCCAGGATGTCCGCCACCTGCATGGCGATGCCCTCCAGGGCCGCGCGGGCGATGTGGGCGCGGGTGGTGCCGCGGGTGAGCCCACAGAGCAGGCCCCGGGCGTCGGATCGCCAGTGGGGCGCGCCCAGCCCCACCAGGGCTGGAACGAAGACCACACCTCCGGTGTCGGGCACTGAAGCCGCCAGGCGCTCCACTTCGGGGGCGGAGTCGATGATGCCCAGCTGATCGCGCAGCCACTGCACTGCGGCACCGGCGATGAAGGCGCTGCCTTCCAGGGCGTAGGTGGTGCGACCGTTCAGGGTCCAACCCACGGTGGTGAGCATGCCGCTTTCCGAGAGCACGGGCCGGTCACCGGTGTTCAGCAGCACGAAGGCCCCTGTGCCGTAGGTGGACTTGGCCATGCCGGGCTCGAAGCAGGCCTGGCCGAAGAGCGCGGCCTGCTGGTCGCCGGCCATGCCCGCCACCGGGATGCCGTCGGGCAGAAAACCCACGCCCGAGGTGCGGCCGTAGATCTCGCTGCTCTGCGCGACCCGCGGCAGGCAGGCGCTGGGCACGCGCAGCAGGTCGCAGAGCTCCTCGCTCCAGGCCAGATCGTGCAGGTCGAACAGCAGGGTGCGCGAGGCGTTGGAGGGGTCGGTGACGTGGGCGCCGCAGAGGCGCCAGGTGAGGTAGGTGTCGATGGTGCCGAAGCGCAGCTGACCCGCAAGGGCCCGTTGTCGCGCGCCGGACACGTGGTCCAGCAGCCAGGCGGCCTTGGTGCCGCTGAAGTAGGGATCCAGTACCAGGCCGGTCTTGCGCCGCACGGCGTCCTCGTGGCCCGCTTCCTTGAGCTCCTGGCAGCGGCCGGCCGTGCGCCGGTCCTGCCAGACCAGGGCGCGATGGATGGGCTGGCCCCCTTCGTCCCAGAAGAGCGTGGTCTCGCGCTGGTTGGTGATGCCGATGCCGCGAATGCAGGAGGCGTCGATCTCGGCCCTGGCGAGGGCCGCTTGCACGGCTTGACCCACGCTGGTCCAGATCTCGTCGGGATCGTGCTCCACCCAGCCCGGCTGCGGGAAGTGGTTGACGAACTCGACGTTGCAGGAAGCGAGCACCCGCAGCTGGGCGTCGAGCAGCAGCGCCGTGGTACCCGTCGTGCCCTGGTCGATAGCGAGAAGAACGTCACCAGGCCGGTTTTCGGACATCTATGCCTCCGGTTCGCGGGGAGTTGGACAGAGGTGAATGTCCGATACGCAGGCGCTTGTCAACACGGCCGCCCGGAAAGGTCCCGCCGGTCTTTGTTTATGGAGGGCAGGCGTCGCCTCGAATCTGCAAGATCGTGACTCAGCTCGGTGTTGAAGAATCCCGCTTCCCGATGTACCTTGCTGTCCCAGGCGTCGGACCCATATCCGCAGCTGAGGAGGAGATTCACCATGCGCATCGCAACGCCCCTCGCCTTGCTCTGCTTGAGCGCGCTCGCCTCGATCAACACGGCCTGCGAACCCGAGTACCGCTACGTAGGCTACAACGTGGTGGATCATTTCCCTCTGGATGGCAGCCAGCGCGAGTGGGAGTACGACAGCTTCGACGAGACGATCGACTGGACCCTGCTGGTGGAGAAGCAGGGTACCGCCCAGCTGAGCGGCGCGTCGGTGGTGGCCCTGGAGCACTCCAACGACGACACGGCCGACCTGTACTGGGAAGTCAAGTGGTCCAGCGATTCCTCCAACGGCGTCCAGATCCACGGCTTCACCAATATCTACGGGGGCGGTGACGAGGTCGTCTTCACGCCTCCCATCCAGTTCGCCGACAAGCAGATGAAGCCAGACGACACCATCACCACCGACACGGGTGGCTACACCTGGACCTCCACCTTCCAGGGCGTCGAGGGCTGCGAGACCTACTGGGTGCCCGGCTGGGCCGAAGAAGAGTGCCTGGTCCTCAACCTCGACGACGGCGACGGCATGCCGGAGACCAACAGCATCATCGTCGGCAGCTACTGGCTGGTGCCGCGCTACGGGCCGGCCTGGATGGACCTCGACGCCTACGAAGGCGTCTGGAACCTGTCCGGATGGGACTGGGCCGAGTGAGCCGGGGGCGCTGGGCGCTCTGGGCGCGCTGGCCGGTCTGGGGGATAGGTTGCCTGGCCGCCTGTACGGCCGAGGAGTACCGCAACGCCGACCTGCAGCTGGACATCCTGGCGGCCCTGCCCAGCGCTGGCGAGCAGGTGCGCATCTGCGTCGAAGGTGTGGGCAGCCACAGCGTGGGGGCGGGCGGCGATCGCTACGGCTTCGCGGGCGTCCCCATCTCCGAGCAGGTGCAGGTCACGGCCGACGTGCTCGTGCAAGAGGGCGACGACAGCGGCCTGCCCACCATGCTGGCCATCGCCCGCGCCACGGATGTTGCCTTGAGCGCGGAATTCCCATACCGTGAGGTTGAGCTGGAGATCTTCTCCAGCGACGGCGCGTTGCCCTGCGCCAGCTGTCCGGTAGCCTGCGACCCAGAGGGTTCCATAGCCGGAGAGGAGGAAGAATCGTGGCTGCTGGCCGTGCGTTTCATGGAATGATCGCCTGCTGCGCCCTGGCTCTGGGCTGCGGGCCCGACGAGGAGCTGGGCGAAGACACGGGCTTCATGGTGGCCGCCGTGGTGCCGGTGGACGGCGAAGAAGAGGTCACCGAGAGCACCAACCCCGAGCTGCGCGTCAGCGCCGCCGCCGATCCGGTCACCTGCACGGAGGAGAGCGTGCGCCTGGTGGGCGTCACCGGCGCGGAATCGAACGTGGTGGCGCGAGAGGTGGACTACGTGCTCAGTTTTCCCGACAACGGGATGAAGATCGCAATCGAACCCGAGGGCGTCTTGACCAATGGCTACTGGTACATGGTCACCGTGCGCTCCGGCGCCTGGGGCTGCACCGATACCCACGGACGTGTGATCGCGCCCTTCGCGTCCCGCTTCTACGTGCCCTGACTGGGCCCGTAGGCGCGGCAGGAGCAAGGAACACGCGCTCAGAAATGCGTTGCCAGCGAGCAGATCGCCCGCTAGCATAGGAGCGTTCGGCCAATGAGGAAGCTCCATGTACTCCGCGAAGATACGACTGTTGATCCCTTTGAGCATCGTGGCCTGCAACGATGACAAGGCGCCTGACAGCAGCCCTGACACCGAGTCTCCCTACGCTTTCAAAGACACCGGCCTCGCTCCAGAGAGCACGCCTCCCGAAGAGACCGCTGAGACCGCCCAGGAAACCGACAGCCCCCTCATCGACACCCACGACACCGGCGATCCTGGCCCGGATCCCCTGCAGGCCCTGAACCTCTACCCCGCCGATCTGGCTGTGCACCCCGGCGCCACCTGGAACCTGCGTCTGGTGGCCGACGACGCCGACTGGATCCGCAGCGACGTGGACTTCAAAGAGGTCAAGCTCACTTCCGACGACAGCAAGATCGCCACGGTCGCCGCCGACGGTACGGTCACGGCCGTCTCCGTGGGTCAGACGAGTCTGCGCGCCTGGTACGGCGGTGCGGAGGCCACGGCGGACATCACCGTGCTGAAGGAAGGCACGGCCGAGATCACGGTGGTCGACTACGACAGCGGCGCACCGGTGGAAGGTGCCTGGGCTTCCATGAACGGCGGCAAGAGGGTCACCACCGACGCTCACGGCTACGCCCTGGTGGAGACGGACGACACGGGCATGCTCAGCTTCCACGCCTGGTCCGACGACCACGCGCCGGCCACCATCGTGTCCACCGTGGCGCGGCGCCTGGTGGTCCCCATCCGCGACCTGGAGAGCGCTGCAGCAGAAGGTGTGGACATCACAGGCGACGTGGACTGGTCCGGGGTCTCCAGCGGCGGCGCCGACGACGTGCAGGTGGGCCTCACCTCGGCCTCGCTCTACGTGCATCCCATCAGCTTCGGCATCGAAGACCTGCTGGGCGACGATCGCAAGGTCACCTGGTACGGCATCGACATCAACCTGCCAGGCAACCTCTACATCGAAGGGACGGCCGACGACTACCAGGCCCGCGCCGAGCCCGGCGAGTTCGGCATGTGGTCCATGGCCGGACCTGTGCCCTACGCCGACATCCTCTCGGCTGCCGCCGGCCTGTACTCGCCCATCGACGTGATGGCGGACAACCTGGCCAACTTCTCTTTCGGCTGGGATGGCGGCTACGAGGGCGCCGGCGGCGAAGAGCTGTCCATCGACATCGCCCCCGCCGAGCCCTTCACCGACTACGTGGCCGTGACCGTGCCCGAGCTCTCCCTGGGCTTCTCCGGCGACGAACAGCCCCTGCTGCTGCTGGCCGACGAGACGCCCGTGGGCAACTACGCCATCGTGGGCCTGGGCCAGGGCATCGGCGATGTGCTGGCCCTGCGTGCCACGCCGGGCGTGATCGCAGGCAGCGGCGAGAGCTGGGCCCTGGCCGTCGCCCAGGTGGATGGCCTGGGTTCGGGCTACGGCATGGCCCTGAGCGCCGGCAGGGTGGAGGCCTCTTTCGCCGAGCTGCCCGAGTTCCAGCAGATCCCCTCCCTGGACTACTTCACAGGCGATCCGCGCGAGTACTCGCTCACCTCCGACGAGCGGGCCCAGCTGCTGCGCCTGACCATCGTGGCCAAGGACGGCTCGGTGCAGGATCTCTACCTGGCAGGCGGCGCCACCTCCGGCGAGTTCCCCAAGGTCGAGTGCAGCTTCGGCTACGGCAACACGGACTGGAGCCTGCGCAGCATGGAGCTGTCGGCCGACACCTTCGAGGGCCTGACGGCCAGCGGCCGCGTGCGCGACGAGGATCTGGCCGACACCATCCTGACCGCGGCCACGGTCACGCAGAACTTCACGGGCACCTGAGAGCGGGGGGAGCGCTGATGGCCGAGGCCCGCCGCGCGGCGAGCCCCGCGCGCTGCTACTTCAGGATCTTGAACTCTACGCGCCGGTTGGCAGCTCGGCCGTCGGCAGTGTCGTTGCCAGCCACAGGGCTGGTCTCGCCGTAGCCCTTGGCTTTCAAGCGCGCCGGCGCCACGCCGCCTGGCTTGATCAGGTAGCGCATCACGGCCTCGGCCCGCGCCTGGGACAGCTTCTGGTTGACCTGGTCTCCGCCCTGGGAGTCGGTGTGGCCGGCCACCTCCACCAGCTTGATGCCGGGGTTGTCCTTGAACACCTGGGCGATTTCGCCCAGCAGCTCGAAGGACTGCCGCTTGATCTTGGAATTGCCGGTCTCGAAGTGGATCTTGTCCAGGATCTCGATCTTGCTGGCGGTGACCACCACGCGCTTGGGGCAGCCGTCGGAGCGCTTGGGATCGGCCCGCGGATGACAAGCCTCGTCAGGGCACTTGTCGCGGAAATCGGGCACGCGGTCCTTGTCGCGGTCCGGACAGCCCTTGGTGCTCGAGGGACCGACCTGGCTGGGGCAGTCGTCCTGGCCGTCGATGATCAGATCGCCGTCCTGGTCGGGACAGCCCTTGGTCTTGAGGGTGCCGGCCACCTTGGGGCATTCGTCTTCGCTGTCCAGCACCAGGTCGCCGTCGTTGTCCGGATCCGGGCAGCCGTCGATGTCTTTGAAGCCGTCGACGTCCTCGGCCTGACGCGGGCACTGGTCCACCTGGTCCAGGATGCCGTCGCCGTCGTTGTCGGGCTCGGGGCAGCCATCCTTGTCCTTGTAGTTGTCCATGTCCTCGGCTTCCTCGACGCACTTGTCGACCTCGTCCAGGATGCCATCGCCGTCTTGATCGTAGACCGGAGGATTGCCCAGGGTGCGGTAGGAGATCAGCATGAACAGGCGCAGATCCGGCGCGCCGATGCCGGCCACCAGCCCGCGGCCGGCGCCAGCGGTGACCACCAGGCCTTCTTCGCTGGCATAGCTGCCGTAGAGGTGCCCCTCCATGGGGTTCTCCTGCCAGCTGCCCAGGCCTTCGCGCAGGGTGATGGCGCTGGTGATCTCGGTGCCCAGCAGGAAGCTGTCCGATGCGGAGAGGGTGAAGCCCAGGCCGTTGTCCAGGGTGCTGCCCACGGCCACGTCCTGTCCCAGCTCGTCCTGCCCGCCCAGGGAGACGCCCGTGTTGAAGTCCCAGCCTAATGCGCCGGCGCGGCCGGCCAACGCGGCCATCAGCTCCAGCTCCGCGCCGCTGCTCCCGGTGTAGCGCAGGTCGTTGCCCGTGGGCAGGCTCAGCACCGGGGCGAAGGCGATACCCAGCAAGTCCTCCTCGTGGCGATAAACGGGCAGCACACCGCCCAGCCGCATGTCACCCATGGCCGCGCCGGACCAGTCCGCATCCGGTGCGCCGGCGTAGGGGTAGAAGGGAACCTCGAGGTCGAGACGCGCCACGCCCGCGATGTTGTAGCCAGCGGCCAGTCGGGTCGCGAAGAGCGAGTGCACCACGGCCTGTTCGCACTCGGCCGATTCGCACTCGGCGCTGGTGGTCTTGACGATGGGATCGTCCGACCAGGCGATGCCGAGCCCGCCGTAGAAGGCGCCCTTGAAGCCGATCTCCGGGTGAACCAGCTGCAAGCTGTAGCGACCGTCGTAGGCCGAGCCCGAGGGCTTGAACGTGTCGGCGTCCAGCGCTGCTGCCGGGTTCGCCCAGCAGAGGCCCAGGACGGCGGGAATCAGGGATGCGCGCGGAATCATCTTTCCTCCAAGAAGCGAGTCTGCCCTAGTCGCGTCGCCGGAGCAAGCCTGGCCCCGGAAACAGGCCCCGCAATCGCCTTGGCGCCATACCAGGTCGCGCCTTCTGAGAGGGAGATCCGCGCCGACAGCGCCCGGCTGCGATAAGATCTCGTCGGTGCGACCTCCCTTGAACCAGCCCGGCAGCCCGACAGCTGCCCACGAAGCAGGCCGCTTGGGTGGCTGGTGGTTCCCGTTCGTCCAGCGGAGGGAGGACCTCTCGGCCCGCAGCCTGGGCCAGCGCCACCTGGCGGGAGCCTGGCTGGTGGAGGCTGATCTCAGCGAGACCGAGCTGGAGGGATCGGATCTGTCGGGGGCCAGGCTGGACGGGGCACGCTGTCATCGCCTGCAGGGGCCTGGGCTGCGCCTGACGGACGCCAGCCTGTGCATGGCCGACCTGAGCGAGGCCGAGCTGGCGGACGGGCAGCTCGAGCGGGTGGCGGCCACGGGTGTCTGCCTGGAAGGGGCCAATCTGGACCGCGTCCGCCTGTGGGGCGCAGACCTGAGCATGGCGCGCCTGCGCGCCGCGCGTCTGCGCGGCGCTTCCCTCGACGGTCTGAACCTGGAGGGAGCCGATCTGTCCGCCGCTGACCTGTCCGGCAGCACGGGCCAGCGCACCGTGTTGGACCGAGCGCGCCTGCAGGGAGCGGACCTCAGCGCTGCGCGCCTGCTGCGGGCCAGCCTGCGGGGTGCCGATCTGCGAGGCGCGAACCTGAGAGATGCGGACCTGCGGCGCGCCGACCTGCGCGGCGCGGATCTGGGCCAGGCGGACCTGTCGGGCACTCGCCTGGACGGGGCGCGCCTGGAGGGTGCGCGCCTGGATGAGGCCCTGCTGGACCTGGCCAGCGCCAAGGGCCTGCGCCTGCGCCAGCTTCCCGGCGAGGAACAGGCGGCAGCGCTGCGCTCCGCAGGGGCTCAGTTGGGCCCAGCGCCCTGGCTCCTGGCCCTGTCGCGGGCCTGGGGCAGCCTGCGCTCCCGCCGCTGGGTGCCCCAGGTGGCGCTGCCAGCGCTGCCGACGGCGCGCCTGCTCGCCCTCGGGCGTTGGCTCTACCGGCTCTCTTCGCGTTTCTTCTCCTGGGCTGGCTCCTTCCTGGGCGAGGCCTTGCGTTCTCCGCTGGAGGCCCTGGGGCCGGGCGCCGAGCTCCAGGGGCGCAATTTCACGGGCCTGCGCCTGGCAGGCATGAACCTAAGCGGTGCCGATCTCTCCGGCGCACGCCTGGTGGGAACGGACCTAAACGGCGCGGATCTCACCGGAGCCAAGCTGGTGGGAGCCAGGCTGGAGGGCGTCACGCTGGACGGCACCCAGCTGGCAGAGGCCGATCTGAGTCGCGCCCAGCTGCAGCGCAGCTCTCTGCGCAGGGCGGACCTGCGGGGTGCGCGCTTGTTCGCCGCGAGCTTCTCGGGCACGGACCTTGGCGGCGCCGAGCTGGCCCAGGCGGACGCGCGTGGCGTCCGACTGATCAACTGCGCCCTGGTCGGTGCCGAGCTGGTGGGCGTTGACCTGCGGGCAGCCGTCTTGCAGGACTGCGACCTGCGACACGCCTCTCTCGACGATCTGCGTCTGGCGGGCGCCGAGCTGCAGTCGCTGCGCGGACTGTCCAAGAGGCGCCTGGAGGCCCTGCTGGAGCAGGCGCGCCAGCCCTGCGACCTGGTGGAGCTGGGCCTGGACGTGGGCAGCGGGGAAGAGGAGCAGCAGCAGCCAGTTGTCCGTGAGAGCGCCAGAGAGCGGCTGCGGCGGGCCGCGTCCGCTGGCAGCGCTCTGCTCGTGAAGTCTCGCGGCTCGCTGAGGCGCTCGATGGCAAGCCTGCGCGAGAAGCGCCAGGAGACCGCCCGAGCGCGCAGGCAGCGCAGGGAAGAGAAGCGGGCTCAACGGGAGCTCGCCCGCCGCGAGAAGGCGCGCTTGACCGAAGAGAAGGCGGCCCAGGAGCGGGCCGCCCAGCTCGCGCGGGAAGAAGAGCATCGGCAAGCGCGCGCGCGGAAGGAGCAGATCCGGAGAGAGGCGCAGGCACGAGAGGAGGCGACGCGACGGGAAGCCTTGGCACGTGCCGAGGAGCCCGTGGCTCCCGAGGGACCGGCCGAGCCCGTGATCGAGCGCCAGCTCCCGGAGCGTCCCACCTGGCTGCTGCGCGTCTGTATCGCCGTCGGGCTGGGCCTGGTGCTCGTGCTGGCCATCAAGTACACCGACTACTCTTCCGTCGCCGACCAGACGCTCGAAGAGCAAGCCATCTCCGCCGACGAGCGCGGCGACGCAAGCGAGGCGGCGGAGCGCTATCGCGAGCTGGTGGCGCGGGCGCCGGACGCCAGGAGTCGTGCCACCTGGCTGCTGGAGCTGGCCTCCGCGCTGGAACGCGCCGAAGGGCCTCAGAGCGCCATCGAGGCCCTGCAGGAGGCGCAGGCGCTGGAGCTGTCCGACGAAGACCTGCGCCTGCGCATCAGCTTGCGCGTGGCCAGCCTGCACGCCTCGGTGGGTCGGCATCAGCTGGCGCTGGCGGCCTATCAGGCCATCCTGGACGACAGCAACACCTCGGCCGAGTTCCTGGCGGCGGCTCTGGTGGGTGCCTGCGACGCCTGCCTCGCCCTGGACCAGCCACAGACGCGCGCCGCCATCTTGAACGCCGCCTTCGGCGCCTACCCCGAGCAGCCCGAGGCCGCCTTGGCCCTGGCCCGACGCAGCGCCGAGATCCTGCGTGGGCGCTATCGAGCTGGGGAGGCGCTAGAGCTGCTGGAGCTGCTGCCGACCCAGGAATTCGATCCCTCCGAGAGGGCCTCGTGGCAGCTGGCCAGAGCCCGCGCCCTGGACGAGCTGGGGCGCTTCGACGATGCGCTGCAGGCCTACGACAGCGCGCTGGCTGGCCTCGGCCACGAGGGGAGCGCCGCCTGGGAGACGCGCTACGAGGTGGCCCGCCTGCGCTACCGCCGAGGCGATCTGCAGGTGGCAGCTGAGATGCTGCAGGCTCTGGAGGCCAGCGCCACCGTTCCCGAGATGCAGGGCAGGGCCTTGCTGATGCGGGCGGAGATCCTGCGACAGCGCGGCGCTGACGAGCAGGCCGCCAGCGCCTATCGCCGCGTCCTGGAGAGCTGGCCGGAGGACGAGGATCTCATTTCCGAAGCCCGCAACGGCCTGGGCGCACTGATGGCGGCCAGCGAGGACGAGTCCGCCCTGGACGCCCTGGTGGCTGAGCTGGACCAGGGGGGCAGCGCCTCCAGGGCGGCCTCCGACGTCTTGCTGGGCAGGGCCAACGGTCTGCTCGAGCTGGGCGAGGCTGGCGAAGCGCTGGCCCTGTTCGAGCGGGTCGCGGCCAGCTTCGACAGCTCCAACCGCTGGGTGCTGGCGGCGGACAACGGCCGCGCCAGCGCCCTGATCGAGCTGGACCGTTTCTCCGAGGCCCTGGAGCTGCTGCGCTCTCTGCGTGGGCGGGCGGAGGCGGATCGGCGCCTGGACATCGATGCCCAGATCGGGGAGGTGCTGCTGCGTTCCGGGCAGGTGGAGGAGGCGGAGAGGGCCTACCAGTCGTTGTTGGAGGTGGCCACGGAGCAGGGGCGCGGGATCACCGCAGCGCGCCTGGGGCTGGCCGCCGTGGCCGAAGTGCGTGGGCAGAACGAGGAGGCCGCGACCCGCTACAGCCAGGTGGCGTTGGAAGAGGAGCAGCCCGAGATCCGCGTCGCGGCGCTGCGGAGCCTGGTCAGCCTCTACCTGGAGCTGGGGCGCGACGAGGAGGCGATGGACGCCTTCCACCGCCTCGAGGACCTGCTGGAGAAAGACGACCCAGCGCTGGTGGACATCAGGCTGGCCATGGCCGAGATCTGGGCACGCAACGGCGACCTGGAGAAAGAACGGCAGATGCTGGAGGAGGTGTTGGCCCACACCCAGCGGCCCTTGGACCGGGGCAGGGCTCGGGTTCGCCTGGCCGAGCTGCTCAACGCCCAGGCGCAGAGCGGCGCCACAGGAGACCCCGCAGCCAGCCAGCAGGCGCTGGAAGCCTGGCGCGCCCTGCGGGCGGATCCGCAGCTGCCTCAAGAGCTGATGCCCGACGTGGTCTACGGAGAGGTGCTCTCGCTGGTGGAGCTTGGTCGCCACGAGGACGCCCTGGAGCGCCTGGAGCAAGCTCTGACCGATGGTAGCGCAGGGCCTGACCCCGACGTGCTGCTGACACTGAAGCGGCAAGCGCTGGCCGCCCTGGGTCACGACGACGAGGCGGAAGCCATCGAGCTCGAGGATGGAGGCCTGGACGAAGCCCAGGCCGAGGCCATGGCTCAGCGGCTGCAAGAGGCCGTCGCCCTGCGGGATGCGGGCCAGTCCGAGCAGGCCTTGGCCATCTACCGGGAGCTGCTGGACGGCCTGGAGGACAGGCCCGCCCAGGCGTCCATCCACAGGGAGATCGCCCTGGCGCAGGCGGCCGACGGGCGCCACGAGCAAGCACGGGCCAGCCTGGCCCAGCTCGGAGAAGAGTACGCCGACCTGCCCGAAGCGCGCTTCATGGCGGGCTACACCCTGGCCGAGATGGACCTGGCCGAGAACGACCCGCAGGCCGCCCTGGCCAGGTTGCGGCGCCTCGAGGCGCCCGACGACGGGCACCAACTCTGGCAGATGGAGTCCGTGGCGCGGGCCCACGCCGCAGCCGGCGACCTCGAGGCGGCCCGCGGCGCCTGGCGTGAGATCCTCACCACCTACGCCGGAGAACCCTCCGCCGCCGTGACCGCATGGTCGGGCCTGGGAGAGCTCTTCATGGCCAATGGGGATCCCCAGCGCGCGGTGGCCGCCTACCAGCGGGCCTCCGTGGTCGCCCCTGAGGGTTCCCTCCGAGACCAGGCGCGACTGCGGCTGGCGGGCGCCCAGATGGAGATCGGGGCGCTGGAAGACGCCCACCGCGTGCTGGACGCCGTGCGCGACGAGTCCGACGACGAGGAGATCCTGCTGCAGGTCGGCCTGGCCTCCTCGGCATTGCTGCAGGAGGAAGGTGACTGGAAGGGCGCCCTGCAGGCGGTGCAGGATCTGAGCGTCGCCGGTCTAGGCGCGGAATACGCCGCCCAGGTGGCCGACGCTCGTGCGGTCTGCCTGCTCGCTCTGCAACGAAGCGACGACGCGCAGCGCGTCTACAAAGAGCTGGAGCGGGAATACCCGGGCTCGGCGGAGGTGCGCATCACCGTGGGTCTGGGCCTGGCAGAGGTGGAAGCCGCCAGGGGCGACATCCAGGCCGCTGCCGAGCGCTACCAGCAGCTGGCGCTCGAGACCAAGGACCGCTTCAGGCAGGGGCAGGCCTTGCTGCGCCTGGCGCAGATGTACGAGGTCCACGGACGGAGCGATGACGCCAAGCGCATCTACCGGCGTCTGCGCGACGAGTACCGAGACGAGCCCGAGCTGGCGGAATACGCCGCAACCGCCCTGGAGTAGTACGGGACTCAGTCCCCCTCTTCCGCCCTCGGATGGTCCAGGCTGTAGCGCAGCTTGCCGATCATCCCCAGCAGGATGGCAACCTCCCGTTTGGCGGGACTGGTGCGTTGCAGGAGCTGGTAGAGCGTCAGCGCCACCTGCTCGCGACTGCGACCGTTGAGGTAGGCCGTGCGTCCCAGGATGTCCACGGCGCCATGCACGGCGTTGAGCATGAACTCGGCGGGGGCCAGGACGTCGCCGGGACCGGGTGCGGGCGGGGTGGGCGCCACCGCGTACTCCCGGTGCCCACGGCGCGAGCGCCGGCGTCGGGGAGGCGGCTGGTAGCCTTGTCGCCGCGCCTCTTCGAAGATGTGATGCGCCACGATGAGGACGGCCTGCGCCAGGTTGAGGGAGGGAGCCGCGTCGGTGGGGATGCTCACGAGGCTGTGGCAGAGCGACAGGTCCAGGTTGGACAGCCCAGAGTCTTCGGGACCGAAGAGCAGGGCCACGGGCCCCTGGTTGCGCAGCAGCTGCGAGGCCAGCTCGCGAGGTTCCAGCACAGGCCAGCGCAGCCTGCGCCCGCGCACGGTGGCACCCACCACCCAGGTGCAGCCCGCGATGGCCTGCTCCACCGTTTCATGCCTCTGGGCCGCCTCCAGCACGTCGTGGGCGCCCGGCGCCATGCGCCGCGCGTCCTGGAAACGTTCTTCCTGGGGGGCCACCAGGTGCAGTCTGCGCAGCCCCATGTTCTTCATGGCACGGGCCGACGCACCGACATTGCCGCACTTCAGAGGACGCACCAGCACCACCTGGGTGCGATCACGGTAGCTCTCCACAGGCGGGGTTGGCATTGTCGGTGGGTCGTGCAGTCGGTCGAGTCGGGCGGTGGGTCGGGTCAGGCGGACAGGCGGCGCACGTCGAGAGGCGAAATGAAACCGTCAGCTGCCGAAGAAACGCCGGAACCAGCCCGTGACGCGCTTGATGATACCCTCGGGCTCCTGCTGCTCCCTCTTGGCAGAGGTGGGCTGTTCCTCGGCCTTGGGCTCTGCGCGGGGTTCATCGGCCTTGGGATCCAGCTTCTCATCCGTGGGCTCTTCCTGGTCGAGATCGTCCTTGTCGGGTTCCTCTTTCGCGCCTTTGGCTTCCTTCTCGGCGGCTTCGGCTTTGGCAGCCTCGTCCTCGTCCTCGGGCGGCAGCTCGTCGAGGGCCTCCGGTTCCACTTCTTCGAGCAGTTCTTCGTCCAGGCTGGGCGTGATGGAGGGCAGACTGTCGCCGGCGGCTGGCTCTTTTCCGGCTGGCTCTCTTCCGGCTGGCTCTCTTCCGGCTGGCTCTCTTCCGGCCTGGGTCTTGGCCGCTTCTTCCGGCGCGGCGGGCTCTTGCGCGCTGCCGTCAGGCAGGGCTCCCGCGGGCGGCGTGCCAGCCGCCTCCTTTTCCTGACCCGAGATCTGCTGGGCGAGGGACGAAGCCGGCATATCGAGACCGACCGGAGCGGCCGGTTTCTCGGCTGGCTTGTCGGCTGGTTTCTGGGCGGGAGGGCTGCCTTTGTCCGTATCGGTGCCGGTAGTGGGCTGGTCGTCTTTTTCGGGACTCTTGAGCTCGTTGGCCGTGGTCTCGGTGTGGCGCTGGGGCTTGTCCTGCCGCTTGCTGAGCTTGAGCGTGGAGGCCACGCTCTTGCCCGTTTCCTTGTCTTTGGCGGACAGGTTCAGGATGCCTTCGGAGTCGATGTGGAAGGTGACTTCGATGTGCACCTGGCCCTTGGGCGCCGGCCGAATGCCTGAAAAAACGAAGGTACCCAGGAGCTCGTTGTCGCGCACGCGGCGGCTCTCGCCCTGGTAGATGCGCAGCAGGATGGAGCGTTGCTTGTCCTTGCTGGTGGTCAGTGTGCGCGTCTTGTAGTCGGGCAGGGGCTGGTTCTTGGGGAACAGCACGTGCATGGTGCCGTCCACCTTGTTGATGCCGATGGGCATCGGCAGAACATCCAGCAGGGTGACATCGCTGCCCTTCTGCACGGCCAGAGAGTGGGCCATGATGGCCGCGCCGATGGAGACGGCCTCGTCCGGATGGACCGCCTTGCTGGGCGGACGGCCGGTGAGGCTCTTGACCCGCTTCTGGACCAGGGGCATGCGAGATTGCCCACCGACGAGGAGAACTTCGTCGATCTGCTCTGTAGTGGTGCCCGCCTCGCGGAAGATGCGCTCGCAGGTCGCCAGCGTGCGCTGCACCAGGTCGGCCGTCAGCTCCTCGAGCTTGTCGCGGGTGAGCGTCTCGTCGACGTCCAGGGGGCCTTCTTCGCCGCGGGTGATGAAGGGGATGTGGATGCGCGTCTGCTTGACGGCGGAGAGCTCGATCTTGGCAGCCTCTGCGGCGTCGCGAATCCGCTGGATGGCGACGCGGTCCCAGGAGAGGTCCACGTAGTGCTTCTCGTGGAAGCGCTCGAGCAGCCACTGCATGACCCGGCCATCGAAGTCCACGCCACCGAGGAAGGTGTCGCCACCAGTGGCGATGACTTCGAAGATGTGGTCCTTGATGTCGATCACCGAGATATCGAAGGTACCGCCACCGAGGTCGTAGACCGCCACCCGCTGGTTGATGGTGCGCCCCAGGCCGTAGGCCAGGGCCGCGGCCGTAGGCTCGTTCAACACCCGCAGGACCTTGAAGCCGGCCAGGCGACCGGCGGTGCGTACGGCTTGGCGCTGCCTGTCATTGAAGTAGGCCGGCACCGTGATCACGGACTGATCGACCTTGTTCTCCAGCGCTTTCTCGGCGAAATCTTTGATGCGGAGCAGGATGGCGGCCGAGATCTGTTCGAGTGTGAAGACCCGGTCGTTGACCTTGATCAGCACCTCTGAGGAGGAACCCTCCATGAGTTCGTAGGTGAAGACCTGCCTGATCTTCTCGATGGTTTTGGAGTGGAAGTTGCGCCCGATGAGCCGCTTGGAACCCATGACCGTCTGCTGCGGGTTGAGCTGAGCGCGCTGCTTGGCCTCTTGGCCGACGATCTCTTTTCCACGTTCGTCGATCCCGAAGACGGAGGGGATGATCGTGGCGCCCGTACGCGACGTGATGATCCGCGGACGGCCGCCCTCCATGACCGCCGCGCAGGAATTCGTCGTTCCCAGGTCGATTCCGATGGCCTTGCCCATCAGCTTCCTTTCAGCCGCAGCGAGACGAAAGCACAACCTGAGTGTACTAACAAACCGGGCTTCACGCAGTCAATGGAGCAGGGCAAGTGAGCGAAGGAGTGGGAGAGCTGCCAGGTTCGCCGCCACGAGAGTCGTATTACGAAGATGAGTCTCCGGACCACATCGGCGTTATCTGAGAAAGCGCTGTCCAAGGGTTGAGGTGTTGCGATGAAAAAGCGCGAGGGACGGAAAGCGCGGATGCTGGCCGAGAGGCTCAGGTCGTCCATCGGCAGGCGCCGCGCCCAGGCCAAGCAGGCAGCGGAACAGGCCAGGCTGGAGCGCGAGAGGCTTCTCCAGGCTCGCCTGGAGCTGCTGGAAGAGCTGGCGAACTTCGGCAGGAGCGTGGGATACTTCCAGGCGGACCTGCGCAAGGGCGAGGTGCGACTGGCCTACGAAGGGCGCGTGCTGCGCTTCTCCTCGACGGGCGATCAGGGCGATATCGAGGTGAGCGGCGACAACCTGGACGGGGCCGACAGCATCCGCTTCCAGCCCACGCTGGAGCGCTGGGTGTGGTGCCGCAAGGACGAGCTGGGCCGCGAGCAGCAGACGTTGCTCTTCGACGGCGGTCTGGAAGAGCTGGTGGCTCGCGCGCTGTGTATCCGGCCTTTGGACGAAGAGGGGAGCTGAGATCCGGCTCTAGAGGGGCTCTGGCGCCAGCAGAACGTCTTCCTCGTCCCTCTCGCGCCATGGCTCGATGCGTTCCTCTCCCACCTGCAGGATGAGCAGCGAGCGCTGCACCTCGCGTTGCTCGTCGAAGCGCTTTCCGCCGGTCACCGTGTCGGGCAGCTCCACCTCCAGCAGCGCCGCGCGCATGGCATCACGGCTATCGACGCCGCTGGCCACAGCCAGGGCGACCATGCGCCCCACATCGTAGCCCAGGGCGTCCACCACGCCGGGCTTGCGGCTGAACTCCGCACCGAAGGACTCCACGAAAGAGGCGTTCACCAGGGTGTCGCCGCGGGCATCGAAGGCGTCCACCAGCACGCTGTGGCGCACATAGCGACCCCCATCCAGGGCCAATCGATCGTTGTGCCAGCCGTTGAGCCCCAGCAGGACCAGGGGCACATCGCTGCGCCGGGGCTTGAAATCCCCGATGGCGAACTCCTCGTAGGCCAGCGAGCTGGCCACGAGCTGTACGCGCTGGTGGTTGTCCGGGATGAAGATGGCTTCGAAATCCACCTTGGGCGGCAGCACGACCTTGTCCGGATCCATGCCCCGTCTCTTGGCCGCGGCCTTGAGCTGATACCACTCGCTGGCGCGCTCCTTGTAGTCCTTGGAGGCCAACTCCTGGGCCGCCTTGCGGAAATCCCCGAGCGTGGGATCGTAGTAGACGGTGTCCTGGACCGTGCCCTCGCGCTGCAGAACCTCGGCGGCGAAGAGCTGGGCAGAGACCTGCCCGTAGGAGTTGTCGGGGGCCAGCACGGCGAAGCGGCTCAGGCCCATGACGCCCATCACGTGGTCCAGCAGCGCCCGCACCTGTTGGCCGCGGGTCAGAAAACCCCGGAAGACGAAGTCTCGCTCGCTGGTGATGCCCTCGGACTGGGTGAGCGTGACAAGGGGGACGTGCAGGGCCTGGGCCGCCGAGGCGGCCACCTGGGCGTTGTCTTTGAGAAGGGGGCCCAGCACCGCCACGACGCCCTTTTCGAGGACCATCTCCTCCAACAGGGCCACCGTCTTCCCCGGGTCGCCCTCGGTGTCCTTGGGCAGCAGGACCATGGGCGAGTTGCTGTGCCGGTTGGCCAGCTCGATGACCTCCAGCAAGCGCTGTCCGGGGGTGCCATAGGTGCCCGAGAGAGGGAGCAGAACGCCCACCTGGCGCGGATGCACCGGATCGCCCGCCTGCGCTCGTGCGATGACGTACTGCGCCTCGGCTACGCCGGGTGACGCGGGGAAGGTCGCGATGAAGGACTCGGCGATGCGCTTGGCGTTGCCGTAGTCGCCTTCGCTCAGGGCCTGTTGGGCGCGCACCAGGGAGTCGGCGGCCTGCTCCTCGGGATTGGTCTCGGTGGCTTCCTTGCCGGAGTCCAAGTCCAGAAAGCGCGACATGCTGCGCTGTACGCGGGCGATCACCAGCTCATCCCCGGAGCCGCCGGCATAGGCGAAGGCCTTGGTCGCCAGCGCGCGAACCTTGGCTGCGCGCTGGCCCTCGTCCAGCGCCGCCTGGGCCAGCAGGCGATAGCGGTCTGCGTCCATGGTAGGGGGCACGCCCTCGGTGCCCAGGTAGCCCAGCGTCGCCAGCTGGTTTCCGGAGGGCCCCTCGCCGCAGCTGGCCAGGGTGATGCCCAGGATGGCCGCGTCGCGCAGGAAGTGCTCCGGCTGACCATCGCGCACCGCCGTGAAGTGGGCCCGGGCGGATTTCAGATCGTTGATCAGCCGCCGCTGCTCACCGGCGTTCAGCGCCACCCAGGGAACCAGATCCGGGGAGGGATCGCTGGCCAGGTAGTCCTCCAGCACGGCGATGGCCTCCAGGCGGTCGCTGCGCGCCAGCGAGCGGGCCTGGGTGACGATGGTGGGCTCGGACGCTTGGGATCTGCGTTTGGCCAGGGCCGAGTCGCAGACCAGGAGCGCTGCCAGCAGCAGCAGGAGCGAGCGCGCCAGCGCGGACGTCTTGCGACGAAAAATGGTGGTGGGAGCGTGCATGGAGAAACCGGGGCGGATCAGGGGCCGTGGGGAAGCGACGGTGGATCTTGGGCTTCCGCAGCGTCCTGCAGCAGGGCTTCTTCGAAAGCCCTCCGCTTGGGATGGCTCTCGGGCCCCAGCAACGAGGCGTAGGCCTGCAGGGCCCGGCGTTGCTCGCGATCGAGCCGCGGAGGCACCTCTAGCACGACCTCCAGGTGCAGGTCACCCCTTCTGCCACCTGTGAGGGGCGGAACGCCGCGTCCGGCCAGGCGCAGCACCTTGCCGTGCTGCGTGCCGGGGGCGATGCGAATGGTCGTGGCGCCCTCCAGGGTGGGCACCGCCACGTCGGCTCCCAGGGCGGCCTGCGCGTAGCTCAGAGGCAGCTGGCAGAAGAGGTCGCCGCCGCGCCGCTGGAAGAGCGCGTGCTCCGCGACGCGCACGATCGCGAAGAGATCGCCAGGGGGGCCTTTGCCAACGGGGAAGTTGCCCTTGCGGGACAGCTTGAGCTTCTGACCGTTGGCGGCACCGGCGGGTATGCGCAGCTTGAAGCGATCCTGGCTGCCATGTCTCCCATCGCCCTTGCAGCGGGGGCAGCGTCGCACCAGGATCCACCCCCGGCCATCGCAGCGAGGGCATTCTGTGCGGAAGAGGCGCCTGCTGCGAGACTTCCCGCTGCCGCGGCAGTCCTGGCACTTGCGCTTGCCGCCCTCGGGCGCGGCGCCGTCCCCCCCGCAGGTCTGGCAGCGAACCTGGCGCGAGACTTCCACGAAGCGAGAGGTGCCGCGGACCACTTCTTCCAGCCTCACATCGATCTGCGCACGCAGATCCTCACCGCGGCTGGGGCCCTTGCGGCGGCGGAAGAGGCTGCCCAGGGTACGACCGAGCAGCTCGGACAGCTCCTCGGGGGTGGGAGGGCGTCCGTCGGGGCGGTAGAGCGGACCTAGGCGGTCGTAGCGTCGCCGCGACTCGGGTTCCGAGAGGGTCTGGTAGGCCTGGAGCACTTCCTTGAAACGCCTCTCGGCGTCGAGATCATCCGGGTTGCGATCGGGATGGTAGCGCAGGGCCAGGCTGCGGAACGCTCGCTTGATCTCTTCGCCGCTGGCGTCCCTCTTGACGCCGAGCACCTCGTAGTAGTCGCGTTCTATCAAGGGGAACTCCGGAAGATTTTTTGCAGCCCCATGGCGTGCCGCCGGACTCCATGAGCCAGCGGGCTGCTAAAAATCGTCCTCGTCGTCCAGGAGCATGTCGTCTTCTTCTTCGTCTTCGTCGAGATAGTCATCGTCGTCCATCCACTCCTCGTCCGCCTGTTCCTGGGCGTCGGCCTGGGCGGTGGAGTAGATGCAGTGGGCCAGCAGCTGGGCGGCGGAGGCCAGCTCGTCGTGCAGGCGCTGCAGATCGAGCAAGGGCGCCTTGTCGATGGCGCTCTCAGCCTGCCGGATGGCTTCCTGGATCTCCTCGATGTCCTCTTCGTCGAGCAGGTCGCCGTATTCGTCCAGGGAGCGGCGCGTGGTGTAGATCAGGCCGTCGAGCCGGTTGCGGGCCTCGACCGTGTCGCGTCGGATCTGGTCCTCGGCCCGGTAGCGGTCCGCGTTCTGGATCATCTGGTCGATCTCGGTGTCTGACAGACCCGAGTCGGAGACGATGCGCATGGTCTGGGCCTTGCCGGTGCCCAGGTCCTTGGCGTTGACGTTCATGATCCCGTTGGCGTCCAGCTCGAATGTGACCTGGATCTCGGGCAGGCCGCGGGGGGCGGGGGGCAGCCCGTGCAGCTCCAGCCGGCCCAGGGACTTGTTGTCAGACGACATCTGGCGCTCGCCCTGCAGCACGTGCACGCGCACCATGTCCTGGTTGTCCTGGGCCGTGGTGAAGACCTTGGACTTGCGGCAGGGGATGGTGGTGTTGCGCGGGATGATGGGCTCGAAGGCGCCACCGGCCGTCTCGATGCCCAGAGACAGGGGTGTGACGTCCAGCAGCAGGATGTCCCGCACCTCGCCCTTGAGCACCGAGCCCTGGATGGCGGCACCCATGGCCACCACCTCGTCCGGGTTGACGCTCTGGTCGGGGCGCGCGCTGAAGACCTCGGCCACCTTGCGCTGCACCGCCGGCATGCGCGTCATGCCACCCACCAGCAGCACGGCGTCGAGGTCGCCCACGCGCAGGTTCGCGTTGGCCACGGCCGTAGTGCAGGGTTCCTCGAGGCGGTCGATCAGATCCTCGGTGAGCCGCTCGAAGGTGTTGCGGGTGATGTTGGTGGTGAGATGCAGCGGGCCCTCTTCGGTGGCCGTGATGAAGGGCAGGTTGATCTCGGTTTCCTGGTCGCCCGAGAGCTCGCACTTGGCCTTCTCGGCGCCCTCTTTCAGGCGCTGCATGGCCACGGGATCGTCGCCCAGGTCCACGCCCGTCGTCTCCTCGAACTCCTCCATCAAGTACTCGACCAGCCGATTGTCGAAGTCTTCGCCGCCCAGGAAGGTGTCGCCGTTGGTGGAGCGCACCTCGAACACCCCGTTGTCCAGCTCCAGGACGGAGATATCGAAGGTGCCACCGCCCAGGTCGAAGACCGCGATGCGCTCGTGCTGCTTGCGGTCGTAGCCGTAGGCCAGGATGGCGGCGGTGGGCTCGTTGATGATGCGCAGCACTTCGAGCCCAGCGATGCGGCCCGCGTCCTTGGTGGCCTGACGCTGGGCGTCGTTGAAGTAGGCCGGCACCGTGATCACCGCCTGGACGACAGGCTCGCCCAGGTAGGCCTCGGCTGTGGATTTCATGGACTCGAGGACGATGGCGCTGATCTCGGGGGGGCTGTGGTCCTGGTTGTCCACCCGCAGCCAGGCATCGCCTCGCTCGTTCTCGCTGATCTCGAAGGGCAGCAGGCGCTGGGCGTGCCGCACTTCCGGGTCCTTGGCGCGCCTGCCGATCAGGCGCTTGATGGCGAAGAGCGTACGGGTGGGGTTGGTGACCGCCTGCCGCCTGGCGATCTGCCCCACCAATCGCATGCCGTCATTGGTGAAGGCCACCACGGAGGGCGTGGTCCTGGAACCCTCTTCGTTGGGGATGACCAGAGGCTCGCCTCCCTCGATGATCGCGACGCACGAGTTCGTCGTTCCCAGATCAATACCGATGACCTTTGCGGTTGCCATGAATTCGAGCTCCTGTCTGCAAGGCTCTTGCAGTCCATCAGACTGCCAAAGGAGTCGAGCCTTGGCCTTCTATCCTGTCAGCACCTATCCTGTAGACCCGTATTTCGGCGGAGTCCTATCCTCTCCAAGCCCAGGGCCGCCCCTACCTCGTTCATTCTTCTTCGGACGAGCTGGCGGCGGTCGCCAAGGCGTCGTCTTCCTGGCTGGGAACGGCACGTTCCTTGCTTGCAGCGCGGCGCACCAGCACGACCGGTTTTCCGCAGACCGAGACCTGGGAGGCCCGCAGCAGCCGCCCGCGCAGCAGGTATCCCGCCCGGTACTCCTCGACGATGCACCCTTCCGGATGCTCATCGGAGGGTACGCGCAGGATGGCTTCGTGTTTCGAGGGATCGAAGGGCGTACCTGGGCTGCCTTCGATGGCGGTGATGCCTACGCGCTCCAGGCTGCGGTGGAACTGGGTGGCCACCATGCGCACGCCGTCCAGCAGCTTGCCGGGCTCGGAGGTGGCGTGGTTCAGCGCCAGCTGCAGGTGGTCGAGCACCGGCAGCATCTCCCGGATCAGGTTCTCGGCTCCGTAGAGCCGGGCCTGCCGCACTTCTTTCGCCGCCCTGCTCTGCAGCTTGCCCATCTCCTCTTCCTGAGCGGCCAGGCGCAAGCGCAAGGAGCGGGAGTAGCGGTCCAGGCTGTCGCGCTCCGACTCGGCCTCGGCGCAGGACCTCTCAGCCAGCTTGATGCGCGAGGTGGCCAGCACGCCCGCCCTGCGTTCCTGGTCCAGCTCGGCCTTCAGCTGGTCGATCTCCACGCGCATGGCAGTTACGAGCTCGTCCGCGCCCTCATCGGGCTGCTGGCCGGACACGCTGGGCGCGGTCTGCGGGAAGGTGAGTTCTCGATCTTCCCAGTCCGAACCGCGGGAAGCGGGCCTGCGGGGTCGAGCGCGGCCAGGGGCCCTTCGCGAGCCCTTGGTGCGGGCTCGGGGAGACTTGGGCGGCCTGGTCCGGCCGGGACCGGACCCCTTGGAAGCGGTCCTGTCGAGACCTGTGCCGGCCCCCTCGATGGAGATGATCAGCTCGTCCGCGAGCGTCTCGATAGCGAGCTGCTCATCTTCCTCGGCCTCTTTCTCCGCTGAGCCTTCGGCCGTGCGCCGCTCGACCGCCGCCAGGGCCTCGGAGAGCAGGCGATCATCGATCTGGAGCGTGGGACCGAAGGCATCGTCGTTGGGTCCGTTGGGATTGGACGGCGGCAAGGCGTCTCCGGTCAGCTGCAAGTCGGTGGACCCTTGAGCCTGGCAAATCCCAGGCTCCACGTCAAGGCCAGCACACGCTTCCCGTCTACCCATGCGTCTCCGCCATGGGGAGCTGCCGCCTCCCATCGCGTGAACGGCTGGACGGACCATCACGGAGCATCCGCCCGCCCCGCGCAGGTTATGGACGCCAGCCATGCAGCTGGCGGCGCGACGCGGCGGAAGGGCGGAGCCATTGGTTCAACGGAGAAAGCTGGACAACGGTCTGACAGTCCTGGTGGATCCCCGTGGCAGCGCACCTGGCGGCGCGCGCGCGCCGAGCTCGGGTGTCGCGGCCTGTTGGCTGCGACTCGGCGTGGGCGCGGCCTATGAGCGGCCGCCCGAGCGCGGAGCGGCCCACTTCGTGGAACATATGCTCTTCAAGGGCAGTCGTAGTCCGCAGGGCGCGCCCGGGCTTGGCAGCGGAGAGGTGGGCCTGGTGATGGACCGGCTGGGCGCTGATCTCAACGCCTATACGACCTACGAAGAGACGGTCGTGCACTGCGTGCTGCCCGCGCGCCACGTAGCGGAGGCCCTGGATCTGCTTGGGGACATGGCGTTCCGCTCGGTCTTCGACGAGCTAGAGCTGCAGCGCGAACGTTCAGTGGTGCTGGAGGAGATCGCTCAGGGTCGGGACCAGGCCGCCAGGATGCTGGCAGAGGCCCTGGCGGCCAGGATCTGGGGCCGGCATCCCTACGGCGCCCCCATCCTTGGAACCAGGGCCACCGTGCGCGGGCTGAGCCGAGCGGCGCTGTACGACTTCTACCGGCAATGGTACGCACCTGACAATGCCTGCCTGACTGTGGCGGGCGATGTGGATCCGGCCGCGATCTTCGGCCTCGCCCAGCGGATGAGCGCTGGCTGCTCCGGCAAGCGACGGCTTCCCGGTCCGCGTCCCCAGCCTCCGAGGCGCCGTGGCCTGGGCTTGGTGCGCGTCACCGGTTCCTTCGAGGAGCAGATCGTAGAGCTGGCCATGCCCCTGCCGGGCCAGGACCACCCGCATATGCCGGCCATCGACGTGCTCATCTCGGCGCTGGGCGAGGGAGCCAGCGCCGTCCTGCCGACCCGACTGCACGTGCAGCAGGCCGTAGCCCACGCCGCCTGGGCAGGAGCCGAGGTGGGCGTGGATGGTGGCCTGCTGGCGACGGGCTTCACGCCCGCCGGGCAGGGGGTGGGGGAGGGGCTGCAGGCCCTGGGCGCCTGCCTGCGCGAGGTGCGACGCCACGGCGTCCCCCTGGACAGCTTCCGACGCGCACGTACCGCCATCCTGTCGGATGCCATCTACAACAGCGAGACGGCCGAGGGACGCGCGGCGGTGCTGTCGTGGTATCAAGGCTACTACGGGGACTACGAAGAGGAGCTGCGCTACAGGGCCAAGGTGGCCGCCCTGACGCCGAGGCAGGTGAACGAGGCAGCTCGTCGCTACCTGCGACCGGAGCGCGCGGTGGTCGGTCTGCTGGGTCCCGGGATCGAGCTGGGCCGGGCCGAGGTCAGCAAGCTGCTCGCCCCTCGGCGCCCCGCCAGGCGGGCGCAGGCCTTGCGCCATCGTCCCCGGTCGCCCGGCGCAGGCGAGGTCACGCGCTGCCGGCTCTCCAACGGGCTGCGCATCCTCGTGGAACCCGATCCCGAGGCACCCCTGGTGGCCATGAGAGCCGTGGGCCTGGGTGGGGGCCTGCTGGCCAGGCTCGGGACCGCCGGTCATGGCCAGGCCTGGGCGGACCTGGTGACCGAAGGGGCTGGCGATCTGGACGCGATCACCTACGCCGAGGCGGTGGAGGCGCTCTCGGGTTCGGTGCGCGGCAGCTCTTCGCTCTCGACCTGCGGTCTGGAAGCGGTCTTTCCCGCTGACAAGTTCCCCGCGGGTCTGCACCTGGCCCTGATGCCGCTGCTGCGGCCACGCTTCGATCCCGAAGCCGTCGACAGGGTCGTCGAGAGCATGGCGGACTCCGTGCGCACCCAGGAAGACGACGCGCCGTCGCTGGCCTGGGATGCCATGCTGCGCCTGGCCTTTCCGCGGCACCCCTATCGCCTGCCCGGCGGAGGCAACGAGCGCAGCCTGCAGCGAATCACGCCGCGCGTCGTGCAGCGCTTCCACGCCAGGGTCCTGCGAGCCTCCAACATGGTCATCGCCCTGGCTGGCGCGCTGGATCCGCAGAGCGTCATCCACTCCATCGAACGCCTGCTGTGTGGCATGTCCCGCGGCGGGCTCGAGCTGGGGGGGCATGCCCCTCCTGCCGGACGCCGCAAGAAACTCCAGCTGCAGGGTCCCTGGAGCCAGGGACGTCTGCTGGTCGGCTTCCGCAGCTGCTCGGTGTCGCAGGAGGACCGGCCCGCATTGGACGTGCTGGCGGCCATCATGGGCTCGCCGGGCGGCCGCCTCTTTCAGCGCCTGCGCGAAGAGACCGGGCTCTGCTACGACACCTCCGCCGTGAACGTGTCCGCCCTGCAGGGGGGCGTATTCACCTGTGCGCTGAGCACCGCTCCGCAGCGCATCGACGATGCCCGCAAGGAGCTGGCCCGCATCATGAGCACGTTGCGCCTGCGGCCGCCGGGAGGGGAGGAGATCGGGCGGGCGCAGGCCACGCTCGCTGGAGCCGTGGCCGCGGACCTGCAACGCGCTTCGGTGCGCGCCTGGAGGATGGCGCAGGACGAGCTCTTCGGTCTCGATGGCAGACGCTACCGTGCGAACCTGGCGGATACCGAGCAGGTGACCGAGCGGGATCTGCACCGCGTGCTACGGCGCTACCTGGCAGCGGAGCGGCAGCTGGTAGTGGAGGCTCTGCCGCGCGGTTGAGGAGCCCTCAGCCGTCCTTCTTGGGATCGGGCTTGCGCCCCAGGCGCTTGTCCCGTCCGGCCGCCGTAGCCGCACCGAACAGGTCGTCGAGGCTGACGGGCCCCGGAGGGCCGGGCCTGGTCTTGGCGCTGAGCTCGCCGGGTTCATCCGAGCGCGAGGAGTCGGTGGGCGCATCCGGAACGAGCTGCGGCCCGGCCGGCAGCGGGCGCACCTTGGGTGCGCGCGTGGAAGTGCGCTGCATCCTGAAGCGCCCCGAGGCCGCTCTGGCGGAGCGAGGCGCCACGATGCGCGGCGGCGCGCGCTCCAGGGGGGCTTCCTGCTCTGCATCGGGGGGGGGCGGAGCCTTGCTGGCCGCGGCCGGAGGGGGGCTCGGCTTGGGGGTAGGCGCGGGGGCGGGCTGCGCCTTGGGGATGCCGCTTGGTGCCGACCAGACCTGGCTGGACTTCTTTTTCTTCTGAGGGTCTTTGACCTGGGCGTGCCTGGCCGGCTCGCGTCGCTCCTTGAACTTCAGACCCACCGGTCCCAGCTTGACGGACGACGCCTCTTCGGCAGAGGGGTCGAATGGGTCGGCCATGGCGTAGCGCTCGAAGATACGCGGAGAGCAGCAGGTGGCCGGACCGCGTCCCCAACGGCGCGCTGCCAGGCGTCGCACGAGCGCTTGACCGACCACGGGCCGTGGCTCCATTTCCGGCAGGAGGTCCTTGGCGCGGCCGGTTTCCGCCTCGCCGGCCGGGCTGGCTTCTGCCTCGCCGGCGGGCCCGGGCTCCTCCGGCGCCATGCCTATTCCTCCGACGCACGCAGCCCGGAGGGACACTCGGGTACGGCGCTGACGCGGTAGTAGCCGACCTCGTCGACCCAGTACTCGCCCTGCCAGGGCCAGTGCACGTAGCCCTTGCGGATGCGCTCCTTGCGCTGGACCTGACGCGCCTTGTCGAGCTGCTTGCCGAGCACGCTGGCCTGCTCGTACAGGCGGGTCTCCATCTGCAGCATGTCCAGCTTGGAGATCTCCACGTTGGTGAGCATGCCGGCCAGCTCGTCGCTGCGCTTGGCCAGCCGCGCCTTGATGCGCTCTCCTTCGCGGCTCACGATCTCTTCCCCGCGCGCCGAGACCCAGCTGCTGACCTGCGCGGCGAAGGGATTGGCCGAGATGTTCTTCAGGCGCGCGACCTCGTCCTCCGCCTGCTCGGCCGCGCCGATGGCGGCGGCCAGGCGTGCCTCCCCGCGCAAGGGCTGAAGGACCATCTCCGGGATCGGGCCTGGATCGCCTTCGTCCACGTAGCGGCGGGCGGTGTCGAAGGCCTCCTGGGGAGACATGGACGCCGTGCTGGTCTTGAGGATCTCCCAGACGGGTGCGTAGCGCTCCTTGAACTCGTCGATCTCCAGCGATGCCTCGGGGAACTTGCAGAGCAGGAAGAGCGCGTAGACGCGCAGCAGCTCACCCTCGGGGTAGTAGTACGACTCGAAGAAGGGGGAGTCGTGGTTGTGGAGCATGGCGATGGTACCGTTCATGTCCTCCAGGCGAAAATGGGCCCAGGCGCGCTCGAACTGGGCCTCCAACCAGAAGTCGCTTTCGCGGGAGACCCGGGCGAAGTGCTCGATGGCGCGCGGGAAGTTGCCCGAGGCGTAGTAGGAGCGGCCCAGGTTCAACAGCGCCGTATTGACGAAGCGCGAGTCGCGCCCCGACTTCTCGGCGGCGGCCAGCGCGGTCTGCAGCGGGGCCAGCGCCTTGTTGGCGCGCCCCTGCTGGTTCAGGACCACACCCTCGAGCATCTTGGCGTCGGCGTAGACGGGCGACTCGGCGATCACCAGCTTGATCAGGCTCAGGGCCAGGTTGTGGTGGCCCTGGCGGTAGTTCTCGCGTGCCGCCAGGTAGGCCATGCGCGAGCGTGTGGCGCGGTCCACGTCTCCGCCGACGTTCTGGGCGAAGACCGGCTCCAGGATCGCGGTGTCGCCAACGCGATCGGCGAGCTCGAAGCTGCGCTCGATGGCCTGGCCGGCGAACTCGGCCCCTGGATCCAGGGCCAGGGCGCGAGAGTAGGCCACCAGCGCACCGTAGGAGAGGTCCAGCTCCATCAAGAGCTGGCCCAGGCGCGCATAGGCTTCGGCGTGGAAGTATTCGCGCTCCGTGTCGGAGATCAGCGTGGTCAAGGCGTCGGCTGCGCGGGCCTTCTGGCCCTTGGAGAGCTCGGCCTCCACCGCGGCGAAGGCCTCGATGCGCTCTTCTTCGGTGGGGGGTTCCGCTTCCTCTCCCTCTTCGGCCGCCTGATCGGCCTGCTGGTCGCCAGGGCCTGCCCAGGACTGGTCGAGGGAAAGGAACCACCCCAGAGGCAGCAGCGCCAGCACAAGGGCTCGCCTAGGCATGTCAGCGCCCCTTGCTGAAGCGGGAGATGCCCACGGACAGCGCGACGTTCTGCTTGATCTTGGTCGTGCCGGTCAGCGCACGCTTCTGCACGAAGATGTCGTCGCGGATCTCCACCCGCAGGGAAGATTGCTGCCCGACGAAGATGCGCATGCCGGCCCCCACCAGGCCCCCCGGACCCATGGCCAACCCGATCTCGTCGGCATCGATCACCGGCGCTTCCACGGTGAGACCCCCGCCGAACAGGAAGTAGTGGTTGTGGTGCAAGACGCGCTTGCCACGCCAGTTCAGCTTGGCGTAGGCCGGCGACCACTCTACCGCCAGCCCCACGTTGCCCAGGTAGCGGTAGGCCTCGGGGGAGATGCTGTACTCCGGGCTCTCGAGCTCGCGGAAGGCCCAGTTCTTGAAGCCGTAGCCTCCGGATGCCGACAGCTCGAAGCCGATGGTCTCTGTGCGGTGCAACGTGAAGTTGAACCGCGCCAGGGGCGCGATGGTGTAGGCGTCGAAGGGCAGGGCGCCCAGGTGCAGACCGAGCTCGACGCGTTTCTCCATGCTGTAGAGGCGCTTCTGCACGACAGAGATCTCGGAGTCGCGCAGCATGCCGAGGTCCAGGGGCTTGACCGTCTCCTGCGCCTCGGAAGTGGAGGCCCACAGGCCCGCCGCCAGCATGGCGAGCGGCAACAATCTTCTACGACAGCTCATCGAGTTTTCCCCTTCGAAAAGGAAAAGGAGCGGAAAGGAAAGGAGCGGGAAAGGAGAGGGAAGGGGTCTAGAACGGCAGGCTGCGCGGCAGGTCGGAGACCGGGCGATAGTAGATGCGCACCGCCGCGTTGTAGTCCGGCACTGCGGTGCCGTGGAAGTAGACCGCGTTCTCGCCCGTCTCGTAGGTCCAACCGTCGCCGTAGACGGGCTCGCCCGTGGAGTCCACCTCGCAGTCGTGGATGCAGTAGGACTCCTCGATCTGGATTTCGTCCACGAAGACCAGGATGGTATCGGGATCCGGGATCGAGCGCAGCGGGAACTGGTTGAGCAGGGCGTTCAGCAGGTCCCCCAGGCTCTCGAGATGGGCCGCGAAGTCCGACGGCGCGCAGTCCTCCGTACAGCTGTAGGTGGACGCTCCCTTGGCGTAGGGCTCGCAGTCGGTGGCTGTGGTGCAGGCCACGCCGATGTCCTGGTCGTCGACCAGGCAGAACTTCTGCTTCTCTTCGATGGGCTGGAAGAAGCCGCCGGTGCGCTCGGCCGCCAGCTGGTAGCGCACGGTGCCCCAGTTGGTGCCGCCACCCGAGTTGCACTCGAAGGTGAGATCTTCGGGGTCGTAGTTGGGGCCGATAGCGACGAAGGTGATGTCGTTGTCGAACTCGTCGAAGATGTCCAGGTAGGGCTCGGGATCCTCTTCCCCCTGCACCAGCATGCGGGAGCCGTCACCCTCATCGGTGACGAAGACCACGATCACCCTGGCGTCTTCCCGGATCAGGCCCAGGCTGGAGCCGTACCAGTCGCCGTAGTCCTCCGCGCCGCTCTTGGAGCCGGCCTCGCCCTGGCCGGCCAGCATGGAGCCGTCGTGATCCCAGCAGCCCTGGGGCGGGTCCTCCACGGCCCTGCAGAGGGCCAACAGCGCCGACTCCAGCCCTTCCTCGGTGCCTGAACCGCAGTCCGGCTCGGTCCAGGAGTCGCCGCAGACGCAGGCCAGGTAGTCCCAGGAGACCTGGTTGCCGGGATCGTCTCCGCACTCGTAGTAGGGATCGTAGGGAATGCAGTTGGTGGTGTTGTCACCCTGGCATTCCTCGGGCCAGCAGGTGGTGTCGCACATCACGTTGGCGCGGAAGGTCTCGGAGACGTCGCCGCCCAGGTCCTCGGAGACGATGGAGGGATCGCCGGAGAGCGTTCCTGCTTCGCCGGGATCCACCAGGCCATCCATGGGATCCGCCGAGGTGGTCGTCAGCGCCAGCTGGTAGTCGAGGAAACGACCGCGCTGCGTGACGTAGAGCAGGTAGTTGTCCACCGCGTCGGTGAGGCCCTCGGTGGAGACGCCGGTGCCTTGCTCGGGATCCACGAGCCGATCCACGAAGGAGTTGAAGTTCAAGGCCAGCGCGCTCGCTTCGTCGTACATGGACAGCGAGTTGTCCACCACGAAGAGGATATCCACCTCGTTGGCGTAGGTGGCCTGTTCATAGCCCGCCATGAGGAACATCTCGTAGCGGTTGCAGGAGAGCAAGGCCAAGAGGGGGAGCAGGGCGGCAGGGGAGGGGACGCGCATGGGGCCGGTTCCTCTGCTTGTGGGGGGATAAGGAGTGTACGCCTGGCGGCGGAGCGGGGGCAAGTCTACCCTCAGAACCTCGCCCGGACCATGCCTGCGGTGTTAGGGGATTGTCGTCCCATCGCGCAAGCCCCGCGAACCAGGGGGTCGATACCCATGTCCGGGAAAAAGAACGAGTCCGGGAAGAACAAGCAGTCTCTCGACAAAGCGCAAGCCCAGGGCGAAGCGCGGCTGCCGGATGACACGACGGATTCAGGCGCCGACAAGCGTACCACCGAGCGGCTGCCCATCCGCATGCTCGTGGAGTACGAATCCAGCGAGGATTTCCTGATCGACTTCACGGCCAATATGAGCATCGGCGGCATGTTCATCCAGACCACGAATCCACTCCCTGAAAAGACCCGCTTCAGGCTCCGTTTCCGCATACCGGGCAGGGAAAAGCCGGTGGATACCGTCGGCAAGGTCTGCTGGGTCCTGCCCCCCGAAGAGGCCGGCTGCATGCAGCCCGGCATGGGCGTGCGCTTCGACGATCTGGATCCCGAGGACCTGGCCTGCGTGGAAGAGATGCTGGCTGCCTGGGAGTGAGAGCTATCCAACAGCTGACAGCTGACAACTACTCGCCCTCCAGGCGCTTCAAGGCCTCTTCGTAGGCCTGGCGCTCCTCGTCCTTCCTGGCGCGGTCCGCCAGGGCGCGCAGGGCTGGAATGGCCTGCATGGCTCCCAGGTCGGCCAGGCCGTCGGCCGCGGTGAGGCGCACCAGCATGTCCCGATCATCGAGCAGCGGCAGCAGCCTCTCCACCGAGCTGGCCGCGCCCCTGCCGGCCAGCAGGCGCGCGGCCTCGGCTCGGATGAAGGGGGAGGGATCGTTCAGCGCCGCCGCCATGGCCGCGTCCGCGGCTGGCTCCTCCAGCCGGGCGAGGGCGTGGATGGCCTCCGCACGCACGACCTCCTCGTCGTCGCTCAAGGAGGGCTCCAGCGCTTCGCCGGTACCGGGTAGCCCCAGACGGGCCAGGGCGCGCAGCGCCAGGCAGCGTGTGCCCGGATCGGGATCCCGCAACAGCGCCTCCAGGGGCTCGGCGCTGGTCTCGTCGGCCAGCAGGGCCAGGGCTCCGATCACGTGGTGCCTGGTCTTGCCCGCGCTCTGCTCCAGCATGCCCAGCAGGTGGGGAACCGCCCGCTTGTCGCCCAGCAGGCCCAGGGACTTGATGGCCTCGTGGCGGAGGTCCTGGGAAGCGGCGCCGCTGGCCTGGAGCAGGGCATCCAGGGCCCTCCAGTCGCTGGAGCGGCCCAGGAGCTTGGCCGCCCAGCGCTGGTCGTCCGGGTTTCCCTCTTCCAGCAGCGCGATGGCCGCCGGCACGTCCTCCGGTGGGCTGCGCAGGTCCGCCAGGCGGCGCGCGGCCTGCTCGGCCACGTCGCGCAGCGGAGGAGAGCTCTCACGCACGGCTGCCCGGACCAGCTCCGGGATGGCGACGCGGTTGCCCAGCACGGCGAGGCCCTCGTAGACCTCGCGCCGAACCGTCGGCGAAGGATCGCGGATCGCGTCGAGCAGGCCCGAGGCCGAGGCGGCACCCCGGCGTCGGCCCAGGCCATGGGCGGCGAAGGCCCGGGTGGCATCATGGGGGCTGGACAGCAGCGCCAGCAGGTCTTCGTCGCCCAGGGGAATGCGCATCAGGGCGTCCTGGGCGGCACGGCGCAATGCCGGGTCCGACTCCCGCTCGAGGTACGCCGTCAGCGCTTCCACCGAGGGCGCACCACCCTCTTCCACCAAGGCGTAGATCGCCATCCTGCGGGCCACGGGTTCCGCAGCGGACAAGCCAGCGGCCTGCGCGCGCGCCAGCGGGCTGCCAAGCAGCGCCAAAGCGCAGATCAGCAGCCCGGGAATGAGAGGCGTCAAGGCGAGCCGTCTACTGGTTCATATTGACCGTAGGGGCGTTCTTGACGATGCTCATGATGTTGTTGAAGGTGGTGGTGACCTGCCTGCGGATGCGCATGCCGCGCTCGCGGTGGTGCTTGACCAGGTCGTTCCACAGTTGCGGCAGGCGGTTGACGATCTCGTCGTATTCCCGCGCCTCCACCATCTCCTGGAGCTCGGACAGCACGGGCGGATGCTCGCCGTCCTCGTAGCAGGCACGCAGCTCGGCCAGCACTTCTTCCAGCTGGACGTGGACATCGCTCTCTTCCGGCTCGGGCTTGATGTCGCTGAAGTCTTCGTCCACCATCGACACTTCGCTCTTGGCCATGTCCTCGAAATCATCGTCGACGAACACGCTGCGCGCGCCGGGCGGCAGGGACAGGTCATCCGAGTCGGGCAGCTCCCCGCTGTCCAGCTCCAGATCCTCGATCTCGTCGATCTCGATGTCGATCTCTTCGGGCTCGTCGTCGGCGGGATCCTCGTCGATGTTGGGCAGGGCGCTGATAGGAGCCGCCTCCGTGGTGGTCACGCCCACCTTGATGCGGCTGACGTCCGGGAATGTGTCCGGATCGTCCACGTCCTCTTCTTCTATCGCCTCGAGGGATTCGGGTTCCTCGACGAACTCGGCCTCTGCTTCGTCGATGTCCTCGGCCTCGATGATCAGATCAGATGGTTCGTCCTCTTCTTCGTCCTCCTCTTCTTCCTCGTCCGAGGCTGGCTGCAGAGGATCGACGCCGCGCTCGGCCAGGTAGCTCTCCACGTCCCCCAGCAGCTCATCGTACTCCGCGACGCTGAAACCGCCCTTGATGGCGTTGGGGCCAAGCTCGTTGTGGCATTCGATGATGGGTACACGGCCCGAGGCCTTGGGCTCGATCTCGATGCGCGGCGAGATCAGGACATCGATCTTGATCTTGCACTCGCCGAGCTTGATCTGACGCTCGCCCCGCACCGTCTTGGCGGTGAAATCGGTCGAGGTGATCTCGACTACGCTTCCCAGCACCCGAGTGGCCTCGACCGGACCGACGACGCGCACGGTGCCGTTGGGAGCCTCGACGCTTCCCAGCGAGAGCTTGCCCGCCAAGGTGACGGATCCCTCGCTGGACACGACCCTGTCCATGCCGCCACCGATCGTGCCATGGAGGATGATGTCTCCCGCATGCTCTATTGAAACACCCTTGTCGGTGATCTGGACGTCTACGCCTGCTGGAATCTCGAAGGGCTGGTAGTTGGCCATGAATTCCTCATGTTTGGGCTATGGGTGGCTTGAGGAGACGATGCTACTTGCCGCGGGCCGCGGCGTCAACTCCCTGAACGCCGGGCGCCGCGGAGAGGGACGAGCTGCCGCTGGTTCAGCGCGCCTGGACCCTGCCCAGCCCCTCCAGGGCGGGGGCGTGGTGGGGCCGGACGGACAAGGCGACGCGGAAGGCCTCGCGCGCGAAGCCGTATTGTCCGAGGCTTTCGTAGGCCAGGCCCAGGTTGGTGTACGCGGTGTAGTGACGAGGCTGCAGCTCGACGGCCTGCGTGAGCGCCAGGACAGCCTCGGCCGGCCGGTCCAGCTGCAGCGCGACGGCACCCAGGTCGGCCCAGGCGTAGGGATTGCAAAGATGGAGAGTCAGCGCGGCGCGATACTCGTCGATGGCGCGTTGGATCTCCCCGGCGAGCACAGCCTCGTTGCCGGACTCGACCATGCGGCGCGACTCGGTGCGCAGGGCTTCCATGGTGTCGCAGGATCCGTCCGACGGCGGTTCGGGGATCTCGAGCACGTATGATCGGTCGTTGGAATCCCCCGTGGGCTGGGCGGCCGAGCCCGAAGCCTCGGACAGTGTGGGCGCGGTGCTGCGATGCACCGCCGTGGACGCCGGCGCTGTCGCAGCGCCGCTGATCACCGCCCGCGTGGGCTCCTGGCCGCAGCAAGCGGACGCGGAAGGCCGCGCAGGCCTCTGCAGGCTGCCGGAATCCGCTGGACGAACCACCAGCGGGCGGCCGCCCACCACCACGATGACGGCGTCGCTGCCCGGTGGCTCGGGACCGGGTGTCTTGAGCGCGGCGGCCGGCATGGCGGCGCCGCCCTCGCAGTGCAGGATGCGGATGCGTTTCTCGGCCTCCAGCCTGAAGCAGGCGCCTTTGGGAAAAGAACAGGCTTGCGAGAAACAGTGCAGGGCCATGGGGGCCAGCCCGGACATGATCAACTCCCCGGCCACGGGCAGGTCGGGCAGCACGGCGGTGGCTCCGGCCTCGAAGCGCCCAACGCCGCCACACTCGAGCACCCACAGGCCCAGCACGCGCCAGGCGCCGGCTTCGGGTGTGGCCAGGGATCCGTCGCCGAACATGCGCAGCTCCGTCCGACAGCCAGCCAGCCCCGTGGCCCGACAGCAGGCCACGCACTCGTCCTCGCCCGCTCGCGCCGGCAGCGCGAAGAGAAGCGACAGCAAAAGGACAAGCTGGAACAAGGACCGCCCCAACGACAAGGACTTTCCATGTATGCCACGAGAAGCTGGCGGCGTCACCCCGCAACGATTCTTGCGTAGCGCGTGAGCATCTGTCGGGCGTGCTCCGCAGGGTCGTCCCAGCGCGCCGGCGCGTCTCGCCGCCGCCCGACCTCCAGCTCGGTGCGCAACGCGGCGATCAGCTCACCGCGGCGCTCGGGCTCGAAGAAGCGCGCGCCGGGGGCGATCTCGGGGATCCCCCCCCTGCGGCTCGCCAGGATCCGCAGGCCGGCGGCGCGCGCTTCGCGCACCACGAGAGGACTGTTCTCCTCCCAGGTGCTCGGCACCACGAGCACATCGGCGCGCGCCAGGATCCGGGACACGCTCCCAGGCGGAAAGGGGGGCAGCAGCCGGGCTCCCACGACCCGGGCGGCCCGCTGCCGCAGCCTCGAGGCGTAGTCGGGATCGAGATCGTGCGCCGGAGCTGGCCCGACCAGGCGCAACGTGGCGGCCCCGGCGGGCAAGCGGGCGAAGGCGTCGAGCAGCAGGTGGGCTCCCTTTGTAGGGATCAGCGCACCCACGAAGAGGAAGCGCAAGGGGCCGGTACCTGGCGCTTCCAGGGGGGAGACGGGCTGCACCAGGGGCAGGGGCGCGATCTCGACTCGCCCGGCGGGCAACCCCATCCGGACCATGCGTTGGGCCAGGTAGGCGGACGGCGACAGGAAGCGATCCACGCGGGCCACGGCGGCATCGACCAGTGCCGTCCGCTGCTGCGCCACGGAATCCAGTTGGCCGGCCTTGCTGCGTCCCAGCCCCTCGCGGAGCCAGGTGCGAGCAGCGACCGGCAGCCCGGAGAGCGCACGGGAGGCGAGCGCGCTCAGGGGATCGAGGGCCAGCTGGCCGGCGAGGCAGTCGGCGCAACGCCGCGCCTGGGGACCGGGGCAGCGGCGCCCCTGGCGGTCGCTGAGCTGACCGCGTGGGCAGCGCAGCCAATAGTCGTGCAGCGTCATCAGCACCGCGGCGCCGCTGCGCTGCGCCAGGCGCGGCAGACCCAGCGAGAGGTGGGTCAGGTGGTGGAAGTGCACGACATCGGGACGGCAGCGCGCCAGGTGTTCGCGAAAGCGCCCCTCGAGCCAGGGACGCACCTGGGTGCGCATATAGCTGCGCGCGCGCCCCGCGGGGCTGCGCACCACCTGCGTGTCATCGCTGCGGGACTCCCGGGGGCCTGCGGCGAAGGCCAGGCTGCGCAGGCCCAAGCCGGCCAGGCCGTCGCGCAGGCAGGCTGCGTAGAGCTCGGCCCCGCCCAGGCGCTCCGGCGGCCAGCCGTGGCAGACCTGCAGCACGCAGCTGATGGCGTTGCCGGAGACCGAGCTGTTCAAGCGTTCATGCCGGCAGGAAAGACGAGGGCGTGCGCCCCCCGGCGATGGCGCCCAGCTCTTCCGCATGCGCGTTGGAGACGCGGGCCACGTACTCCATGGTCCGGCGGAAGCTCTCGCTCGCCAGGCCGCTCCCCGGGAGCGTCGCCGAGAAGGAGAGCGTGTCGTCTTCGAAGAGCAGAAAGGCGCCCAGCAGGGCCTCGGTGTTGAGACGCAGCACCCGCGTGACCAGCTCCAGGTTTGGCCGGAAGTCCTTGAGCAGGGTGGAGGCGAAGCGCACCCAGGCCTCTCCATCGGCCTCGAACAGGCTGACGGCCACCACGGTGTCCCCGAAGCGGTAGAGGTAGAGCCCATCGCCGTGGGGTTCAGGTGGCAATCCCATCTCCACCAGCATGGCGGTCACTTCGTCCTCCAGTCTCTCCAGCGTCACGCCGCTCATCTGCGCCTCCGCAGGAAACGTCGCCGCCTCGTCAGGCGAGGGTCGGGACGGGGTTTTCGTTCGGTGCCACGCTCACATCAGGCTTCGGTATATCTCCTCGACGCGCGCCGCGTGTTCCCGCAGGCTGGGTGGCGCGCTCACGGACAAGGGATCCCCTGCCAGCAGGGCGTGCAGCGCGCGGACCAGGTCCGCGACGTCACCCGGCTCGTAGAGGTAGCCATCCCGCCCGTCTTCCACCAGCTCGGGCAGCCCGCCGATGCGTGGCGCCACCACCGGGCAACCGGCAGCCCGCGCCTCCAGCACCACCAGGGGAGCGTTCTCGGGCCACAGCGAGCCCATCACCAGGGCCGTGGCCCCGGCGAGGGTGGTGGGAACGCGGACGGGATCCAGCGGCCCCTCCAGGGGCCAGCCCAGGGAGCCCACGTAGCCTGCGTCGGCGCCCGGGGCTCCGTAGATGCGCAGGCCTGGACCCGTATCCCCGGGGAAGGCTTCGCCATAGGCCTGCACCACGAGGTGGGCGCCCTTGTGGGGCGCCAGCGTGCCCAGAAAGACCAGGGGTCCGCCTCCTGTGCGGCGCGGGGCGGGTGGGGCGCCATTGGACACCACGGTCACCGGGCCCAGCCCGCGCGCCCTGGCCTGCTCGGCCAGGTAGTTGGAGGGCGCCATGCGCAGGTCCATGGCCTTCCAGGCGGCGCCCAGGGCCTCGTTTCGGCGCAGGGCGTCGGCCGCGCTGCCGGGGCTGGCGGTGGGGCCCCGCAGGCGGGCCTGCCAGGAGGCGGGCAGGCGGCGGCGGACCCGCCGCCAGCCGCGGTGCAACCGCTCGGGGGCGATCACGGGAGACAGGGCGCGCGCCAGTCCCACGGCGGAACGCTCCACGGTGCCAGGCATGGGGCTGCCCTGCGCGTAGCAGGGGGGGCAGGTTCCAGGATCGGGACCGGGGCAGGGCTCCCGCCCCCAACGCAGCATGGCGCCCCCTGCGGGGCACCAGGGCCAGTGGTCGTGCAGCGTGCCCACCACCGGCATGTCGAAGCGCAGCCCGGAGGAAAGGAAGGCCAGGTGCTGCACGTGGACGATGTCCGGACGCACGGCCCGCAGGACGCGGCGCGCCAGGCTCTCGATGGCCTCGTCGCGCTCGGCGTCGCCCAGGGGACGATGGGGCAGGTTGTTGACGATGCGCGTCACGTCGACGTCGCCTGGCTCTCGCAGGCAGGCGTACTGCGCACGCCCCGGGGCGCGCGTGGATGCCAGCACGTGGCAGCGCCAGCCCCGCTTCCGCAGCGCCTTCGCCAGCCGCCAGGTCGCCAGCTCGGTGCCCGCCACCTCTCGCGGTGGGTAGCCGTGAACCACCTGCAGGACCGTGGGCATGGGGCAACTCGCTGGCGTGTGGTGCGCTCGCGCCGACGTGGCGACTCGCGCGCGGCGTGTCAGGAAGTATACTGCCGGCCCGGGTCGAGGCGAAGCTGCCCAGGCCGCCGCCCCACGCGGAGCGCACGCCGGGATACGGGAAGCTCCATGGAGACAGAAGACCGCGAACAAGCAAGCCGACGCTCCCGAGCCGAGCCAGAAGGGCGGATCGTCCTGGTCGTGGACGACGAGGAGAACCTGCGCCATATGCTGCAGCTCGTGCTGGAGCGCGCCGGCTACCGCGTCCTGACGGCACGAGACGGGTTGGAAGCGCTGGAGGTGCTCGACAAAGAACCTGCCGTCTCGCTCGTCCTGTGCGATGTGCGCATGCCCCGACTCGACGGCCTCCGGTTCCTGGAGGAGGTGGCCCGTCGGCGCCTCGACCTGCTCGTCGTGATGATGAGCGCCTACGGATCCACCGACATGGCCATCGAGGCCGTCAAGCGTGGCGCGGCGGATTTCGTGAACAAGCCTTTTCGCAGGGACGAGGTGGTCATCACCCTGCGCAAGGTGGAGGAGCGAGAGCGCCTGGCGAGGGAGAACGAGGCCCTGCGCCGCGAGCTCGCCCAGCAGCGTCTCTCCACGGAGCTGGTGGGCGCCGAGGGGGGGCTGCGCGCGGTGGCCGAAGTGGCGCTCAAGATCTCGACGGCACCGGTGACGGTCTTGATCACCGGCGAGAGCGGCACTGGAAAAGAGGTGCTGGCTCGCTGCATCCACGCCTGGTCCGCCCGCAGAGACGCCTCCTTCGTGGCCGTGAACTGCGCCGCCATCCCCGAGAATCTCCTGGAGAGCGAGCTCTTCGGGCACGAACGAGGTGCCTTCACGGGCGCCGTGCGTCGTCGGCGCGGCCTCTTCGAGCAGGCCGACGGCGGTTCGCTCCTGCTGGATGAGATCGGGGAGATGCCCCTGGCCCTGCAGGTCAAGTTGCTGCGCGTGCTGGAAGAGGGTCGCATACGGCGCGTGGGAGGCGACAGGGACATCCCGGTGGACGTGCGGATCCTGGCTGCGACCGCCCGCGACCTGCCGGAGAACGTGGCCAGAGGGCGCTTCCGAGAGGACCTGTACTACCGGCTCAACGTGGTGCGCCTGGTCATGCCGCCCCTGCGCGAGCGCCGAGAGGACATTCCCCTCCTCGCTGACCACTTCCTTGGCAAGTCGGCGGACCGTCTGGGCCGCTCGAGGCCGCGGCTGGCGCCCGAGGCCATGCGAGTCCTGGAGCGTCACGCCTGGCCAGGGAACGTGCGGCAGCTGGAGAACGCCTGCGAGCGGGCCGTCCTGTTGGCCGAGGGGGGATTGATCGGTCCGCAAGACCTCCCCCCGGAGCTGGCGGATCCCCTCGCCCCGGGTGGGCTCCCGTCGCTGACGCCGCAGGACGAAGGAGATCTCTCCGTCAAGCGGCAGGTGGCCGAGCTGGAGCGGGTCCTCATCAGCCGTGCGTTGCAGCGCACGGGGGGCAACCGCAGCCAGGCCGCGCGGTTGCTGCAGATCTCCTACAAGGCGCTGGTCTACAAGATCAGGAACTACGGACTCGACTCGTGAAACACCTGGCGATGTCGCTCCCCATCCTTCTCGCGCTGGCCTGCGGCGTGGAGGGGCTGCTGAAGCGCGGTGAGCAGGCCATCGCCCGCGAAGACCTGGTCGCGGCCGAGGTGGCGTTCCGCAAGGCCCTGGCTCGCGAGCCCGACAGCCTTGAGGCGCTGTACGGCCTCGGATGGACCTACCACCTGGCGGAGCGACCCGAGCAGGCGCGGGAGGCCTTCGAGCGCTGTCTGCGGCAAGATCCGCAGAGCCACCTGGGCCACAAGGGGCTGGGCTCGACAGACATGGCGCTGGGCAACCTGGCCGCCGCCAGGAGGCACTTCGAAGAGGCCTTGGCCCGGGCGCCCGGTGATTTCGCGGTCCGCAACAGCCTGGCCCTTTGGCACCTCAAGGCCGGCGAGCTGGAAGAGGCCCTGGCCGCCTTCAGGCAGCTGCGGCTGCTGGAGCCGGACAACCTGCAGCCGGTGCAGGGCGAGGCCGAGGCCCTGCTGGGCCTGGATCGCGCTCAGGAAGCGGTGCGGATCCTGGATGAGGCCCTTGCCACACCCGCGGCTTCCTCCTTGCAGCTCGCTCCCCTGCACCTGCTGCGAGCGCGCGCCCTGGTGGGGGTGACCGCCGAGCGTCTGGATCCCCAGGATTGCGAGGGCACGGGGCCGCCGCTGCTGGCCTGGCTTGACGAGGCCGACGCCGCGCTCGATCGAGCCGAGGCGGTGGGCGGGGTGCTGCCTGACCTGCCGGCGGCCCGCCGGCTCGTCTCTCGTCGTCGCAAGGCCGTGCTGCACGTCTGCGACGGGATCTCCCACGGACATAGCGCTGACGGTGCGCGCAAATAGTGGTACTATTTTCCTGTCTTCTAGGAAAAATATTCCCATGTCGGCGAGGGCGACCCGGTAGGAGGCCCGCTTTTTCATGGCATGAATCTTGCGAATGGTAGGGAACGACCACTCCAGGAGAGAACCTCCCGCCCATGCAGCTCGCCCCAGCCCCCCAGTCCCGGTTTTCGGCCGACTCGCCCCAGCGGGCGGGCTTCACCATGGCCGAGCTGGTCCTGGTGATCGGGATCCTGGGGATCATCGCGACCATAGGCTGGAGCACCATCCGCCCCTACATTCCGCGCTACCGGTTGATCCAGGTCGCCACGGATATGACCGAGGACGTGCGCGGGCTGCGCATGACCGCCATCGCCACCAACCGTGAGACCCGGCTGCTGCTGGAGTCGGCGGACATGGGCGTGGAAGATCCGGGCAGCTGGGGCGGATCCTGGCGCCTGCAGGCCGGCGACCAGTTCGCCAACAGCCAGTCCTGGGAAGATCTCCCCATCGACGCGACGGAAGACGGCACGGACGACGAGCACGGAGCAGGCATCGTCGACATCGGCGAAGGCGGCAATCGCGAGACGGCGGGCATCGGCCTGGCGGAATGGAGCGAGCTGGCGGGGCCTGGCACGGTCAACACCGACGCCGTGGTCTTCACCCCCCGCGGCTGGGTGTCCAATCCCGCCGACGATTTTGATGAAGATGGCTACATCACCATCCGACTAGTGAACAAGAAGGCGCTGAACAGTGGCCAGACGGACGAGGTCCATATCCGCATCGCGCGGTCGGGCTACGTGCGCATGGAGGCCACCATGGCTGTTGAAAGAGAAGATCATGGCGTTGGAACTGATGGGAGCAGCACCCTTGGCTCGTAAGCCGAGCCAAGGGCCGGCCCCGGGAGCGGGGCTGTTGCCGGCCTTGCCCGGCTCGAGGCGTGGTTTCACCCTGGTAGAGGTGCTCATCGCCACCGCCTTGTTGGGTTTTTCCCTGGTGGTGATGTTCGGATTCCACGCCCAGGCCGCGCGCTCGAGTCAGCACGCCCGCAAGATCACGGCCTGCACCTACCTGGCCCAGTCCCAGATGGAAGAGCTGCTGTCGCTGTCCTGGACGCAGACCAACCGGCCCTCGGATCTGGACGCGCCGCTGGGCGATCCGTCCAGCGCTTCGGACGAATGGGCCGAGCTTCCCCATCCGGGCTCCGCAGCGGCGGTCAACGGCGCCGGCAGCACGGACACCACCTACGGACAGCCCGTCTACACCGTGTCCTGGGCCATCAGCGAGATGGACTCCGAGCCCACCTGGCTCCGCATCCGCGTGCGCTGCACCTACTACGACGCGCGCTTCGACACCTACAAGGGAACCACTATCTCCACCTACAAGTACAGGGATTCCTGATGACCGGCCTCGTACCCGCTCGCCGGCGACCTTCGCTCGGGGACCGCAGCGGCTTCACCATGATCGAGCTGGCCGTGGCCGTGGTGCTCGCCACCATGGTCGTGGCGGGTCTCTACCAGGTCTTCATCATGCAGTCCCGCCAGCTGCAGTTTCTGGACATGCAGGCCGAGATGAACCAGAACCTGCGCTTCGCCACCGACGTGGTCACGCGTACGGTGCGGCAGGCGGGTCTGGGCACGGGAACCGAGGTCTATGGCGCTCTGGGCAACGGTGGCGACTCCGACGCCGTGCTGGCGCCGGTGCTCTCCGCAAACGCCCAGGGCTGGGGCAGCGGCAGCGACGCCATCACCGTGACCTACCAGGATCCATCCCTGGCCATGAACACGGACCTGACCAAGATCTCCGGCTGCGACACCGACGTGCTGTCTTTCGACATGGACATGCACAGCTATGCCACGCAGATCGGCAGCTTCTCGGCCGGCGAGTTCCTGCTGTGCAACGACTTCGCCAACAGCATGGGCATGGAGTCCTACCTGTGGGTGATCACCGGCACGGACAGCGGCAACGGCGACATCTCGGTCACCGCCAACAACGGCTTCGACGACTACTCAGAAATCTGCCCCAGCACGGAAAACCTCACCCCGGTCATGACCTGCTCGCGGGGCGAGGTGGTCACCTTCTACATCGACGACGACTCGGACGACGGCTACGGCCCCGGCTCGCAAGAGCACCCGGTCCTGATGATGGATCTGGACTTCGATTTCGAGTCGGGCACCGGTCCGCAGGACGACGACGTGCCCTTGGTGGACGACATCGAGGACCTGCAGTTCTCCTACTGCCTGGAGGATCCCACCGAGGGCTCCTATCCCTGCTCCAACTCCACCTACTGGTACCAGAGCCTGCTGGACACGGACGCCGTCTGGATGGTGACCGTCAGCCTGCTGGCCCGCAGTCGTCGGGAGGAGGCCACCCGCCGCTACCGCAGCACGCGGCCAGCGCTGCACAACCGCCCCCCGGGGGTGACAGAGGACTCCTACTACCGCCAGGTGCTCAGCACCCAGGTCTCGCTGCGCAGCAACCGCTTCTACTCCAATGTCTATGAATGAGAGCCTAGGATGAAGCTCATGAAAGCAACCATCCTCCCAACGAGGCCCCGCCTCGCGAGCAGAGCGGGCCAGCAGGGCTACGTCCTGCTGGTGGCCCTGATTTTGATGGCCATCCTGACCGTGATCGGCGCCACTTCGCTGTCGGTCGCCGGTGTGGACCACCGCATCGCCATCCACAACCGCAAGCACATGATGGTCCTCAACACCGCGGACGCCGGAACCGTCCATGCCAGGAACGAGCTGGGCTACGAGAATCCCCCCACGGAGTGGGCCGACAGCGGCGACACGGGCGTCTTCGTCACCATGCCCGAAGCCGAGGCCGACTTCGAGGGCATCGCCTACACCCACAACCTGGGCATCTACCGCGTAGAGGCCATCTACGAACGCTGCGCCAACCCGCCGCCCGGCTACTCCACCGAGGCCGGCGTGCAGCAGTACCGCTCCGATTTCTGGCGCATGGACTCCACCGCCACCATCAAAGACTCTTCGTATACGGACATCAACGAAACCACCGCCATGGTGGTAGCGAAGATCCGCAAGGTCGTTCGCGGCCCCTGCAAGATGTAGAGAGAGAGGGATAGACCCATGACCCAAAGGAACTTCCGAGCCTGTCGGCCCTCGCGGGCGGCCGTCATCCTGGGGCTCTTCCTCGGGCCGCAAGCCGCGCTTGCCGGCTCTTCTTCCTACGGCGAAGAGTACCTCTCTGCCGAGGAAGCGGCCGAGCCCAACGTGATCTTCCTGGTCGACTTGTCCAGCGCCATGAACGAAGTCTGCCCGGTCACGTCCTACTACACCGAGGGCTCGGAGTCCGAGGGGGCGTGCATCGACGAGGTGGCGGACGCCATCGACCAGATCACGCAGCACTTCGACTGGGCTCGCTACGCCGTGGTCGGCACGGCTGAGGATGCCTCCGCCGTGGGCGAAGACATGTTCACTCCCATCGTGGCCCTGGGCGCCTCCCACGCCGAGGTCAGCGATGCGGTGGATGGCCTGACGGCCTTCGAGGGGGACACCCGCAACCTCGGCGAAGCCCTCAGCGCCCTGGGTTTGCAGTACCTGACCAACAGCGACGAAGACGATCTCGACAGCGACGAAGACGGCGACGGCTACAGCTCCGACTTCTCCAAGGCTCCCATCCAGTACCACTGCCAGGAGACCCACGTCATCATCATCACGGTGGAACAGCCCGAGGACGACGAAGACGCGATCTACACCGACACCGTAGACGGCGACATCATCTGCGATCAGGACGAGATCGTCACCTCTCCGGACGAGGAGTGCTTGCTGGACAACGTCGCATACGGCGTCTACAACGGCGATTTCCGCACGGACCTCGACAATGACCAGAACATCATCACCCATGTGGTCGGCATCGGCCTCGAGGGTGGCGTGACCGTGCCCGAGGCCCTCTTCGGCAACTCGGTGGACCAGACCGACGGCGAGGGGATCTACATCATCTCGTACGACTCGGACTTGCTGGTGGGCTCCCTGCTCACCATCATGGCCGACATCCGCTCGGGCGTGCACAGCCGCTCCGCGCCGGTGATCACCACCGACGGTGACTACCTGGTCTACGGATTCTACGAGATCGAAGGCGAGAACCCTCTGGCAGAGGGGCACCTGCGCGCCTACACCCTCGACGACGATCCCAGCAGCGAGACCTACGGGCAGATCGAGTACCTCTCCGGAGGCGACTACGACGACTACGGCGGCGCCTACTGGGACGCCGGCGACCTGCTGCAGAGTCGACCGGCATTCACGGGATCGTACCAGTTCTCGGACATGGACGGCGACTACACGCGTGATATCTTCACCTTCGTCGATGAGATGATGGGCACCTCGCTCGCCGCGGACGCGCTGGACTACCGGCGCATGCCCTTCGACGCGACCTTCGCCGACGCCCTGCAGGGCGAGCGCGTCATCTTGAACTACTTCCTGGACAACACCGCGCTCGAAGATCCACCCTGCGCCGACGACGACACCTACGATCTCGATGCCGATCGCGACTGCGTCGTGGACTACCAGGACATGCAGGCCCTGATCGACTTCTCCCGCGGTTGGGAGCTGGCCAGCTACCGCTACCTGGACAAGTACCACGGCTACTGGAAGCTGGGCGACTCGCCCCACTCCACGCCGGCCGTGGTCACGCCGCGCAACGACGCCTTCTCGGTGGATCCCTCCTACCGCAGCTTCCTGAAGGTGATGGAAGAGGACACCGACATCCCCTCCATGGTCTACCTGGCCTCAAACGCCGGCATGTTGCACGCCTTCTACCTGGAGGACGACACCTCCACCTCCCACACCGAAGAGGGCGAGGAGGCCTGGGCCTGGGTCCCTGGCTACCTGCTCTACCGGGAGCACGAGGCCGACTGGGCCGGGCGCCTGATCGACCAGATGCTCTACGGCCGCACATTCCTCTTCGACGGTTCGCCGGTGGTGGACGACGTGTGGATCGACGAGAACGCCGATGGTGCGCGTGACTGCGACGAAGACGTGATCAGCGACGTCTCGGACCTGGAGGGCAACTGCGAGTGGCACCGCGTGCTGGTGGTGCAGCAGGGCAAGGGCGGGCCGGTCACCCTGGCCCTGGATGTCACCGACCCGCTGAATCCCATGTACCTGTGGGAGCAGGTGGACGAGCGCGTGGAGGACACCACCTATGTGGGTGGCATGGGCTACCTCGTGGGGCCACCCGTGATCACCAAGGTCTACGACGTGCGCGACAGCGAGGAGCCCGGCTTCCACTACGTGGCCATCTGGGGCTCAGGCCGCGCCGTGCCCTCTTCGGTGGGCGATGATTACTACAACGCCACCGAGGCCAACCTCTATATGTGGGCCATCGGCGACGACTACTTCTTGGGCACCTCGTCCGAGTGGAACGAGACCGAGGCCCTGCTCAACGCCTCGGGCTCCGAGACCTGGGGCTACTCGGACGGCTACAAGATGGACGAGGAGGGCTCGGCAGGTCATCCCGAGTGGGACGAGTACAGCAGCGATCTGGATGCCGACGGCGACGGCAACTACGAGTACGGCTACATCGCGGCCTCGCTGACCGTGGTGGACACGGACTCCGACGGCGACTCGGACGTGATCTACTTCCCGGTCAGCTCCACCTACGGCTCCAAGGACGACGACCCGGCCGCGGAGCCGGGCGACGGCCCACAGGATCCGGGCCCCACCTGGATGTGGAAGGCCCTGATCGACACCACGGCGCCGGACGAGATCGAGTGGTGCGAGACCGCCTTCTTCGACCCGCTCAGCTACGTCGATGACCGCCCGTCGGTGTACTACGCGGCCACCGCGTCGTGGTTCTCCGATGGCACACTGGGCCTGTACTGGGGCACGGGCACGCCCTTCGACCGTATGACCACGGACCCGGGCTACTTCTTCGCGGTCAGGGATCCGGATCCCGACACCTGCTCCACGGGCATCGGCATCACCTGTGATGGCCAGGTGGGCGTCTACGAGCTTGGCCCCGGGGAGGGTCTCACCTCCAACCCCATCATCTACGCGGGCGTGGTGTACTTCACCACCTACCAGCCCGAAGAGGACATCTGCGACGGCGGTGACGGTCGGGTCTACGGCCTGATGTACGACGACTGCAGCCCCGGCATGGACACCGATGGCGATGGCGACGTGGACGAGAACGACCTCGACTACGAGGACATCGAGGGCTACCCCTCCCAGGTGGCCATCTCTTCGCAGGGCACCATCTTCGTGGGCAGCTCGGACGCCAGCGGCACCGGTGCCGGCCTCACCAACTTCAGCGTGGCCACGGATCCCTTCCTGGGCACCCAGTCCATCGCTTGGATGGAGGTCTTCTAGCGCGGCCGGCGGCTTCGCCGCTTGTCGCGGCTGACCCTCGCTACTGGGCCAGCTCGCACCAGTCGCCGAAGCTGTCGATGCCCGTGGACTCGTAGGGCGAGGGTTCGCCGTAGCTGTGGGCCAGGGCCCAGTCGACGGCGAGGTTGTACTCGCTCATGGTGATGGTGTGGCCGTAGTCGTGGCCGCAGCGCACCGTGAAGTGGCCGTCGGCCAACAGCGCGGCTTGCAGGGTATCGGTGGCGTCCTCGAAGTTCACCAGGCCGTAGCCCTCCGGCCACTCGTCGTTCTCCCCCCGGAGAAGAGCAGGCTGGGCATGGTGTTGGCGGGCGTGCCGTAGGCCGCGATGGGCTCGTCGGAGACGAGGGAGAAGTCCACGTCGGAGCCCCCGGACATCTCCACGATGGAGGCCAGGGTGTCGCCTCGTTCGCGCGCCACCACGGTGGTGAAGAGGCCGCCACCGGAGAAGCCCATGGCCGAGACGCGGCGCATGTCCGCGCCCAGCTCCTGGGCCACGCAGGTGCGCAGATCGTCGAAGAGCACCAGGTCGAGATCGTCCTGCTCCATCACCTCCCACATGAAGAAGCTGAAACCGAACATGCTCATCGTGCGCGACTCCGGCAGCACGATGACGGCGCCGTAGGCGTCGGCCGTGCCTTGCAGCCCAAGGGCCGTGGCCATGTAGTCGGTGGGCTGGGGGGTGTGGTCGGGCGAGAGCAGGCCGTGGAAGAAGAAGGCCACGGGCATGTCGGCGCTGGGCGCCTGGGGAATGAGCACCGTGACCGTGCGCTCATCGCCCGAAGAGAGGAAGCTGTAGGTGCCCGAGCTGTCCAGCGCCGGGCACTCGCCGCTGCTCAGCGGGGCCAGATCCGCTGGAGCTGGCAGGTCGTCGCCCGTATCTTCGGATCCCGTGTCGAGGGGATTGCCGCTGTCTCCCGTAGCTGGACCTGTATCGGCCGCGGCGCCGTCTTTTTCTTCGCCGCAGCCCAGGGACAGGATGAAGAAAAGGCAGGGGAGGGGGGTGCGCATGGTCGTCTTCTCCGCGTAGGGGCGCTCATCCTAGCCGCTTTCTGCGGGGCCTCGCAATGGTCCGCAGGCCGAATCCACCGAGCCGTGCCCGGGATCACTCCTCAGGCGCCCGGCCTTCCGAGATGGCCTCGCGGGCCGTCATGATCTGCTCCACGAGCTTGAGGTTCGTCAGCGCCACCTCGTTGCCGGGATCCTGCGCGAGCACGTCGCGGAAGGCCTGGGCGGCCTGCTCGTAGTCGCGGCGCTCGGCGAAGATCAGGCCCAGCGTAGCTCGCGCCAGGAAGTTCTTCGGGTCCAGCAAGACCGACCGCCGCAAGGCGGCCTCCGCTTTCTCGAGCTGCTGCAGGTGGTAGTGGCTGCGCCCCAGCAGAAAGACGTTGTGGGAGCTCGGATCGCGTCGAATGGCCTGTTCAGCTTCCAGCAGCGCCTGCACATAGCGCTCCTGATCCAGGTAGCACTGCGCCAGGGCCGCGTGGGGCCGAGCCTCCTCTTCGGGGGCCATGGCCGCGGCCCGCCGCAGCTCCGGCTCCGCCTCTTCCGGGCGCCGGGCCTCTACCAGGAAGTAGCCCAGGTTCTGATGGCAGAGCCAGTTCTTGGGGTGGGTGGTCACAGCGAGCCGCAGCATGCGCTCCGTGGTCAGCTTGTCGCCGATCCGCTTTCGCAGGCGAGCCACGCCGAAGAGCGCGCTCAGGTTGTCCTCGTCTTGTTCCAGCACGCCCTGGTACAGGCTCTCGGCCTGCATGCTCCGGCCCTGCGCCTCGCTCACCACGGCCAGCAGCAGCCGTGGCTCCAGGCTGTCCGGGTTGAACAGCCGGGCCAGGTTGAGCTCGTTGACCGCCTGCGCCCAGTATCCGGACAGGGGGCCTTCCTGGCGAGCCTTGGCGATATGTTCCTTGGCGGCTGCCAGCTGCGGAGCGGTCAGGGTGTCCAGATCGCCGGAGCTGGCCCCCAGGGCCCGCAGGGCGCGCGCCTCTTCGAACAGGGCCTGGGGATCTCCTCGCGAGCTGCTGGAGAGCAGCCGCAGGAAGTGCCTGGCACTCTCGATGGACTGTTCCAGCAAGGCCTGCCTCTCGCTCCCCACCTCCAGGTCCCAGATGTCCTGCGGATGGCCTAGCGCCTGCTCGAGCTCGCCGATGAACAGCCCCGGCGGATGCGCGATGGCCTCGGAGAGGCTCAGCTTCCGCACACGGCCGCTGGCCGCCGCATCCGCAAAGAGGTCTCGCAGGCCAGCCGAGGAGAAGACCGCGCGACCCGCCACGTGTTGGAACTGGTTCATGTCCAGGGCTGCGAGCCGGTGCGGGCCCTGGGCAATCCCGGCCAGCAGACGATCCGCCGAGAGGGGCTCGTCCCTCGTCTGGCCCACCAGGATCAGCTGATCGGCCCCGGTGGGCGGCAGCCAGACGGAGCAACGAGGAAAGGCGTCCACGAAGGCGCCCATGATGGCCTGCAGGTCTTCCCAGGTGAGCCAGCGCAGGGAGAGCGCCCCCAGGTAGATCCCGCCATCCTGCAGCCGGCTGCGAGTCAGGCGAAAGAAAGCGCCATCCGGGAGCTGGCCGCTGGCGTCGGCCCAGCCGTGCGAGACGACGTGCACGATGGCGTCCTGCGGGGGGATGCCCCGCAACAACCACGCGCCTGGAACCGGCTCCAGCTGGACGACGGGAGAGAGCAGGGCGCGGTGAAGGGCGCGATCCTCTTCAGCCAGCGCTCGCAAGAGCGCCGGCTGAGCCACGGAGACGCGGATTGCAGTGGGATCGTGGTGCAGCAGCTCGGGCGCGACCAGCGAGAGCGAGTCTCCGATCACCGCCAGCTGGTCTCGCTCTTCCGCCAGCAGAGGCGCCAGGTGCGCCGTGAAGCGGATGGTGTGGGCCATGCGCCCCGTGGCATCGTGGGGCACGCCCTCCACGTCGGTCACGGCCTTGTCGTTCAGGCTGCGGATCGCGGCGGCTCCCTCGGGGCCCCAGTCCGCGTAGACCCAGCTCGAGCGCGATAGCAGCTCGTCGCTGCGCGCCAGCTGCGCCTCGTCTCGCAGGCGCACGGTCCAGCCCGCGCAGAGCTGCGGCAGCTCCAGGCTCGGCAGGAGCCACCAGCAGAGCGCGGCGGCGGCGCAGAGCGCCAGGCCGGCCAGACGCTGCGCGGCGCGGGAGGCGAGCACGAGCCAGATCACCCCCCCCAGCGCGATGACCAGCAAGAGCAGCACGGCGCTGCGCGAGCCCGCCTGGGCCGCGGCCATCATCCCGAAGGCGGCGCCGAGCAGGGGAGCGGCGAGGGAGCGCAGCCTGCTGGGAGCCGGGGCCGAGGCCAGCCCGGCGGGAAACGCCGCCAGGGCGCAGCTGCCGGCCAGCAGGGCGGTCAATGCGGGCCGCGGATCGGCGAAGGAGACCAGGCCCCCGAGGTGGGGTCCCAGCAGCTGCGGGAAGAGCGCCAAGCCGCTGGCAGCCAGCAAGGCGGACGAGCCTCCCAGGGGGAGGCGCCACCAGTCAGCCGCTCGCTTGATGGGCAGGCACCACCCCAGACCGAAGGCCAGCAGCGCCCCGCAGGTGGCCCAGAGGAAGCCCCATGGCGTCGGATCCAGCCAGGCGCGCAGGCCATTCCACAGCGCAGCGGATGAAAAAGCCGCCACGCCAGCGGCCAGCAGGCCCCGACCCGAGACGTTTCCCGCAGCCCCGCTGGAGGCGGAGATCTCGGCTGGACGAGCCACGGGTCGTCGCAGCTCGAAGAAGAAACCAACGCCCAGCACCAGGGTCATGGACAGCGCAGAGGGTAGCAGAGGGGCGCAGAGAGCCCCCACGACGCCCAGGAAGAGCTCGAGCGCGCCAAAGGGCCCCGCGGGCCGGGAGAGAGGGCGCAGCAGCAGCAGGGGCAGCAGGGGCCACAGAAAGAGCAGCAGTGTCAGGCTGCGGCTGGCGCTCAACTGCAACGCCTGCCCAGCCAGCGAGACCAGGGCGTGCAGCGTACCGGGAAAAACGAGCAGGGCGGCGGCTGCCACGGAGAGCGCCAGGCGCATCCAGCGACGCCCCGGTGCCCCTGGCGGCGCCGCCAGTGCCAGCGCCAGGGCCAGCAGGGCGCCAGCCCCCAGCCAGGCCAGCGCGCCAGGGTCCCCGTTGACCAGTCCGAGCTGCGAGGAGACCGTGAGGCCCAGCACGAGCCCGGCGCCCAGGGAGGCGGCGGCGCGACAGGGGAGTGTTTCTTCCATCGGCATCGATGCTGACATTACATCCTTTTCCGGGATAGGCACGTTGAGCTCTCCCCCCGGTATTTGACCCCCAGGATCGGATCCTGGTAGAACCCCCATCCAGTCCACACGTGGTTGGTTCGAGCGTTCTGCACCGCCGTGTCGCAGCATTACACTCGGTCCGCCTGCCACCAGCAGTTTACTCGTCAACCTTTTCTACGTCGATTTCAGGTATAATTCCACCTACTCGTGCGCATGCTCGCCCCTCGAGACCGCTCACGAAGCCAGATTTCCCATTTCGCGAGGCTGGACGAATCCTTCAATGGCACTTTTCTCCCGCAAGAAGAACGCGATCGGTCTGGACATCGGTTCCAGCTCGGTCAAGGTGCTCGAGCTGGAAAAGAACAAAGACGGGGGGCAGCGTCTGCTCAATTTCGGAATGATGCGCCTTCCTCCGGAAGCCATCGTCGATGGCGCCGTCATGAATACCGCCGCGGTCGTTGACGCCATCAAGGAACTGGTTCAGCGGAACCGGATCCGCACGAAAGAAGTGGTGGCGTCGGTCTCCGGGCACTCCGTGATCATCAAACGCATCAATCTGCCCCTGATGACCCCCGAGGAGCTCGACGAGTCCATCCAGTGGGAAGCCGAGCAATACATCCCCTTCGATGTCAACGACGTGAACATCGACGTGCAGATCCTGGACGAGACCGGCGACGAAGCCGGTCAGATGGAGGTGTTGCTGGTCGCGGCGCGCAAGGAGCTGGTCAACGAGTACGTCTCTCTGATCCACGAGGCAGGCCTGACGCCCGCGATCATCGACGTCGATGCCTTCGCCGTCGAGAACGCCTTTGAGCTCAACTACAAGAAGCCCATGGGCACGCTCGCGCTGATCAACGTCGGTGCCAACACCACCAACATCAGCGTCCTGCGCGAAGGAAACACGGCCTTCACCAGAGACATCAGCATGGGCGGGCGCCAGGTCACCGAGGAGATCCAGCGCACGCTCAACATCTCGTTCGAAGAGGCCGAAGCCATCAAGATCGGGCGGGACGAAAAAGACGCCTCGGCGGTGGTCCCTGAAGAGGTGGAGAAGGTGATCCGCAACGTGAGCGAGTCCATCGCCACGGAGATCCATCGTTCTCTCGATTTCTACCTGTCCACAGTCACAGGCGAGGGCATGAGCCGCATCTACCTGTCCGGAGGAGGAGCCCTGACACCAGGGCTGGGAGGTGCGCTCTCACGAGCCACCGGCACGCCCATCGAGACCATCGATCCCTTCCGCGGCATTGAGATAGATGAGCGTACCTTCAACCCACGCTTCCTCCAGGACGCTGCCCCCCAGGCCACAGTCGCTGTGGGCCTGGCACTTCGGAGACCGGGCGACAAATGATCCGCATCAACCTACTTCCGGTCAAGACCAGCCGCCGACTGGAGGCGGTGAAGCAGGAGCTGGTGCTCGGTGTCATCGGCGTCGGCTTCATGGTCTTGCTCTGCGCCGTGGCATTCATGTTCCAGTCAGCCAAAGCCAACGACCTGCGCACCACCAATGCCAAGCTGCAGGAAGACCTCAACAACCTGCGCTTGATCGTGGCCCGGGTCGACGAGGTGGAGAAGTTCAACGATGACCTGCGGCGCAAACTCTCGGTCATCGCCGGTCTGCAGGCCAGCAAGACGGGGCCAGTGCACATGCTGGACGAGCTCTCCGCCGCCGCGCCCGAGAAGCTCTACCTCAAGAAGCTCCTCGAGGACGACCGCAAGATCACCCTCAGCGGTGACGCAGCGTCGAACGAGGTCATCTCCCAGTTCTTGATCAACCTGGAGAAGACCAGCTGGTTCGATGAGGTCTACCTGATCTCCATCGACCAGAAAGCGGTGGGCGGCTACAACCTCAAGAGCTTTGAGATCTCTGCGCGCATGGTGGTGCCCAAGAGCAAAGCGCAGCAGGCCAGGGACGAGAAGCTGAAGAAGAAGGAGGAGGGGGAGAAAGCAGAAGAGGGGGGCGCAGAGAAGAAGAAGAAGGAAGAAGCCAAGCCCGCTGAAGCAGCAGCCGGGCATCACTAGGCGGAGGCAACATGGATTTTCACGACCTGCTTGAGCGTCTGGGGCGCATGCCGCGTCCGCAGCGGCTTGCTGCCATCGCGGTCGTCTACGTCCTGGTCGGTGTGCTCTTCTGGTTCGTGCTCTACGCACCGCAGCAGAAGTCCATCGCCACGCTGCAGAGCCAGCAGTCCGAGCTGCGTAGCAAGAAGGCCGTCGTTGAAAAACGCGCCCAGGACAAAGAGGCCTTCGAGCAAGAGCTCGAGAACCTCACCCTGCAGCTGAAGCAGGCGCTGCGCCAGCTGCCCGACGATCGCGAGATCCCGGACCTGCTCTCGCGAATCAGCACCATCGGTCGCCGCATCGGCCTTGAGATCCGCAAGTTCCTGCCGCAAGACGAGAACGTGCGCGAGTTCCATGCCGAGGTTCCCGTCGAGCTGGAGCTGCGGGGCAGCTACCACGAAGTGGCGATGTTCTTCGACCGCCTCTCCAAGCTCTCTCGTATCGTCTACGTTCAGAACATCCAGATGGTGGAACCGGTGGAGACGAGCGGCAAGGTGCTGGTGACAGTGGCAGGCACCTTGACCACATTCCGCTTCCTTTCCGAAGATGAGCGGAGCAAGGTGCAGCCCAAGAAGGCGGGCGGAAAGAAGAAGAGGCGGTCCAGGTGACCGGAGATACGATGACGATGTCAGGACGGATATGGCTGCTGGCCTGTGCAGGCCTTCTTCTCTGCTCATGCGGCTCGGAAAAGAAGCGGGGCGAAGGCGAAGAGGGCGTGGCGGATGCCGCGGCCAAAGCGGCCCAGGCAGCGAAACAGAAAGCCCTCGAGGTGGAAGAGCACGTCGAGGATTACGTGTACAATCCCATCGGCAAGCGCGATCCCTTCCGCACCTTCATCGCCAACGCGGAAGAGGAAGAGATCCGCTCCCCCACGCCCCTGCAGCGCTACGAGCTCGAGCAGTACCAGCTCACCGGCATCGTCTGGGGGGTGGACCGGCCGCGAGCCCTGGTGGAGGACCCCGAGGGCATGGGCCACGTGATCGAGCTTGGCACATACATCGGCAAGAAGTGGGGCAAGGTGACCCAGATCACCAGCAGTCAGCTGGTGGTCACCGAGGAATACCTCACGCCGGATGGCGCGCTGGTTGTGAACCCTATCGAGATCAAGCTCGTGGTTTCCGAGGACTGATATGCGGTGCCCCGATGTTTCAAGGAGGCGACCCGTGATGGCGAGAGTATCTTTCCGTGGCATGCTCGCTGGCATGCTTTTGCTGGGAGCGATGGCGATTCCCTTTGGGGAAAGCCTGGCTCAGCAGGTTCCGTCGGTCCTGGGATTGGAGATCGTTCCGGGTGAGACCACGACGGCTGTCATCAAGCTCTCCGCGTCGGTGGAAGGGGCCGCCATCGGCAGCTTCCTCCTGTCCGATCCCGAGCGGCTGGTCGTCGAGATCCCCGAGGCCGTGCTGGCATCGGAAGAGCTTGAGCTGGCGGGCCTGGATGATCTGATCACGCGTGTCGAGACCGAGACCCTGGAGGACGAGGCGGGCAGCCTGCTGCGCATCTCCCTCTACCTGGCGCGCCCCGCAGACCACTTGCTGAGCACCGAGGGCAGTCGCATCTCCATCAGCTTCAGCGAGCGCCAGGGCGCAGAGGGCGAGTCCTACGACAGCGGCTGGACCGCGTCGACCAGCGACGTGACCCGCAAGCTCTCCGGCCCCCACCTGCCGGCCCACTCGCCGCCCACCGTGTCCACCCTGGACTTCCAGTCCGAGGAGACCTTCAGCCGCGTCATCATCGGCTTGAACGCGGACTCGGACTACTCGGTCAGCAAGCCCGAGCCGCGCCTGGTGGTGGTGGATCTGCCCAACGCCAACCTGGCCGCCAGCCTGGAGCGTCCGCTGGACGCCTCCCACTTCATCAGCCCCGTACGCATGGTGCGCGCATACCGCACCCGAGAGGGCACGCGGGTGGCCATCAACCTGCGGCGCAACACGGGCTACGAGATCAAGAAGGGCGCCGGCCACCTCTTGTACGTCGATGTCGAGGTCCCCTCGGACATGCAGGCCGATCGTGAGCTGGCACGGCAGGGCTTCACCAGCGCTGCGCCCAGCACGCCGTCCGGCGATGGCGTCCTGCGGGGCGCGCACCAGGAGGAGCTGCTGATCGGCGCCACCGGGCGCACGGTCAAGCCCAACGACGTCTTCGGCACGGGCGGCGGAGCCAACGACCCCGCCGCGCTCTTCGGCATGTCCGCAGGGTTCATGTTCGACAGCGCCTCGGCCTCTTCCATGCCCTTCTCGGGGCAGCGCATCAACCTCGACCTGGTCAACGCCGACATCCACTCGGTCTTCCGCTTGATCTCGCACGTATCCAAGCTCAACATCGTCTCGGGCGACGACGTGTCGGGCCGCATCACCGTGCGCCTCGAGAACGTCCCCTGGGACCAGGCCTTCGGGGCCATCCTGCAGGCCAAGGGGCTGGGCTCGCAGCGCTTCGGCAACATCGTGCGCATCGCGCCTATCGAGACCATCAAGTCCGAGCAGCAGGCGGCTCTCGAGGCCAAGCTCTCGGCCGAGAAGCTCGAAGACCTGCAGGTCTACGTCGTGCCCTTGAACTTCGCCCAGGCCACGGATCTCAAGGCCCAGATCGAGGCGGTGCTGTCCGAGCGCGGCAAACTGGAGATCGACAAGCGCAGCAACCAGCTCATCATCCAAGACGTGGAAAAGGTCCTGGCTAGCGTGCGAGAGCTGATCCGCAAGCTCGATCAGCAGAACCCGCAGGTCTTGATCGAGTCGCGCATCGTCGAGGCTTCGTCGTCTTTCTCCCGTGGCCTCGGTATCCAGTGGGGCAGCGAGCTGAACGCCAGCGCCTCCACCGGGTACAGCACAGGCGCGTTCTTCCCCAGCAACATCGGCGTTTCCGGCGGCCTGAGCACCAATGGTGCGTCCCAGTGGTACTCTGCGGGGCAAGACAACGTGCTGGCGGATCTCGGCTCGCCTCTTGGCGAGACCTCTGCGCTCACCATGCATATGGGCAGTATCCCAGGGCTGATCGACTTGGACGTGAGGCTGGGCGCCATGGAGTCCGAGGGCTGGGGCAAGGTGATCTCCGCACCTCGCATCGTGACCCTCGACAACCAGGAAGCCAGCATCAAGCAAGGCACCAAGCTTCCCTACCTGTCCACCAGCGCCGGTGGTACGCAGGTGAAGTTCGTGGACGCGGCCTTGAAGCTCAACGTCACACCCCATATCACCAGCGAAGACGAGATCTTCATCGTCGTGGACCTCACCAACAACCGGGCCGACTTCTCCAAGACGGTGCAGGGCCAGCCGGCCATCCAGATCAAGGAGGCCAGCACCGGTTTGCTGGTGGATGACGGAGAGACCTCGGTCATTGGCGGCGTATTCGCCACCGAGAACGCCGAGTCCTTCGACCGCGTCCCGCTGCTCTCGAAGATCCCCCTGATCGGCTATCTCTTCAAGAACTCCGGACAATCGGTCACCCGCAACGAGCTGCTGGTGTTCATCACGCCCAGGATTCTCTCCACCCAGGTCGCCGCCAACGACTGATCCGGGGATTGAACGTGGCGTCGCCGGAGATACTCGAGGTCGCGCTGGGCGAGCGCAGCTACCCCATCCACGTGGTGGCTGGGGAGCTCGCAGGCCTGGGATCGGCCATGGCCGCTGTCCTGCCCCCGGAGCGTTGCTTTGTCGTGAGCAATCCCCTGGTGGCCGGGCTCTACGAGGCCCAGGCGCTGGCCTCGCTCCGCGCGGCTGGCTTCCTGCCCACGACGCTGCGCATCCCCGACGGAGAGCGCTACAAGAACCTGGAGACCTGGTCCGGCCTGGTCTCGCAGCTGCTCGACGCTCGCATCGATCGCCGCTGCTCGGTCATCGCCCTGGGCGGTGGCGTCACCGGGGACCTGGTGGGCTACGCTGCCGCTTCGGTGCTGCGCGGCGTTCCCTTCGTCCAGGTTCCCACGACCCTGCTGGCCATGGTGGATTCATCGGTGGGGGGCAAGACCGGTGTCAACACCGCACATGGCAAGAACCTGGTGGGCGCCTTCTACCAGCCAAGGATGGTCTACGCGGCCACCGGGGTGCTGGCCACCCTGGAGCGGGCCGAGTGGCGCTGTGGCTTCGGCGAGGCCATCAAGCACGGCGTGATCCGCGATGCCGAGTTCTTTGGCTGGATGGAGCGGCAGGCGGCTGCCCTGCGGAAGGGGGAGAGTGCCGCTGTCGCCCAGCTGGTGCGGCGCTGCTGCCAGATCAAGGCCCAGGTAGTGGAACAAGATGAGCGCGAGAGCGGGCTGCGGGCCATCCTGAACTTCGGCCACACTGCAGGTCACGCCCTGGAGACCGCGCTGGGATACGGGAGCCTGCGCCACGGAGAGGCCGTGGGCATCGGCATGCTCGCCGAGCTGAGCTACGCCCGAGAGCGCAGCTGGTGTCTGGACGAGGAGTTGGCCCCACGGCTGCGGAGCTTGATGCGAGCGCTGGATCTGCCCAGGCGTATCCCCGACCTCGCCGTTCGTGACAGCTTCGCAAAAAAACTTCTGAACGCCGCCGCCATGGACAAGAAGACCGTCCGTGGTACACTCTCTCTGGTCGTTCCAGTGCGTCTTGGAGAGGTTCGCCTGACGCGCATTCCCCAACGGGAGCTGGCAGGATTGCTGGAGAAGCTCGACCCCACCTCGGAGGAGCCATGAAGAGCCCCGCCTTCGCCATTTCGACGCTATTCCTCGCAGCCGGCTGCGCCGATGGGCCCTACTCCGCGCCTGCCTGGGCCTCCATCGTGGTACCCGATGCCATTACGCTGGGTTCGTCCGACGCCTACCTGGAGCAGGACAACACGGGCTCCCTGATCATCGCTGACGTAGCCGTGGTCGATGAAGAGACCGGCGAGCCCATGAATGGCATCGAGGTGGAGGTGCTCACATCCTGGTCAGGGGTCTACCTGCTGCCCGAGGCGGCCATCAAGATGGTGGACTACCCAGCGGCCCCCGATGGCGTGAGCTCCTGGGAAGATGTGTCGAACCTCTGCGACACCGATCAAGACGGCTACATCGACGCCGACGCCGAGGACTGGTGCTCCTGGTACTGGGACCTGGAGACCGGCTCCTTCTACCAGTTCGGCAGCGACTACGCCGACGCCGAGGACTACCGCCCGACCTACCTGATCAGCGGCACCGACAACCGCGGTCTGCTGCGCTTCTACGTGTATGTCGATTCCCTGCCCTACGAGGCCGGTGGCGAGGAGACCGCCAGCTTCGGCTCGGCCAATATCTACGCGAGCATTCGCGTGTCGTCCGACAGCTTCGAGGTGGGCGTGGACTAGCGAGCCTCGCTCGAGCCCTGTGAGCCGAACGGAGCGGACACCAGGCGCGCTGCGGTGCAGTGGAGACGGCGATGGCAGAACGAGGCGTGAGCTTGCTGGTGCTGCATGGACCCAACCTGAACCTGCTCGGTACCCGCGAACCCGAGATCTACGGCTCGACCACCCTGCCTGAGCTGGACCGGCAGATCGTCGCGCTCGGCCAAGAACTGGGCGTCCGGGTCAGCTGCTCCCAGAGCAACCACGAGGGCCAACTGGTGGACTGGATCCAGCAGGCTCCTGCGGAGCACCAGGGTCTGCTGCTCAACCTGGGTGCCTACACCCACACGTCCATCGCCATTCGAGACGCCCTGGCCTCTGTCGAGCTGCCCTTCGTGGAGGTGCACCTCTCCAACATCCACGCCCGGGAGAGCTTTCGACATCGCAGCCTGGTGTCTTCGCTGGCGGCTGGCGTGGTGTTCGGCTTTGGTCCCGACAGCTACTTCCTTGGACTGCGAGGTCTGCTGGCATGCCTGACGCGCTGAAGGAACTGGCCCGGATCGAGGCGCTGCTCGACCTGATGGAGCAGCGGGGTATTGCGGAGTTCGAGCTCGAAGATGGCGACTGGAAGCTCCGCGTACGCTGGAGAGAGGCGCCCCAGCCCCGCCAGGAGCCCCCCACGGAGCAGGTGCCCGAGCGGCCCGCGCCGACAGAGGAGCTGCACGAGATCCTGTCGCCCATCGTCGGCACCTATTTCGAGTCGGCCGAGCCTGGGATGGCTCCCTTTGTCAGCATTGGCGACAGGGTCGGAGCGGGGCAGATCATCTGCGTCGTGGAGTCCATGAAGCTGATGAGCGAGATCACATCCGACGTGGACGGCATCGTCGAAGAGCTGCCCATCGAGAATGGGGGGCCCGTTCAAGCGGGCCAGGTGCTGTGTCGGGTGCGCACATCCGGCTAGCTGGCAGCGGAACGGTTCAAGAGAAACACAGCGGAGAAGAACGTGGCCACTCGCAGCGAACTGGAACAGCGCGCCATGAACTTCGCACGGCGAGGGCAACACCTCAAGGCCGCGAAGGTCTACCACCACCTGCTGCGCCAGCTACCGAAGGATCGACGTATCCGCCAGAAGCTCGGCGAGACCTATCTGCGCATGGGTCGCAAGACGGAGGGCATAAAGTTCCTCAAGGAGGTGGCGGAGCAGTCCACCCACGAGGGCCAGCATCGCGCTGCCATCGCCGTCTACCGACTGCTGCTGCAGATCGAGAAGGACGACATGGAGCTGACCGGGCTGCTGGCTGACTGCTACCGCCGCTCGCGGCAGGTGCCAGAAGCGCTGCGACTCTACGAGGTGGCCCTGGGGCTGGCCAAAGGCGTTCGCAAGTGGAAGAACGCGGTGGAGTTCGCTGTGGCCATGACCGAGCTCAAGCCCGCCGACATGAGCCTCAAGTTCCAGGTGGCGGAGCTGCTGCAGTCGGCCGGCGAGATCAATGCGGCATTGGCGCAGTACCGGGAGATGGCCAAGCTGCTCGAGCGGAGGGGCGAGACCGTGGAGGTCGCTCGCGTGTTGGAGGCAGCGCACAAGCTAGAACCAGAGGACGTGGAGCTGCGCATCCATACGGTCCAGGCTCGGGCTGCCCACGGCGATCACGAGCGCGTCCTGGAGCTCGGGCTGCCCGGACTGGAGATCCTCCCCAAGGACAAGCGCCTTCTTTCCGCCGTGGCGACGGCGTTGCAGCATGGCGAGCAGGCCGATGAGGCCAGACCCTTGTTCCTCAGCCTGGCGGAAGAGTGCCGCCTGGTGGGAGACGGCGAGGGCTACGCCGAGGCCCTACGCAAGGCCCTGGAGTGCGGAGCTGACGATCCCGAGTTGCGCGAGGCGGTCATCGAGGCCGACAAGCGCAGGGAGCTGCTGAAGCAGCGCTTGTCCGGGGCATCGGTTCTCGCTCCGAGCAACGACGAAGATCTGGCGGTCTGCACGCGGGCCGAGGTGCAGGCTCGCTATGGTTTTCTCGATCGCGCGCTGGACACCCTGTCTTCCGCCCGTGAGGAGCGACCCGGCAGCTACGCCATCGGCGCTCGGCTGGCAGAGATCATGATGGACCTGGGGCGCAGGGAGGACGGCCTGAGCCTGCTCGAGGAGTTGGCGCGATCGGCCAAGGGGCAGGCGCATGTCCTGATGGCAAACAGACTCGAGGTCCTGGGGGGGCCATCGCTCTTGGCGGATGAAGAGCCACCGGACGACGATGACTCCGAAGACCTGCTGGACGACGAGGACTCCGAAGAGCTGCTGGACGACGAGGACTCGGAAGAGCTCTTGGACGACGAGGACTCCGAAGAGCTGCTGGACGACGAGGACTCCGACTTCTTCAAGGCAGCGCCGCTGGAGGAGAGCGCCCCCGCGCCTGCAGCGGCCGTCGAACCAGCTGAAGACCCGGCACCCCTGGCGGAACCAACGCCCCTGGCCGTGGCGGAGGCGCTGCTCGCCGCCGGCGCGCTGGAGGAGGCTGCGGAGGCCTTCCAGGCCGCCTATCGCGCCGATCCGATGAACGACGAGATCTTGATGAAGATCGCCGACGTGCGCCGGAAGCAGCGCGAGCTGCGCGTGGAGGCCGAAACAGAGCCGGAGCCCGATCCGATGGAGGAACCACCGGCGCCCGACGAAGACCTCGGCCTGGACGGCTTCACCGACGACTCGCTCTTCCCTGCCGACGAAGGGGGCTTCTTCTCCGATCTCGCGGAAGCCGCGCCGAGCCCTGCCGCACCAGCGCCAGGGGGCGGGGACCGCTGGCAGCAGCTTATCTCTGGCCAGACTGCAGAGCAGCCCAGCCCGGATCCCACGCCTGCGCCGCCTGCGCCGCCTGCACCGCCTGCGCCGCCTGCGGCGGAAGAGCCCCTCGACGGCGACCTGGACGAGGCATGGGCTCTGGTGGCCGTGGGGCTCTACCAGGAGGCTCTGGATGCGGCGGCCTCTGCTTCGGGCCTGGCCGCACGCCTGGCCGAGGCGCGCGCCAACGAGGGCCTGGGCCAGGCCAAGCGGGCCCTCGGCCTGCTACGTGGCGCGCTGGCCGATGCGGAAGAGGAGGATCCCGTCTACCCCGACGCGCTGTTCGAGCTGGCGGGCATCAATGCCCGACTGGGCCGCTATCGCGGGGCCCTGCGGCTGGCGCAAGAGCTGGAGGAGATCTTCCCGGACTGGAGGCGGCGCGACGTCGCTGCTCTGATCCTGGGGCTGCAGGTCATGCTGTCGCGCGGCTAGCAGGGTCCGTCACTCGGCAGGTGCTTCTTCCGGTATTGCGGCCTGCTCCCCGGCGGGTTCGGCTGCGGGCTCGGCCTCAGGCTCGATGGCGACGTCCGGAGCTTCGCCCTCTGTCTCGGCGCCGGGCTCCGCAGCGGGCTCCAGCTCCTCCTCGATGGGCAGCGTGGCTTCGAACTCCATCACTTCCTCTTCCAGCTCCTCTTCCTCTTCCTCTTCCAGCACGGGCTTGCGCTTGT
>CAYVQL010000009.1:0-72217 GCA_964454135.1 uncultured Enterobacterales bacterium | reverse complement strand
GGGGCGGGCTCCGTCCCTTCCCCGGCCCCCTCGGCGCCGGCGGTCCGCCCGCCCCCAGCGGTGGGGGGGTGGGGGGGGTTGGTGCCGTGCACCAACACTTCCTGGCCGTCGTCCAGGCCATCGCCGTCCGTGTCGGCCAGGGTCGGATCGGTGATCCTGTGGGCGTTTTCGTAGTCGTCCGAGAGCCCGTCGCCGTCGCTGTCGGGCAGGTCGTCGGAGCCGTCGAGGGGGTCGGTGCCCTCCAGCACCTCTGCGCCGTCCAGCACGCCCCCGCCGTCGCTGTCGTCGTCCAGCGGGTCGGTGCCCTCGTCCAGCTCGTCCCCGTCCAGCATCCCGTCGGCATCGCTGTCGGGATCGGTGGCGTCGCAGCCCAGGGCCCATTCCTCGCTGTTTCCCAGGCCGTCGCTGTCGGCGTCGGCCTGGCAGTCGCTGATCTGCTCCTGCCACGAAGCGCAGCCCACGCTGTCGTCGCAGCCCAGCACATCCAGGTCCAAGAGGCCGGGCGTCGAGGCGCTGCCCATGACCAACGCCGCCTCGGACAGCGAGGCCAGGCCGGTCCAGGCCGTGAAATCCGCCAGCGGCATGGCCAGATCCAGGAACCAGTCCGAGCCTCCGGAGGAGCAGATGTCGCTGCTGGCCGCCAGGTAGCCGGCGTACTCGGCCCCGCTGGCGTCGGCCTCGGCCAGGGGGGCGTCGTAGACGGCCAGGTCCGTCTCCGGGGCGTCAGTGGCGAAGTCCTTTCCGACGCTGCTGTTCTCCGAGAAGGTCAAGCTGTCGGAGGCGCCGTCGAAGGACAGGACGAAGTCGTGCTTCGAGGCCTCCCAATCGGTCTCGAAGAACACGGTCCAGGCGATGCCGCGCCAAGCGACGGGCGTGCCGGCGGCGCTGCTGTAGGGCTCCTGGGCCAGGCGCAGGCGGAACCAGATGTGGCTGCCGTCGTCCTGCCACCAGCCCGCCGCGTCGCTCGTATCGCCCACGACGTCGCCGTAGGAGGGCCCGCTGGTGTCGGCGCAGAGGTCCTCCACGGCGCCGCCGTCCTGGCTCAAGGGCTCCCAGTCGGCCTCGGCCGGCCAGCTGAGGGCGCTGGCGGTCCGGACGAGCAGGAGCAGGGCTGCGGCGGCGTGCATGCCTCAGACCATACCAGCGGCGGGGCGGCTCAGCAGGGGGGGACTAAGGTTTGAGGCTCCCGCGCCGTCTCAGCTCAGGCTGCCGACATGCAGCGGCAAGCAGTGCACGCCGAAGCAGGGCGCGCTGGCCAGGGCCGCGGCCTGCCGCGCCAGCTCCCCCAGGATCTCGTCCCAGCCCTGCCGCAGCGCGTTGCCGCAGCTCAGATCGCGGCGATGGAAGCAGGGGCCGACCTGGCCGTCGGCGTCCAGCACGAAAGCCTCGCTGCCCAGGCCGCAGCGCACAGGGGTCTTGGTACCGCCGTGAAAGGCGTCCCAGATCGCGCGGGCGTAGCCCGGGCAGCCGCTCTCCTTGCCCCAACGCCGCAGCGCGGCGCGCAGGCGCAGCCAGGCGGCCGGTTTCAGCTGGGCCAGGTCGAGCTCTTGCGCTGCGGGGTGGCCGGCCGGGATCCATGCGGGCTGCAGCAGCAGACCCAGGCGGCGCTCGGCGGCCAGGTCGACCACCTGCCCAACCTGACCGGCGTTGGCGGCGGTGATCACGAAGGTCAGGGAGACCTGGCTGCGTCGAAACCAGGTCAGCTTGTCCAGGTCGCCGAGGTCTTTCAGCCCCAGCGAGGCCGTCGAGAGCACGAAGACGTCCAGGCCCGCCGCCTGCAGGCTGCGCGCCCGGGCCTGGTCCAGGCTGCGGCCATTGGACAGCAGCACGCTGTGCAGGCCCAGCTGGCAGGCCTGGGCCACGATGGGCTCCAGGTCCGGCCGCAGCAGGGGCTCCCCGCCGGTCAAGATCAGCTGGCGCAGCCCCCTGGCCTGCAGCTGGGCCAGCGCGTCCAGCAGGAACGAGGCCGGCAAGTCCACCGCCACGTGGCGCTCCGGCTCCAGGCGGTAGAAGCAATGGGGGCATTCCGCCGCCTTGTCGCAGCGGGTGCTCAGGACGGCGAAGAGGGTGGTGGGTGCGCGCAAGGATCGAGGAATGCAGGTGCCGACGACGGACGGGCGAGGCTTGGGGACGATCAGCCCCCCAGACCGACGGGAGACAGGATGCGGAGCGGAATGGGCTTGAGGTTCATCTTCATCATCGCAGCTTTCCTCCAGTAGCACGGATCTGGTGGAGGCAGCGCCTCGCTGGGATCCCCACCTTTGTCAGGGCTTTGTCAGTCGTGCCGGGGGCTGCGTTATGTTGCCGGCATGGCGCCCGATCCCCAACCCGCCTGCGAGAAGAAGGGCCGCTGGCTCGGCACGGCCTGGCTGGCGGCCTGCTGCGTCCTGGCGCTGGTCCTGCTGGAGGCGGCGGTGGTGCTGGGCTACGAGGCACCCACCCGGCTGCAGCAGAAGGTCGGGGTCTACCTGGACGAGGTGGCAGCTGAAAAGCCTCATGTCGTCGTGTTCGGCACTTGCGTGGGCATGTCGGCCAGGGAGGAGATCGTGGAGCAGGCCTGGGGGGCCGGCGTCGAGGTGGTCAACCTCTCGGCCGAGGCCTCCACCCCCCTGGACTGGTATCTGATAGCCTCGCGCTCCCTCAAGGGCGCCTCCCAGCTGGGCGCCATCGTGCTGGCCCCGGCGGGCGAGGATCTGCGCCTGACCCCCTACCCCTGGTCCAACCAGACCCTGGAGCTGCTGCACTGGGGCGACCTGCCCGAGGTGGTGCGCACGGCCTGCTACACGCCCAGCTGCGCGGTGGAGATGGCCCTGCGGCGCGGCTGGCGCAGCTATCGCTACCGGGGCTTTCTGGGCAGCATGGTCTGGTCCGGACTGGGGCTGCAGCGGCCCGGCCGGCGCGCCGTGGCCCGGGAAGCGAGCGGGGCGGCGCCCATGAACTTCCGCGGCGAGGTGCTCAGAGCGCCCCAGGGCGCCATCCGGCAGCCCGACAGCCAGCGCACCCGAGCGGCTCCCCGTCCGCGGGCGTCGCAGGGTCAGCAGCCCTCCCAGGCGGGGCCACCCCAGGCCCCGCAGGCCGAGCAGGGCCGGCAGGCCAGCGGCTTCGACATGGGCTGGCGCCAGGAGAGCAGCTGGCTGGGGAGCCCGCCCGACGAGTACCACTGGTTCCGCAAGATCGTGTTGCTGGGGCAGGCGCGGGGCGTGCCCGTGATCCTCTTTCCCATGCCCGCGGATCCCTCCCGCGTGCACGCCCACTCGGGCTGGCAGAAGCCCGAGCAGCGTCAGCGCATCCAGACCATCCTGAGCGAGGGCGGCGCCGAGGTGCTGGACCCGGGCCAGGTGCCCGAGCTTGAGGCCTCCATGTTCAGCGAGGTGGTGCACATCCGGGATCCGGGCCGGCCCATCATCTCGCGCGTGCTGGGCGAGCAGCTCAGGCAGCGCTTTCCACCGGGAGAGGCGCTGTTGAAGACCGCTCCTTGAGGCCGCGGCGTCAACACGTGCGCGCGGGGGAGCACTGCTTTCATGCGACCGGCGCTGTTTTTAGGGGGGAAGACAGATTCTTCCCCCCCTATCCGAGGCGGACACCGCCTCTCCCCCCCATCTTCGCCGCTTGATGAGCGGCGCAGGGCTGCGTACGCAGCCCTGAAACAGCGCTGTTGAAGACCGCCCCCTGACGCCACAGCGTCAACAGGCGCCCGCTGGCGGCCACTGCCTTCATGCGACCGGCGCTACGGCCGGGTACTGTGATTCCCGTCATTTTTCTCAGGGAGAAGCGATGACCCCACGCCCCCTTCTCGCCCTGCTGGTCACGGCTGCCGCCTGCGTCCCCACCGGAGGGCTCTACCCCAGCGACACCGCGAGCTGCGACTGCCCGGCCGAAGAGGCCGACTGCGATAGCGACACCGACGCCGACACCGACACCGACGCCGACACCGACACCGACGCCGATGCGGATCCCACCTACTTCGAGCCCGACTACGGGCATGCCATCGCCTACCTGGGCGTGCAGGATGGGCAGCTGTCGAACTGGGGCTACCAGGGGCACGACCAGCCCAGCTATCTCGCGCTCACGCTGGCCAAGCAGGCCTACTTCCACGACTACGACGACCAGTACGCCTGCCTGCTCTACTGGACCGTGGAGGGCGATCCCGCGGTCACCGATGGCTGGATGTCCTGGGATGTCCGCTACGAGCCCATGTGGCAGTCGGATCGCTGCTACGAGCTGAACCCGGAGCACTACGGCGTCTCGCCGCTGGACGACCTGGGCATCGAGGCGGGCAATATCGTCGTCGAGGCCATGAGCGAGGCCACCCGGGATGCCCTGGAGGAGGCCTGGGGCTGGGTCACGAAGGAGAACTTCTTCTCGGGTCATGCCGAGCTGGGCATGCTGGACGAGTACGTCGGCTACCCGCAAGACTACTACCCGGAGATGCAGGTCTTCTACGGCGTGGCCTACCCGGCGGACGAGGACATGGTGATCGACCCGTCCAGCTATATGAGCGCGACAGAGACGGCCCTGGGCGCCAACGGGCTGTACTACCTCTCTTCGCTGACCTTCCCGGCGCCTGGGACCGGCTACTGATCTTTTCCGGGCGTGCTATGGCTCGCTCTCCCCCGAGTCCGGCTCTCCCATGGTCCGCAGCCATCGCTGGCTGGCCCTCGCGCTGACCTTCCTGCTCCCGCTGCTGGCGGTGGCTGCCCTGTGTTGGCCGCTGCCCCTGCAGCTGGACCGCGCCTTTTCCCCGAGCATCTTCGGGCCCTCCCACGTCTGGACCGGCGAGCACCTGTGGCAGGTCCTGACCCAGGGCGAGCCCTTGCACAGCAGCCTGCGCGCCGGCTACCCCTGGCCCAGGCAGGGGCGCTTCATCGGCTGGCTGCCCCTGCTGGCCATGCTGCCCCTGCGCCTGGCGCTGGGCCCCTTGAGCGCCTTCCACATCGCCGAGCTGCTCGCGCTGCCCTTGTCGGCCCTGGCCGCCTGGCCGCTGCTGCGGCGCTGGACCGGCGCCGGGCCCTGGGCGCTGGCCGCGGGCTGCCTGGCCTTCGCGCTCTGCCCCTTCGCCTTGGGGACCTTCGCCACGGGCGAGCTGCCCAAGCTGCAGATCGGCCTGATCCCGCTCTTTCTCTACGCCCTGGACCGGGCCTGCGACGCGCGGCCGTGGCGCTGGGCATTGGCGGCCGCCGCCCTGGCCTCGATCACCGCCTTCACCTCGCCCTACTTCGGGCTGACCATTCCCCTGCTCAGCCTGGGGCTGCTGGGCGCCGATGCCCTGCGGCGCCGGCGCCTGAGGCGGCCCTTGCTGCTGGGCCTGCTGGTGGCGGCGGCGCTGCTGCCGGCGTGGGCGTACTACCGAACCGAGCCGCTCCCCACGGAGCTGCAGCTCTTCATGCCGGCGATGTCGGGCGGACTGGCGGCCGAGCTGCCCAGCCCGCACCCGGTGGCGAGCTTGAAGGACCTGCTGGTCGGCCCGCGGATCCTGCGTGGCGATCCTTGGCTGACGCGCCACGTGCCCTACCTGGGCAGCCTGCTGCTGGGGGCGCTGGCGCTGCTGAGCCTGCTGGGCAAGGGGCGCCGCCAGGGGCGGCGGACGGGTCTGATCCTGCTGGGCGCCGGTGCCCTGCTGGCCCTGGGACCCCAGCTCTACCTGGTCGACCAGGCTGCCGGCCTGCCCCTGCCGGCTGGCATCCTGGCGCTGCTGCGCTACCCCCTTGTGGAAGGGGGGATGTACTACCGCCTGGCCATTCTGGCCTCCCTGGGGCTGGCCCTGTGGCTGGTGGCCGAGACCGCGCGTCGACCCTGGCTGGCCTGGGCCCTGCTGGCCCTGCAGCTGGCGGATGCGGTGCGGGCCAGCGGCCCCTGGCCCCTGCAGGTGGTCCCGGTGCCCGCGGTGGAGCGAATGGCCGAGATGCGGGGGCGGGACGGCGCCGTGCTGAACCTGCCCCTTGAGCGGGGCCTGACCCGCAACCAGCGCTCGCTGCTGCAGGCGGCCCTGCACGGCCGGCCCACCAATGCCCTGCCCAGGATGTTCATGCCCGCAGAGATGCGGGCCCTGGCGAAGCTGAGCCACGATGCCCTGGCGGACGAGGATCCCGCCGGGAGCCTGCGGGCCCTGGGCGTGCGCTACCTGGTGGCCGGGAAGCTGGGCCAGCAGCGGCAGCGGGACTACGTGTCCAGGTTGGGGGAGCCCTGGGTGAGCGACAAAGAGCTGCGCATCTGGGACCTGGGCCCAACCGAGCTGGTCCCGCGGTCCGCGGAGGAGCTGCTGGTTGCGCCCCCCCATCGACCATGAGAAGATGCGATCATGCGCCTGTTCCCACCGCTTCTGGCCGCCTTCGCCCTGCCGGCGCTGGCCTGCCAGGAGTACTGGATCCACGGCGAAGACGGGATCTCCTTTCCCTACGACGACGCCGGCTGGGATGCGGGTCGTCCCTTCTCCATCGCCTTCGACGTGGCCTTCCAGCGGGGCAGCTGGGGCGAGAGCGTGGACCGCTGCCAGGTGGAGGTGGCCTTTCATCGCGACTGGGAGAGCGACGGCATGAACGCCGGCGCCGAGGGCGCCGTGATCGAGATCCCCCAAGAGCCGGGCAGCTGCCTGGCCACCTGGTTCGACGAGGACGAGCCCCGCAGCGAGGGCGCCTGGCACGTGGCGGGCAGCCTGTCCGGCGCCCAGCGCATCTACCTGCACGGACAGGAGCGGAGCCTGGAGCTGGAGCTGCAGGACGACGCCCAGGGGCGCCTGACCTACGCGCTGCCGGACTGCGACGAGGACAGCTTCCCCTTCGGCGAGGTCTTCGACCTGGACGTGCCCGCGGGTACGGGGCCCGCCGGCCTGCCCGAGCTCCGGATCGAGCGCGTCTTCGGCGTCGGTCCCGAGCTGCAGCTGCTGCAGCCCGGCGAGCCCGAGGAGCAGGGCTGCGTCGTCCACGATCCCAGCCAGCCGCTGGACGTGGCCTGGGAGCACCTGGGCACCGTGCCCCGCATGGACGGCGAGCCGCTGGAGCGCGAGGAGCTGGTCTTTCTACGCAACAACGAGCTGGGCGAGGAGCTGAGCTTCGAGGCCCTGGCCTGCCTGCCCAGCGCCGAGGGCGAGCTGATCATCCCCGCCGACGACCTGCTGCTGCTCAGCCCCAACCAGGATCTCGAGACCCTGGACCCCTATGTGGCCTTCCAGGTGGACGCCCGCTACTACGGTCCCGAGGCGCAGACGCCCTGGGGCCAGGCCGCGCGGGTGAGCTCCACCGTCACCTCCGGGGGGATCCTGATCCTGCTGGAAGAGTAGGCTTGCCCGCATGAACCCCACCGCTTCCCGCCGTGAGTACCTGGGGCGCATCAACCGCGTGCTGGACCACATCGAGGGTCACATCGACGAGCCGCTGCGCCTGGAGGGGTTGGCCCACGTGGCGGCTTTTTCGCCCTTCCACTTCCACCGCGTCTTCCGCGGCCTGATGGGCGAGACCGTGGCCCACTGCATCCAGCGCATGCGCCTGGAGCGCGCCGCGGGCATGCTGACCTGGAACAGCGAGGAACCCATCTCGAACATCGCCCTGGAGTGCGGCTTCTCCTCGCCGGCCCACTTCGCCCGCGCCTTCAAGGCCCACTTCGGGGCCACAGCCAGCGAGTTTCGGGCTGCGCAGGAGCGCAAGCAGGAGCAGCGACCGGACAGGAAGGAGCGCGCGCCGACAGCTGGCGAGCCCCCGGCGGCGGGCGTGGCGCTGCAGCGCCTGGCGCCCATGCGGGTGGCCTACATCCGGCACTGGGGCGACTACCACGCGCCCAGCCTGTGGGCCGCCTGGGAGCGCTTGGCCCAGTGGGCCACGGCCCACGAGCTGCTGGGGCCGGGGGCGGAGCTGGTGGGCATCCCCCACGACGATCCCGAGGTGACGCCCCTGGAGCGTTGCCGCTACGACGCCGGCGTGCAGGTGGGGCCCGAGCAGCGCCCCAGCGGCGAGGTGGCCATGGCCACGCTGGAGGGCGGCCTGCACGCGGTCTGGGCCTGCGAGCTGCACGCCGAGGGCATCTTGGAGGCCTGGAATCAGCTCTTCGGGGGCTGGCTGCCCCACAGCGGCTTCCAGCCCGCAACCGGCCCCTGCTTCGAGCTCTACGGCCAGGGAGAGCCCTTGCCCGACGGGCGCTGGGCCGTGCGCTTCTGCCTGCCCGTGCGGCCGCTCTGAGCAAGAGAGCAAGATGAGTCAAGCGCAGCGCAAGATGGTGAAAGCCGGTTTGCTCTTTGCGGCCGATGATGGGACTTGAGAGCGCGACCTGCTCCGTCGCGTCTTTCGCCCCGGAGGTGAGCCATGACCGAAAGAGATGTCCCCCAACCGAGCCTGTGGGCGCGCATCAGCCGCCTGGCCGACAGGCCCGGGGCCGTGCTGCTGCTCTTCCTGCTGCTGTCCCTGCTGCTGAACGGCTACTACCTCTTCGGCGGTTTTCTGGCCGACGACCTGCTCCTTCTGGACATCATGGGGCGTGATCCGCTGCCCTACGAGCGCTGGCGCAGCGTGTGGTCCTACACCGGCATGACCTGCTTCGATCACCTCTGGTGGGGCGAAGAGGGCGCCATCGGCTTCTTCTGGCGGCCGGTCTTCAGCCTGCTCTTCGAGGGCTCGGTGAGGCTCCTCGGGCATCGGGCCATGCCCCTGCACCTGCTGTCCATCGTGGCGCACGGCTGGGTGGCCGCCGGCCTGACCCTGCTGGTGCGGCGTCTGGGCGCCCATGGGCTGACCGCCCTGCTGGCGGGCCTGCTCTTCATCAGCTGCGAGGATCACAGCATGGGTGTGGGCTGGATCGCCACCCTGACCGATCTGCTCTGCGCGGGTTTCTTCATGGGCTCGCTGCTGGCCCATCGCAGCTGGCTCGAGGGCAGGAAGGCCTGGGCCCTGGCCGTCTCGCTGATCAGCCTGGCCCTGGCCTTTGGCTGCAAGGAGTCGGCCGCCACCGCGCCCCTGGCGCTGGTGATGATGAGCCTGCTGATGCCCGCAGGGCGCGTGGCCGCCTGGGGCGGGGGCGTGGGCGAGCGCCTGCGCGCCTTCGCCAAGGACTGGCTGTCCTGGGCGCCCCAGCTGGGCCTGCTGGCCCTCTACCTGGGGCTCTACCAGGCCCTGGGGCTGGGGGGCATGCACAACCTGATGTACGTCAATCCCCTGGCCGCGCCGGGACTCTACCTGGCCAACGCCCTGGAGAACGCGCCCATGCTCTGGCTGGGTTCGCTGACGCCCATGTGGGCCAGCTTCGCCATCTTCGAGCCCTGGCTCAAGGCCCCCATGATCGCAGCCGGCGTGGCCACCATGGCCCTGTGGCTGGCTGCGCTGTGGCCTTTTCGCCGCTCCGCCATGGCCTGGTGGGCGCTGCTGCTCTACGGGCTGGTGCTGGCTCCCCAGCTGGGCACCGACGCCAGCGAGCGCTCCCTGTACTTCCCCATGCTCTTCGCCTGCCCCCTGCTGGCCATGATGGCGGTGCGCACAGGCTGGCTGGCGCGCAGGATCGGGCGCCAGGTGCAGGCGCCGCTGCTGACGCGGCTGTGGGGGATCTGGGCCCTGTGCGGCCTGCTGCTGCTGGGGGCGCTCACCTCGGCCGCCATGCCCTTCTCCATGGTGCCCAGCCTGCGGCAGCCCGAGGAGCAGATGCTGACGGCCAAGCCCCACGTGGAGGCGGCGGATCCCGAGCACATCCTGCTGCTGAACACCTCGGGCATCTTCGCCACCTACTACCCGGCGGGCGTGCTGGACTACCACATGCAGCAGCGCTCGGACCTGTACGTGCTGTCTTCGGCCTACGGGGTTTGGAGCGTGGAGCGCACCGGGGAGAGCGAGTTCGTGCTGCGCAGCGATCGCGAGGGCTGGGTGAGCAATATGTTCGCCCGCATCGTGCGTCGGGAGCCCCAGCTCGAGGCGGGCGTCGTCTACCACCAGCGACCCTTCGACGTGACCATCCTGGAGCTGACCGAGGATGGGCGCGACGTGCTGGCGGCGCGCTTTTCGCTGCGCCATCCCCTGGACGATGAGCGCTGGCTCTTCCTGAGCTGGGACGGCGAGGGCTTCCAGCCCATGGACCTGGCGGGGCTGGAGCTGGGACAGCGGGTTCTGCTGCACGCGAACACCGATCCCTGGGCGTCGATGATGTAGGGCGTGTGGTAGGCTCCCCGCCATGGTTTGTTTCATCTCCACGCTTCTGTCGTTGTACCTGCTCCTGCCCGGCTGCCCGAAAAAGGGCGAGGACTCGGCCGTCCCGGAGGCCGATGCCGACACCGACACGGATGCCGACACGGACGCGGACAGCGACGCCGACGCCGATGCCGATGCCGACGCCGACGCCGATACCGACGCCGATGCGGATGCCGATACCGACGCCGACACCGACTCGGACACCGACGCCGACACCGACTCGGACACCGACGCCGACGTCGATTTCGGCAGCCTGGGCACCGTGGTCGGCACCCTGGAGTACCGCTGGGATCAGTGGGGCTGCCAGAAAGCCTGGGACGTCTGGGGTACGTCGTACACAGGGTCCTGCCCCGACTGCGACCTCGCCTTCGACGTGGAGCTCCAGTTGACATGGGAGTACGGCGACGACTGCGGCAATATGGGCTACGACCATCCGGGCAGGGACTTCCTGGCCGTGATCGGGTTTTCGACCACCTACTACGACGGGGCTCCTTTCTTGGGCTGGTTCGAGAACGGGCAGCTCACCTGGGGAGACTCATGCGGTGCCGTGGCCGATGATCCCTGGGGTTGGGCGCAATGGGCCGTGCTGACCAAGAAGCCGCTCAGCCTGGAGGTGAGCGGCCAATGGTGGCGGGGCCACGGGTACTACTACTACCACCGCTACACGGCGGATCTGTACGTGTATTGAGTCCCCGGGTCCGATCCTCAACCCCGTAGCGCGGCGCAGCGCCTCATTTGCTGCGCTGGGCTGCGCGGAGCGCTCTTGCGATCGTGGCGAGGGGAAGGACGAGGTGTCGGGGATCATCTCGTAGCCGAAGAGCTCCGAAGCGGGCGTACCAGCTGGCGGCTCCGTCATCCTTGGCTTCGATCAGCAGGGCGACGCCCCCTACCTCTTGTGACACCGCGAGAGCGCGTCTCCCTGCTGCGAGCAGGAGCTCGGCGCCCAATCCCTGTCCCTGGCACTCGAGATCTACGGCGAGGCGTGCCAGGCGGAATGCGGGAACCTCGTATCGCCCAAGGCCCCTGGACAGCACCTCTGGGACGCGCGCGAAGGCGATCGACGCCGGGCTGATGGTGTAGTAGCCCAGGATCTTCGTCGACTTGGCGGAGGGCACGGCGACGAAGGTCTTGGCGCCTCCTCGTTGGTGGTTCTGCCTGGCGTGGCGCCGCAGATGGGTATTGAGATCAGCCTGGCCGCAGTCGAAGCTCTCCCGGCGGTGTTGCCGCGAGATCGGCTGCTCGCACCAAGAGGAGAGGTCGATCACGACATCCGCCGAGCAGCCGCCTGCAGAAGCGCGGGGCTTGGCTCGGGTGGATTCTCGAGCAGCTCGAGAACCCGCAGGCTGTCGCGTTCGGATAGCTCCAGACGTTCAGCGCGTTCGATCACCTTGCGAGCCGCCGGAAGCGCCGTGTGCAGCACGAACGAGGTCAGGTCGAGCCGCTCGTGGGCCGCTGCCGAGAGCAGCAGCCGTTTCTCCTCTGGGGTGGTGCGGAGCTCGATGCGGTCCGTTCTTCGGGGATGCGAAGGGGCCATAGCTTGTCCTCCTGTACGGAAGATGTACGGACATGATACCCGCCGCGTCGCGGACAGGCTACGGCTCGACCGTGCGGAACGCCCAGCGAATCAGTCCTGCACCACCACGAACGCCGGCACCGGCGTGCTCGTGAAGCTCACATTCCCCTTCCAGTCGGGCTCCAGCACCTCCTCCACCAGCTCCAGGTCTCCTGCAGCCAGATCCTCGATGCTGCGCAGGATCACCTGGGCCTGGTCCCCCACGGTCAGGGTGACGCTGCGCGTCTCGTGGTACGAGGGGGCCTGGCCGTAGGCCTGGCTGACCGTGGGGTTGAAGACCACGAAGAGGTCGCCCTCTTCGCCCGAGAACCACTCCATCCAGGTGCCGCTGCCGCCGGGCTCGCCCAGCAGGCGCTCCTCGTAGACGGGGTAGTCCTTCAGCTGGTCCTGGATCAGCTCGTAGGCCCGCAGGGGCAGGGCCGCCTCGCCCTTGGCGGTCGCCAGGCTGCCGGGGCTGTCGTAGTCGGGGTCGTAGACGAACCAGCCCAGGCCGCGCACCTCGGGCCAGCTGCGGGCGATGGCGTACTCCTCCATCAGCAGGCCGGCGGCGGTGGGCACGTTGACTGCGACCGCGCCCTCTGAGCCGTAGGACAGGTAGCCCTGCTCGCTTACGTGCAGCGGCGTGTGGGCGTGGCCCGCCGCCAGCAGGCGCGCCAGCATCGTCTCCACCCCTTGCAGCCCGAAGTAGGCCTGGTTGGGGTGGTCCACGAACTTCAGCTGCTCGGCCAGCTCGGTGGGCCCCAGGTTGGGGCCGTAGGGGTGGTAGGAGAACCAGTCCAGCTGGGGGTCCTGGGCGAAGAAGCTGTCCAGCCACTCGTCCACGGTCAGGCCCAGACCTTCGTCGTTGACCTCGCCGTGGTGGATCTCGGGCGGGGCGCGGCCGTCCTCGACCTCGAAGAGGGTGGCCAGGGCCGGCCCCTCCACGATCACGCCCTCCTCCACCCGCTTGATGGCCTGGTAGGCCTCGTTCAGCAGGACCACGTACTCGCTGGAAGAGCCGAAGAAGTAGGCCCCGTTGACCTCGTTGTAGATCTCCAGGATGGGGATGCGGCAGCGGTAGCGCTGCACCAGGGCCGTGGCGAACTCGGCCAGGTCCTCGGGCCGCTCGGGGATCAGCCGGCCCCAGTAGCCTGTGTCGAGCTGGGCCTGCTCCTCGGCGCTGGAGGCCCAGGGCGGCGTGGTGACGATCATGCCGCGCACCCCCACCCCCAGGGCTTCGGCCTGGGCCAGGGCCACATCGAGCGCCTGCCAGTCGAAGACACCCTGCTCCGGTTCGTGCAGGGCCCACTGCAGCCGCAGGTTCACCCAGGGAGAGCCGGCCTCGGCGGCGGCCTGGATGCCCGCGGTCCAGTCTTCCTGCTTGTCGATGCGGAAGTCGGCGACGAAGGAATCGAGATCCACCAGGCAGCCCGCGGGTTCCTCGGCGCTGTCCTGGGGCTGGGGGAACTTGCCCTGGCGCGTGGTAGGGTCTCGCAGGTCGCGGCTGCAGGCCAACACGAGTCCCGTGGCGATGGCGAGCAGACTGCGGAGGGTGGTCTTCACGGCTTCATCGTAGCACGGGCCCATCGGATTGCGGATCGCGCCACGCGCCCCAGCGCACCGGCCGCCTCGGCAGGCGGTGCAGGCTCATCGGGCCCCTGCGCCCAAGCGCCGAGCTTACCGAAGTGGACGGCCTCAGCGAGCAGCCAGGACCAGCTGGGGGCCTTTCACGGAATTGACCCCGCTTCCATCCCGGCCTCGACGTCGTCATAGAATGGAGGACTGGCTTTCAGAACCCCTCCCGGAGGTTTCCTTGCGCAGTACCCTCCCTCTCATATTCCTCAGTGCCCTGCTGGTGGCTACCATCGGCGCAGGGGGGGCGTTGGTGGCGTCGGCTCGTCCGGCCGCCGCGGAGGGACAAGACGCGGCCGAAATCTGGAAGGAGGCCCGGCGCCGCTATCGCGTCGAGAACGCCATCCAGTCCGTGCGCATGGTGCTGGTGGCCAAGAACGGCTCGGAGCGCGTGCGCGACATGGAGATGCGCATCCGCCGCACGGGCGAGATCACCTACTCCTACACCCGCTTCAACAGCCCGGCCGACGTGGCAGGCACGCAGCTGGTGCTGGTGGACAACCCGGGCCAGGCCGACGAGCAGCTGCTCTACCTGCCCGCCATGGAGCGGGTCAACCGGGTGGCCGGAAGCGCCCGCAATCGCTCCTTCATGGGCAGCGACTTCCGCTTCGAGGATTTCGAGCTGGACGATGGCGCCGGCGACGTGCACGTCATGAAGGAAGAGACCGCCGACGAGTGGGTCATCGAGACCACCAGCGGCGGCGGCTCGGACTGGACCCGCATGGTCTCCCGCATCTCCAAGGCCGACGCCGTGCTGCGCCACGTGCAGTACTACGACAAGAAGGACGAGCTGGCCCGCGAGCTGGTGGTGGAGAAGGTGGAGACCCACGACGGCGTGCCCGTGCCCATGCTCTCGGTGATGAAGGACGCCAAGCGCGGCTCCTCCACCCGCATGGAGGTGGAGAAGGTGCAGGTCAACGTGCCGGCCGAAGACCTGCCCGACGACATGTTCACCGCGGCCTACCTGGAACAGAACGGCTAGCGCGTTCATGGCGAGCCTGGCCCCGGCCCTGCTGCTGACGGCTGCGTCCGCAGCGGCCGACAAGCCCACCGGCCCCTACGATCTACGCACCAAGGCCGCCTGGCACAACCTGATGGCCCTGGACATGGCGGCCGAGTCCGCGGACTACGAAGACATCCTGGAGACCCTCTCCTTCGTGCAGATGGAGGCGCGCTGGAGGACGGTGCGCGGCGGCCGCGTGGTACTGGGCTTCACCGGCGAGCACAATATGCACACCGGTCCGGACACCGAGGTGCACTGGGGTTTTCGGCCCGACAAGATCTACGTGGATCGGCCCCTTGGCCCCTTCCGCTTTCGGCTGGGCCAGCAGGTGGCGCGCTGGGGCAAGCTGGAGAGCGCCGACCTGGTGGACGTGCTCAACCCACGCGATCTGCGCTACGGTCCGCTGCTGCCCGAGGGCAGCTTCCGCGTGGCCATCCCCATGGCGCGCGTCGAGGTGGGCCCGCCCGCCATCCGCGGCCAGCTCTACCTGATTCCCTTCCACGTACCGGCGCGCATGCGCAGCATCGGCACGGACTGGGGCGTGTTTCCCAACGGGCTCTTCCAGGACGTGCTGGGCAGCACGACCTCGTGGGGCGGGGATCCCATGACAGCTGCGGCCTTCGCCCAGCTGATGGCGGTGGCCCAGCAGCGCCTGGACGACGCCGATCCCTCCACCTGGTGGGCCATCGACCAGGCCATGGCGGCCACGGGCGAGACCTGGCGCTTCGGCGAGGGCTTGGAGACCGCTGGACGCATGGCCTGGGAGGCGCCGCGCGCCGACGGATCGCTGATGGTGGCCTACATCCGCGAGGACCAGCCCAATATCGAGCTGGCGTCCGAGGTGGTGAAGTGGTCGGCCACCCAGGAATGGCCCAGCACGGAGGAGATGGGCGCCTTCCTGAACTCGGGGGATCCCTTCCTGACCATGGACTACCCCCGCACCTGGATGGTGGGCCTGGACGCCGCCACTACGGTGCGAAACCTGGGCTTGCGAGCCGAGGCCGTGGGTTTCTCGAGCCGCGGCGTGCTGACCACACGCTTCGCGGGCGCCACTTCACCCGAACTGGGCCTGGGGCTGGGCCTGGATTGGATGCGCATCCCCGAGCTGCAGCTGGTGATGGAGGCCAACTGGCGGCGCCTGACCGAGGTGAACGCGCCCCTGCTGGCCCGCGACGAAGACGAGGTGCTGACCGCGATCTTCGTGCGTCTCAACCTGTTCCGCGAGCGCCTGAAGCCTGAGCTGGGCCTGCTCTGGGAGCCGCTGCGTGACGAGGGCATGTTCAAGCCCGAGATCACCTGGCGCCCGCGGGACAGCCTGGAGCTGGCCCTGGGCGCCTTCGTCTTCATCGCCGAGAAGGACACGCCGCGCACCCTGGACGGCCTGATGCGCTACCAGGGCGGCCCCTTGGGGCTGTACAACGACAACGACGCCTGGACCATGCGGGTGACATTCTACCTGTAGCGCTTAGAACGGCATCGCGAAGTTGAAGTCGAAGGCCACGTTATCGACGGGCTGTCCAGGCTGGAAGACGAAGCTGGGGCAGTCCTCGAAGCTGATCAGCTCACCCGTCTCGGGGTACTCGTCGGAGCAGTCCCCGTTGCTGTCCAGGTAGCCCGACAGGGCGTAGGTCTGGCCGTCGCTCAGGCCGGCGGGATCGATCTCAGCCGCGAAAGGCACCGCGGCGGAGTCGTCGGTCAGGTCGACGTCGGGGATGGACGCGCCGTTGTAGCTGTCCACGATGCCCAGGTTGCTCATGGAGGGACACTCGCTCACCACGGCGATGCAGGCCCAGCCCGCCGCGGGCAGGCCGTTGCTGGGATCGGCCGAGCGCGTGAACTGCCCCGAGAGCTGCAGCATGGAGGGATCGCTGTCCGCGTCGGCATCGGTGTCGGTGTCCGCATCGGTGTCCGCATCGGTGTCCGCATCGGTGTCGGTGTCGGTGTCGGTATCCGTGTCGGTGTCGGTGTCGGTGTCGGCTTCGCCGCCGCCCGTGTCCTCAGCGTCGTCGCAGGCGACGATGGGCAGCGCGAGCAGGGCCAGTAAGAGGGTGCGTTTCATCGGATTCTCCGAGCTCGGGGTTTTCAGGGTCATCATTGATATCATCCGCGCGATAGATTGGTCCACCGTCCCGAAGGAATTGCTGAAAAAAAACAGGATGACCCGTGATGCTCCGGCCTCTTCTTCTCCCCTCGCTCCTGCTCCTCTTCGCCTGCAAGGATGACACGGAGGACAGCGCCAGCGTCCCTGATGTCGTCAGCTCCGCCACCCCCGAGGTGGCCAGCGCCGTCCTGGACGGTGCCCACCCGGGCTGGGCCCAGGCCGACTGCGCCGCCTGTCATCAGGCCGCGCACGACCAGGCGGGCTAGGCCAACGCCCAGTGCGTCACCTGCCACGGCGACAACGGCGCGCCCCTGCGCCCGGCCGCCCACGCGGACCAGGGCTGCGCCGCCTGCCACCAGTCCAGCCACGCCTCCTTCGCGCCCGCCAGCCCAGGGGATTGCCGCGCCTGCCACGGCTACCAGAGCTCAGGCGACGGCAGCTGCGCCGTCAGCGAGAGCTACGACGTGGTGGTGATCGGCGCGGGCGGCGGCGGGCTGTCCGCGGCGGCCATGCTGTCTCGCTACGGCATGGACGTGCTGCTGCTGGAGAGGCATCACAAGGTGGGCGGCTATATGACCAACTTCACCCGTGGCGACTACCGCTTCGAGGTGTCCCTGCACGCCATGGATGCCCTGGATCCGGAGCCCATGAAATCCGACCCGGACTGGACCAGGGGCATGAACGTGGCGGCCTTCCAGGAGCTGGGCATCTGGGGCCTGGTGGAGCCGGTGCGGGCCGATCCCATGTACACCGTGGCCTACCCCGAGGCCGAGCACCAGTTCTCGGTGCCGGCCGACGTGGAGGAGTACCGCGCCCTGCTGCAGGAGGTCTTTCCCCACGAGGCCGAGGGCATCGACTCGCTCTTCGACACCATGCTGGCGGTGGACGAGGTGATGCGGGTGATCCTGGACTACCAGTACTCGGGCAGGGACATCGAGGGCGAGGACGCCCAGGACTTCCTGAACGAGATCGCCACCCGCGACCTGTACGACGAGCTGATGCTGGTGCAGCAGTACATGGAGAGCACCACCCTGTCCGAGTTTTTGGCCGAGCACATCTCGGATCAGAAGCTGGTCACGATCTGGACCCAGCTGGCCGGCTTCGCCGGGGCATCGCCGGACGAGGTGGCCGCGCTCTTCTTCATGGTGATGTGGAACAACTACCACATCGGCGGGTACTACTACTTCGAGGGTGGTTCCCAGGCGGTCAGCGACGCCCTGGCCCAGGTGATGGAGGAACACGGCGGCCAGATCAGGCTGGACAGCCTGGTCACGGCCATCGACGTGCAGGACGGCCGGGCCAGCACCGTGCGCACCGCCGATGGCGCCTGCTTCGACGCCCGCTGGGTGGTGTCCAACGCCAACGCCCCGGCCACGCTGCTGGACATGGTGGGGGCCGAGCACATGCCCGACGATGCGGACTCTCCCTTCTACGCGGCCAAGCTGGAACAGGGCAACGACGAGTCGCTGCTGGTGGGCCTGTCGGCTTTTCAGGTCTGCCTGGGCGTGGACCACGACTACAGCGCCCTGTTCGGCGACTGCCACGAGGTGATGTTCTCCCAGAGCTACTCGCAGCAGGAGAACTTCCAGTGGTACACGGACTCGGACATCGCCAATGCGCCCTACGCCATCGCCAACTACACCATGCTGGACCCGCAAGCTGCGCCCGCTGGCAAGAACACCATCTGCCTCACCTCGATCATGGCCTACGACTGGCAGGAGCAGTGGCACTGGTCCGAGAGCCACGCCACCTACGACGCTCTGAAGGAAGAGGTTGGCCTGGCGTTGGTGGCGCGGGCCGAGGCGGATATCCTGCCCGGCTTGACCGACCACGTGGAGGTGGTTGAGGTGGGCTCACCCCTGACCATGGAGGGCTTCACCCTCAACCCCATGGGCACCATCTTCGGCTGGGACAACACCCCCGAGCAGAGCATGGGCAATCGACTGCCCCAGCAGACCCCTATCGAGAACCTGCTGCTGTCGGGCGCCTGGACCTTCCCTGGGGGCGGCCAGTCGGCGGTGCTGTCGTCGGGCATGCTGGCGGGGATGACGATTTTGGGGGAGGAGCTGGGGGACTAGCTTCCATGTGCGCCCGGCAGGGGCTCCACGGTCGCCCGCAGGTAGGCGCTCCAGGCGCCATCGCGCTTTGCGCCGGGCTCACAGGCCAAGGCCAGCTCCCACCAGAAGCGGGGCGTGTCCGCTCCCCATGAGGGATTTCGCTCGGCCAGCTGGGCGATGAGGGTCCTCGGGCCCCAGCGCGCGAAGCTCTGCGCCCAGTCGGCGTTTGGAGCGACGTGGCCGGTGGCGAGCCACTCCAGGAGCTGATCGTGGAGGTCCTCGCGACCGAGGAGGAGCCAGTCGCGGAAGAAAGCGACGTGGGGAGCGTCACCCTGGATCAAGATGCTGGCGCGCGGGAACTCGTCGTCCCCCAGGAAGGCCTCGAAGATCGAGACGGCTGGAGCAGGAAGCTCCTCCCTCGCCTGCCCTCTCCACCTGACCGTCCTGGTGGGCCTTGGCTGGGTGGGGGGCCTCGGGGCTGCTGAACCCATGAGCGGTTTCCATTTGGAGTCGCTCTCGGCGCGCCTGGCCTCCGCCTCTTGCAGGGCCTCGAACAGATCGGCCGGGCGGGTGGCCACGCAGTGACGCCAGGCTGCGGGAGCGTGGCAGCCGCGCGCGATGGCCTCGGCGAGCCCCCGGGTGGAGACGAGGCCGAGCATCTCGTCGGCGAGCTCGTCGCTCGGCTCGTCCTCCAACAGCATTCCCAGCAGCTCCACGACAGAGGCCTCGTCCTCCAGCAGGGCGTCGCGCCGGTGCCGAAGGTAGGCTCGGACTTCGGGCACGGCCCCAAGGCGGAGCGTGACGATCCTGGCGACACCATCGGTGAGCGCATCGGCGGTGTCAGCCTCTACGGACTCCAGCAGGAGCTTGATGAGCCAGCTGGTCAGATCCTCGGGAAGCGGTGGAGGTTCACGGCTCGAGAGGCGTCGGCGTGGAGGATCGTACCGGCGGCGCCTGCCCTCGAAGGGGCCGTAGACCTCGGGCAGCAGGGCGAGGATCTCCTCGCGTGCCGCCCCGGCCGGGAGCCTGGTGATCAGCTTGCGGCCGGCCTCCGAGCGGAGCAGGAGCGGCAGGTCGTCGGGGTGGGGTACGGGGACGGCGCCGCCCTCACTGCAGGGTCGTAGCTCGAGCAGTGAAGCCAGCAGATCCGCCCGACCGTCTCTCCACCCGCCGGTCTTGCGCAGGAAGGCCTCCCATGCTGCCATGTTGCGGTGCTGCGGGGTGGGCATCGGTGGCACATACGCATGGAGGTGTCGGACGAGGATCGCGCGGATCAGGCGGAGCGGCAGGAAGAGCCGCTCTGCCTCCTGCAGGGCGGGAAGCAGCTCGTCCGTGGAAAATCCGTCGGCAGCTTGCTTGTGGTCCAGTCGGGCGTACAGCAGCTTGCGACACTGGAGGGGCAGGCTGGTGAAGCTGTGCCAGGGCCCGCGAGCGGAGATGATGGCTGCGGCGAGCATAGGCAGGACCGCCTCTCGGAGCTCTGTGCGGTATCTCCGGTCCAGGCAGGCCGCTCCCAGCGTCGACACCGGTTCGCCTGCCTCGTCGCCCTGGGCGGACGCCCAGGGCCGTCGCGCCGACCGGGGCTGGAACATGGGGCCGAAGTCCTCAACCTGATTTCGCCAGTCCTCGACGGCCTGATCTCGACAGGTCGCCTGGAGGGCACGCTGGGCGTCGAACACCAGGGAATCGACCTTCAGAAAGGGGACGCCATCCTTCCCCTCGAGGATCTCCGCCGAGCCTCGGTCGTCGAGTTCGGAGTACGGCGGGCAGTATCCTTCGCTGCTCATCCAGCAGGCGTAGGCGAAGGCCTCTCGCAGGACCTGCTCCGCCGCATCCCGGTCGAGGGCGAGGAGCAAGATGACGGCATCCAGCCACCGCTCGAGCAGCGCGCCCCGCTCGGGATCGGGCTCGTAGACCAAGGCGGATGCCAGCAGACCGCGACCCAGGCGGGTGCTGCAGCTGAGCACCGCGCGCAGCCAGTCCCGATCGGGGCCCATGTCCGAGGCGCCGAGCGCCAAACGGAGGGCGGAGTCCACGGCCGGGCAGCTCCGGGAGAGCCAGAGGGTGCTGGCGTGGACCGCGTCACCGTGGCCCCATCCTTCCTCCGGGCCCTCCCCCAGGTGGGCCCAGCTGCTGGGCCTGGCGCTGTCCCGGGCTGTCCTGAACGCGAGCTGCAGGAGGATCTCCCAGTCGTTCGAGGTGAGCTCCACCGGACGGATGGCCAGCTCCTCGCAGAGCAGCTCAGCCTCGCGCTCCAACTCACCACGGTCGGGCGGATCGCTCTCCAGCGAGTCGAAGGCGCACCGCAGGGTGCTGACGAGATCCTGCCATGCGTCGAGCTGGAACTCCTCTGGGTGTGGGCCGTGCGCAGCGAGGAGCTCGACGCCATGGAATCCCCGGGGGCAGGACCAGGCGCCTGGAGCGAACACCGCCAGCGCCACGAGGCAACGGCGGGCGAGCAGCTCCCTTTCGGATTGCGCACCGCGCCAAGCCAGCTGACCGCACAGGCGCACCACCATGGGAAGCGCGGCGACCAGCTCACGGGAAGACAGGGCGGCGAGGATGCGTGTCACCTGCTCGGGCTTTGCCTCGGCCGCGGCCATCAGCACAGCCTCGCGGCTGGGATCGGTGAGCAGGGAGAGGACGAACACGGCTTCGAGGTCGCGCTCGGGCTCGGGCTGCCAGCCGCGGATGAGCAGGGGGAGGAAGCGGAAGCGCCAGCCCTCGGGCGAAGGTTCCAGCACTCCACCGAGGGCGAGCGCCTCGGCGACGCTCCGCGGCTCGGGCTGGTCGCGAAAGCTCATGCGCTCCCGGACGCGCCTCAGCTGCCAGGCTTCGAGTTCGAGGTCGTCCAGGGAGCCGGGGGCCAAGACGGCGAGTGCCTCGTGTTCCAGGATCAGGGGCCCAGGGCGCTGCAGGGCGACCCCAAGAGCCCGGTGGATGAACTCGGCGCCCGACTCCACGACGAGATGCGCGGCGCTGTGGTTCCCCTGTGCCTGGAGCCGCTCGGCTGCGAGGCGCACGACGGCGTGAACCAGCTCCGAGGGGCCAGGGACCTTACCCCCTCGCCTGATGGTCTTCGCGGCCTCGGGCGGTTCGAGGGAGCAGCGCAGGAGCACGCCGAGCTGCTCCATGTCCTCCAGTCCGCTGAGCCGCTTGTCCATCTGGCCTCCTTCGATCCTTGAGGACAGGGTCCGGCTCCGCCCCACCAGGGCCCGCCAACGGGACCTCGGCAAGTGTTCGGCGAAGCCTTGCAGCAACAGACTGGCTTGTGCCCTTCCTGGCCCGCTGATCTCGATGGTCTGAGAGTTGGAGAACGGGCTTGGCGCGTGCGGTGCGCCCTCGGAGTCGATGAGTTCTTCCTGCTGATTCCGATCGGGGTGTTTCAGCCACTCCGGTAGATCCGAGGCGTCCTGCAGGGTGACCACGACGGCGCGCTCGTGCTCACCGGCTCTGTGCAGCGCGTCGCGCACCCCCGCTCGGAGGGCGCCCGACAGGTCTGCCCCGCCCTCTTCGATGATCAAGGCGTGGCGACTCGAGAGGGCGCCGGCTCGGCTTGGAGGGATGGGGTGACGGCCAGACTCCTCGAGCCAGCCGCGGATCCGGATCAGCATCTGTTTTCGCTGCTCCGGGTTGCCGCGGACGATTAGCAGCGGCTGGTGGGGATCCAGATCGCGCCAATGCGCACGGGGGCTGCCGTTGATGTCGATGGCCAAGGTCGCGGGCTCCAAGCACGCAGCGTCCACTGGCACCGAGGGCTCCAGGGGGAATCCGGGGAGAGGGAGCCGGAACCTCGGCCCTTCCGGATCGATGGTCCCCAGGAAGCTCTTGATGCAACCCGGTTCCCCGAGGGCCTTCTCGAGGGCCTCCAGGTAGCCCGCGTAGTCAGGGCTCAGGAACTGGTTCAGCCGCTCCTCGTTGCCTTTCTTGAGAAGGGTGATGTAGTTTTTGATCGTCCCGTATCCCAGCTTGTCAATGCCCTTTCGGCGCAACTCCTTGTCGAAGGCGTAATAGACATTCGCTCGGCCGCGCTCTTCGAGCTGTTGGGAGAACCAGCTGCACCAGCTATCGATGGCCTCGGGGCCCAGAGCGATGGGGTTGGGAAGCATGGTGGGCACCTCTCGGGAAAGCGGGGTCAGGCGGCCTTGGCCAGGCTCGGATCCGGGCGACCGGCGCCGTCAGGCAGCCACGCTCCGACGATCTGCCAGGTGAGCAGGGATGCCAGCTCGATCTCGTCGAGACGCCAGCAGGTGATCACGTGTCTGCCAGAGCAGATCAGGAAGCAGTCGCCATAGACCCGGTACTCGCTGTTTCTGCGCCATCCGCGGGGTTCGGCCTGGCCGGTGGCCAGGCGGTAGCCGATCCTGTGGGGCAGCACCTGGCTGCGCCGGTAGACGTGGCGAAGCTTCAGCTGAGCCTGCCTGTGGTTCCTGCAGCCCAGGCGCTGCATGGCCCTGACACGCGCGTGGTAGCTGATGGCTGGTCGGCTCATGAGAAGCTCCGAGGCGTCGTGGAGGGTCCCGGCCAGGAAGGCCGGGGCCAGGAGGAATCAACGGTCGAGGTAGGCGTCGAGGCGGCAGCCCAGGGCGGCGATCACGGCGGTGACTACCGCGATGTCGTCCAGCCAGCCCACGACGGGGAGCACGTCGGGGATGGCATCGAAGGGAAAGATGAAGTACCCGAGGGCGAAGAGGATCAGAGCCAGATCGGCCGCCGGGGGAGCGTCGAGCAGGTAGCGCCACAGAGCCACGAGCTTGCGATGGAAGCTGGCATCGCCGACAGTGCCGAGCTTGTCCTCGAAGTTCTCGCGGACGTAGTCCTCGTCGGCGTACGGGGCGTTGGGATCGTAGTGAGGAATGCTGGACATGGTGACCTCGCAGGGGTGCGTGGTGGTGGCGCCGGGAGATTCCTGCGCCGTCTTCCGCTCGGTGTGGGCCGCGGCGGTGCGGCCTGGTGGACTCAACGTAGCGCCTGTTGAGATGAGGTGGTCATATGACAGCATATGACGCCGCGGAGCTGGCCGAGTGTTTCGCGCGCAGGGGGCCGGTCAGGCACCCAAGGCGACCTGCGACCAGGAGACATTGTGAACCCGAACGAGATGCTCCCGCGGAGCGGACACGGCCGGGATCGCCCTCGGACTGCGTAGTCCCCCACCCACCCAGCCGCACTGCGCGGATCACCCCACCAGCAAACACTCCATGCACTGGAGCACCGCACGGAAGACGGGCGAAAAAGCGCAGAAAAAGCCCGCCTTCAGGCGACGGGTGGGTTAAGTGGTGCCTACTGCGACGGAAGAACCCCGTCATGTGACCGCCTGCTCTGGCGTACCAAGATCGGGGCTGTGCTCCACAGCGGCAGCCACCTCCGCAGAGCCTGCGAGGGAGCGACCATGCAAGACGAACACGTCCACGAGTCCCACCTGCCACCCGCTCGCGAGGTCAGTGGTGACCAAGACGAAGCGCCAGGCAAGGGGGGGGATCCGCTGGCCCCGCCGCCATCCGCAGAAGCCTGCGACAAGCCGAATCCCAGCGTCCAAGCCGCTGCGCTGCACGCCCGCATCCGCGCTCTCGTGCGCATCGAGCGCCAGGCCGTGCGGGATATCGCTGCGGGGATGGCTGCCATGCAACGCGGCCGGCTCTACCGCGAACTGGGCTACGCCGGACTCGTGGAGTACGGGGAGCAGGCCTTCGGTTTCCGTCCCGGCAAGACCAGGCAGCTGGCGCGGCTTGGCCGGCTGCTGCCCGATCTGCCGACGCTGGACGCGGCCCTTTGCGCCGGAGCGTTGGGCTGGACCAAGGCGCGTACACCGACTGCCTCCCTCAAGTTGGGCATAGAGCGCGCCAAATATGTCGGTGGCTGACGAGCAGCGAATGGAGGGCGCTTCAGGTGGCCACGGCGGAGACGGAAGGGGCATGGGTAAGGCGCGCGCTGCAGCTCAACAGCCGGGAGCTTGAGGATCTGGTTGCCCGCGCCAGCAGAGGCGACGCGCCACCCGATCCGGCTGAGGAGTGGGAGCCCCCGCGGCACATCTGGGCCCGGTTCCGGCTCGACCCCTTCCACTTCGAGCGCCTGATGCAGGCCTTGGCCCTGCTCCGCCACCAACTCGACGATCCGGACATGTCCGCCAGCCAGCTCCTGCTGTACATGGCCGAGCTGTGCCTCGACGGCGACCTGCTGGCGGACGAAGGCGGTGCCAGCGACGACGGGCCGGATCCCGAGGGTTTCCGGAACGCGGCCAGCGAAGACGGCCACGCTACGGCACACGGATGCGGCGAAGACGCGGAGGACGAGGGCACCCAGCCCAAGGTACATGTGTGCGGCGAAGACGACACCAGCGAGAACGCCCCGCCCACAGCGCACGTGTGTGGCAAAGACAACGCCAGCGAGAACGTCCCGCCCACAGCGCACGTGTGTGGCGAAGACGCCGCTAGCGAGAACGCCCCGTCGGCGGCACACGTGTGCTGTGATGACCGCGCCGCCGAGGACACCCGGCCCACGGCACAGGTGTACCGCGGCGCCAACGAAGACAGCGACCACGGCGAGCACCTCCCCCAACAGCTTCCCCGCGGCGAGAACGCCTACTCCATCAACTACAGGATCATCGAGCACCGCTGTCCGTGTTGCCAGAAGGACTGGACCGAAGGCCGCGCGGGCCGCGAGATAGCCCTGGGTCTGGCCGCGATGCAGCACCTACCCCGTAGGCCTGCCTCAAGTTGAGCATAGAGCGCGCCAAGCACGTTGGTGGCTGACGAGCAATGAATGGAGGGCGCTTCACCGCTGGTATCCCCGGACACAAGAGCCGCACCATCCCCCCGGTCATCCGACGAGCCGTGCTCATCCGCGACGGCGGTCGCTACCAAGTGCCCGGCTGTCGCCACAATAAACATATTGAACTGCACCATATCGACCCATGGACGCGCAGTCGTTCGCACGATCCGGGGAACCTCGTCTGCCTCTGCTCAACTCACCACGCGATGGTCCACAAGGACGTGCTGCACGTCAGCCGGGACCAGGACGGCGAGTTGCGCTGGAAGCGGGGCTTCGGTGAGCCCCTGGCAGTGGTGGCCAGCATCTGGGGGGAGCAAGGGGAACTGGAGCACGGCGACCTGAGGGAATTCGAAGGGCCACCGGGTAGCTGGCCTCTTCTTCGGGGCCTGTGGGGCCCCATCGAGCCTCCTGAGAGAGGGCGCGTCCCTCGTGGCCGTCAGCAGGTGCGCATCGGGGACGATCAGCGCATGGCGCCAGCGTGGATGGTGCGGAATATTCCGGTCTGATCAGCCCAAAGGAGCATAGCCCCCGGCAGCTCTGCCAAGAAAAGGGCGACGAGCTGCACGAGGGCTGTTTGTGGCTGAACGACTCGCGCAAGGGCGAGAAGCCCGAACGAGGCTGCGACCGCGCAGCTTGATGGCCGAAGTGGCGCGCCGTTTCGAGCGAGTCGGTCGCGGTTCCGCCAGGACATGGCTCGTTGACCATGCCCCCGTGCTCTCAGCATTCCGCGCGAACGGGCTCCGCCGCCGCCACGAACGACACCGCAGGGCAATGCAGCCGCGGCTGGTCATCGCCCGCCCAATCCACCTCCAGGCGAGGCGGAACCCGCCAGACGCCGTGCCAACGGATTGGCCATTCGGTCGTCGCCATCCTGACAGGCAGGCGGCGGATCAATCTTCGATGCGCATCCCAGGCTTCCTCCTTCGACGGTCGAGCTGGAACATCCTGTCCGCCGTAGAAGTGGATCGCGATCAGCAGGCCGAGGACGTGGGCGTGTTCGCCCGGAGCGAGCATACGAGGCGCTCCCTCCTTCGCAACCAGCGTGTTGAGCTGCTTTAGACAGGTCTCCCATTTTCCGACTATTCTCTGGGTCGGCTCATCGGTGCGCAAGGCGTTCCAGCCGTGCTTGACCTCTGCCAGCACCACGTGCTTGCGGTGCACGATCCAGTAATCCGCCCAGCCGGTGGGCTCTTCAGCTCCAGGGCCGCCTGGAGCCCGAGCGACGGGCTGCTCCAGGAATGCGTAGCCCTCGTCGCGATAGACGACATCCAGGATCGCGGGAAAGAGGACCGAGTGCACCTGGCGTTCCGCGTAGGCGAAGGGCAGCTCTCGGCAACGCTCGTAGAAGTAGCAGGAGTGACTCGCGAAGGAGCGTACGGTCTCTCCCAGAAGCTGGCTCAGCTTCATCAGGCCCGGTCCTGGAGGGAGGCGCTGTTGGTAACAGAAACGGCCGTTGCGACCGAAATTCAATAGAGCCATCGAAGCACCGACGGTCGCCCGTGCAAAACGAGCATGCCATACTCTGCCAGAACATGCCCTCCCACACCATCATCACCCGCCACTGGTTGCTGCTGAGCGCCATCCCCCGCGCCCCGCGCAAGATCGACACGGCCACGCTGGAGGCCCGCCTGCAAGACCACGGCGTGCACGTCAGCCGGCGCAGCATCCAGCGCGACCTGCACGCGCTGTCAGCCATCTTCCCCCTGACCTGCGACGAACGCTCCAAGCCCTACGGCTGGTCCTGGATGCGCGACGCCGCGCCCTTCGACCTGCCCGCCATGGATCCCCGCACGGCCATGACCTTCAGGCTGGTGGGCAGCCACCTTTCAAAGCTCATGCCCCGCTGCACCTGGCGCGAGCTGGAGCCCCACCTGCAGCGCGCCACGGCGGTGCTGGCCGCGCTGGGCGACAACGCCCTGGCCCGCTGGCCCGGCAAGCTGCGCGTGATTCCCGACTTCGTGGTGGAGCGCCCGCCGCACGTGGACGCCGAGGTGCTCGACGCGGTCTACGCTGCGCTGCTCGAGGAGCGCATGCTGCGGGCGGACTACCGCAGTCGCGGCGCAGAGCATGCGCGCAGCCTCGACGTGCACCCCCTGGGCCTGCTCTTCCGTGGGCCGCTGGTCTACCTGGCTTGCGTCGCCGAGGGGCGCGAGCTGGTGATCACCCTCGTCCTGTCTCGCGTAGTCAGGGCAGAAGTGCTGGTCCAGCCAAGGCGCGAGCCGCCCGGCTTCGACCTCGATGCCTACCTCGCCAGCGGCGAGCCCGGCTTTCTGTTTTCGAGGCAGCCGGTGAGCCTGTTGGCACGAGCCGAGCGCGTGGCCGCGCACCGCCTGTACGAGGCGCCCCCGGGCCGCAACACCTCATTGCAGGACGACGGCCCGAGCCACGTGCTCCTGCGCACGGAGCTGCCCGATTCGCACAGCACGCGCTCCTGGCTGCTGTCCTACGGCAGCGCGCTGGAGGTGCTGGAGCCCGGCTGGCTGCGGGAGGAGATCGCCGCGGAGCTGGCCACGGCTGCGGCCTGCTACGACTGAGCGACCACGCCCGACTCTCAACGAAATCCCACCTGCCGGCGTCGTTTCAAGGACCGATCCTGGGTGAGCAGCTCCACCAGGGCCTCGAAGCTGCCCTCCCCAAGCAGCTCCAGCTGCTTGAACGCCGCGGTCACGCTGCCGGGCGTGATCCCATCCAGGCTGTCCAGCACACGCAGCGCGTCGTCAGATGGCACCGGCGCGGCGAGGCGTTCCAGCGCCCGCAGTACGAGCAGCCGCCGTCCTCTGCGGCCAGGCGGTGCAAAGCGGATCTTGACGGCGAAGCGCCGCAGCGCAGCCCGATCCAGATCCTCGATGCGGTTGGTGGCGCACAGCACGATCCCGCGGAATCGCTCCAGCTGGACGAGCAGCTCGTTGACCTGGGTCACCTCCCAGCTTCGCAGCGCGGTGGAACGGTCGCGGAGCAGGGAGTCGGCTTCGTCCAGCAACAGGATGGCCTCGTCTTCGGTAGCGCTGCGGAAGGCCTTGGCCAGGTTCTTCTCGGTTTCACCGAGCCAGCAGCTGAGCAGGTCCGACGCGCCGTGGACGTTCAGCGGCCTGTCGCAGCTTCGAGCCAGGTGGTGCGCCCATGCGGTCTTGCCCGTACCAGGCGGGCCGTACAGGCAGATGGTGCCGCGCTTCGTGCGGATCAAGCCGCGTTCAAGATCCTCGAGATCGTGGCTGGTGCGCGGTATCCTGGCGTCCCAGGAAAGGGCGGCTGAGTAGGGAGGTTGGGGCGGACGCCCCAAGAAATCCAGCTGGGGCCGCAGCGCCGCCTCGAGCGTCTCCTCGGCATCGCTCGGATCGCCCGGACCCACCAGCTCCAGCACGCGCGCGGCGCTGCCCAGGTGCGCTGGCACGAGCCGCGCATCGGCTGCCAGGTGTTCGTGGACCGAAACTGGCAGGTGAATGTCTGCGAGGTGGCGCTGCAACATGCGCAGTCGTACGCGGCGCGGCGGCGTGGCCATCTCCAGCACTATGTCGAAGCGGCGCAGGTATGCCCGGTCGAGGTGCGAGATGCGGTTTGCGATCCAGATGGTGGGCACAGAATGTGACTGGAGCTGACGTGTGACCCAGCCCTTGGTCGGGCCGCTCTTCGGCGCCAGCGGACCATGGTCGGGAAACGCGTCTTCAGCCTCATCGAAGACCACCAGAGCGCGTTCGGAGCGCGCCAGCACCCGCTGGCAGAGGGCCCAGGCATCGAAACGGTCGCGATGGGGATCGCCATCCTCGTCGCAGACCGGAACCTCGTAGGCTTGCGCCCCGACCTGGGCGGCCAGCAGCCGCGCGAGCTGCGTCTTGCCCGTGCCCGCGGGCCCGTGCAGCAGCAGATCGACGCCCGCAGCGTCGGTGTCGAGGGCGGCACGCAGCAGCCGGGACAGTCGGTGGATGTCTCTGGCGAGGTGCGGGTAGTCGGCCAGCTTCAGCTGCGGCTCGGAGAGAGGGCAAAGCAGCGCATCCAGCAGGGAGGCACCCCCAGGCTCGTAGCGATTCACGGCGGAGATCAGCATCGAGGAGACTGCGAAGGGCGCCCCGCTCGAGCTCTTCGACCAGCGAACGAGGCGGGACTCAGCCAGCGTCGAATCAGCTGCCAAGGCTCGCCTGACCCGATCTGCGTCCACCGCCATGGTAGTGGCCACCAGCTGCTGTCTCTCCCAGAGGGGCAGCGCTCCGCTGGCCTCGAAGGCCTCGCCCACGGCTGGGAAAACATCCTGGGCCAGGGCCAGCGCCAGCAGCTCCCTTTCGAAAGCGTCCAGACCGAGCGCCGCGCCCAGCTGCTCGGCGCAGCTGAACAAGAATCCCTTTCGTGCCAGGGGGCGGCGCTCCATGGCTTCCAGCCGCTCTCGGATGCGGTCGAAACGCTGCGTATCGTCTCTCTCCCAGCGGGGCAGGCCGGCCGCGCGGCATATCGAGTCGTCGAGATACCGCATCCCGAGGCGCATACTTTGGGTTCTGCTGAGAAATGCCAGCACACGCAGGATCCACAGCGCGCACCAGGGCAGCTCATCTCCGAAGACCATTTCGCTCTCCGTGCCACGGGCTCGAACCCAGTATGCAGCGGGCCTGCGACAGCTGTTGTCGCACGCAGACACCGCCCGGCACGAACCCTCAGGCCGCGAAGTCAGCCCGCCAGCTCGAGCAGCAGGTCGGCGTACGACCCCGACAACAGCTCCCCCTCCTCCACCCCCAGCTCCCTCCGCACCGCCTCGCACTCCGCGCGCGCCTCCTCCAGGCTCTGGTCGGTGACGACGGTCTCCAGCTCCAGGAACGATCCCAGGCCCCGCACCTGGTCCAGGTGCACGCGCGTGCGGCCCCACAGGTAGAGCGTCCGGCGCTTGTCCACCACCACGCGCACGCCCAGGGCCCGGGCCAGGGCGCGCTCCAGCGGATCCGGCTCGGGCACGGGCACCAGCTGGTAGCTGGACTGGCGGGCGGCGGCACGGTCCGCGCGCTGGTACTGGATCAGCTCGGCCTCGCTGTCGTCGATGCGCCGCAGCTTGAGGCGGCCACAGGGCACGACGAAGTAGGTGTCCCTCTGGCGCATGTCGCGCGCCAGGGGGATGCCGAGGTCGGCCAGGCGCTGGCGCACTCGTTGGGGGTCGGGGCAGCGGGCCTTGAACTCGATGTTGGCGGCGCACATGGCGGGGATCTCCTCAGGCTGGCCCTTGACGGACGCCGGTGCTCCCTATCCGGGATAGAGCGAAAAGGTGCGGCACTCCCCGTCCATCATCTTCACCTTCATCCCCACCGTGCTCCTGTCGGCGGTGGGCATCCTGATACTCGTCTTTCAGCGGGCCGGCTTCGACATCGTCTTGGGCATCCTGGTGCTGATCTTCTCCAGCGCGGTCTTCACCGGCGGCGTGATCGGCATGGCCATCCTGCGGCGCGACGCGCGGCAGATCCAGCTGCAGACGGATTTCGTCTCCAAGGTCTCCCACGAGCTGCGCACGCCTCTGGCCAGCATCCGCATGTTCGTGGACACCCTGGAGCGCAACGACGTGGACGGGCCGGAGCGGGCCCGTTGCCTGGCGGCGGTGTCGGCGGAGACCTCGCGACTGACCAGCATGATCGAGCGGCTGCTGTCCTGGGGCCGCATGGAGTCCGGCCGCCGCATCTACGACCTGCGGCCCGAGCGTGTGGACGCCCTGGTGGGCGAGGCCCTGGCCCAGATGGACAGCCAGCTGCGAGAGACGGGAGTCGAGGTGCGGCTGGAGCTGCCTGACCACAGCCCTGCTGTGATGGCCGATCGGCCCGCCATGGTGGAGACCCTGCTCAACCTGATGCGCAACGCGGTCAAGTACGGCGCGACCGGCGGCGTGCTGATCGTGCGCGTGCAAGAAGAGAAGAAAAAAGTGGTCGTCGAGGTGGCCGATCGTGGACCGGGCATTCCACGCCGCGAGCAGCGCCGGGTCTTCGAGAAGTTCTACCGCGGCAGCGCGGCGCGTGAGCTGGAGTCCGCCAGCGGCAGCGGCCTGGGCCTGGCCATGGCGCGCCTGGTGGTCAAGGCCCACGGCGGCCGCATCCTACTGGTCAGCGGAGAGGGGGACGGCGCCCTTTTCCAGGTGCGCCTGCCCTCGCTGCCCCCTGAGCAAGCGCTGGAGGTTCCCCCCGGATGAGCCCTGACATCCTGGTCATCGAAGACGACCCCTCGCTCCTGATGGGCCTGACCCTGAACCTGGAGAAAGAGGGTTACCGCGTGCGCCCGGCCACCGATGGCCGGCGCGGCCTGGCCGAGCTGGAGCGCGGCAAGCCCGACCTGGTGGTACTGGACCTGATGCTGCCCGGGGTGAACGGGCTGGACATTCTGCGCCGCATCCGGGATGAAGACGCCAGCCTGCCCGTGGTGGTGCTGACGGCCCTGGGTTCCGAGGGCGACAAGATCCGCGGCCTGGACCTGGGGGCCAACGATTACGTCACCAAGCCCTTCAGCATCGCCGAGCTGCTGGCTCGTATCCGGGCCGCCCTGCGCGCCTCCACGGCCTCGGAGCCCACTCCCAGCCAGACCCTGCGCGCCGGCAGCATCGAGCTGGAGCTGGACACGCGCCGCGTGCGGGTGGGCGAGAACGCCGTGGAGCTGACCGCCCGCGAGTTCGACCTGCTGCACTACTTCATGCTGCGCCCCGAGCGCGTGCTGACGCGCGAGCAGATCCTCTCCGGCGTCTGGGGCCAGGACTACCAGGGCACCGAACGCACGGTGGACAACTTCGTCTCGGCCCTGCGCCAGAAGCTGGGCGAGGACGCCACCCGGCGGCACCTGTCCACGGTGTGGGGAATTGGCTATCGCTTCGTACCCTGAGGTCCGCATGTCAGCCGCTTCTCAGAGAATTCGCATCGGAGAATGCGCCCTGGACGTCCCCCTGTTGGAGCGCCGCGCCGGATCCGACCTGCTGCTGATGGTGCACGGATTGGGTGTGGCCAAGGAATGCTTCGAAGGCGCGTGGGCGGCCCCGGAGCTGCAGGGCTGCTCCCTGCTGGCGCCCGACTTGCCTGGACATGGCGAGTCCTCCTTGCCCCAGGGCCTGGCCTGCGACATGGAGACCTGCGCCGCCGTGCTGGCCGCGCTGCTGGCCACACGCAGCTTCGAACGCCTGCACCTGGTGGCCCACAGCATGGGGGGCGCCCCCGCCCTGCTCTTGCTGCGCGATGGCAGCCTGCCCCTGGCCTCGTTCACTGACGTCGAGGGCAACCTGGTGGCCGAGGACTGCGGCATCCTCAGCCGACGCTCGGCCGAGCTGCCCTGGGAGGAATTTCGAGACCGCAAGTTCCCCAGGCTGCTGGCGGCCTTCGCGCGCTCACCGGATCCCACCATCCAGCGCTGGGCGATCTGGGCGCGCAGCTGCGACCCGCGAGCCTTCCACCAGGCCTGCCTGTCGGTGGTGGCCTGGTCCGACGGCGGCCAGCTGCTGGACATCTTCTTGAACCTGCCCGCGCGCCTGCGCTACGTGGCCGGCGCCCGCAGCGCCGTGCCCGAGGTGCTGGCCTGCCTAGAGTCTGTGCCCTGCGAGGTGCTGCCCGACACCGGGCACGACGTCATGAACGAGCGGCCGGAGCGCTTCTGGCCCCTGGTGGCGGATCTGGTGCGCGACGCGAACGGGGGTCCATGAACCCCGTCACCCACTTCGCGCTGGGCTGGGGCGTGGCCACGGTGGCGCCCCTGCAGCGACGAGATCGCGCCCTGGTGACCCTGGCGGGCGTGGCTCCCGACCTGGACGGCCTGGGCATCGTGGCGGAGAAGCTGACCGCTGACAGCGAGCGAACCCTGTACTGGTGGAGCGAGTACCACCACGTGCTGGGGCACAACCTGCTCTTCGGGCTCTGCGTCGGTGGCGCGGTCCTGGCCCTGGGCCGCCGCCGGCTGCGCGCCGCGGGCCTGGCCCTGGCCTCCTTCCACCTGCACCTGCTCTGCGACCTGGCAGGGGCCCGCGGGCCCGATGGCTGCAGCTGGCCGATTCGCTACCTGTTTCCCTTCTCGGAGCACGGGTGGAGCTGGCAGGGCCAGTGGGGCTTCAACGCCTGGCCAAACTTCCTGATCACGGGCCTGGCTCTGGCCTGGATGTTCCGGGTGGCGGCCCTGCGGGGTCACTCTCCGCTGGCGATCGTCTCGCGACGCGCGGATCGCGCTTTCGTGGAGACGGTACGTTCCCGGCTGGGCGGGAGCGGCAGATAGTGCGACCGAAAGGATGCGATATGCGATACTCTGCATTGCGGGAGATCTGACCGGGCTGACCATGGCTGACGACAGAAAACGCCTGCGGAACGAAGGCGATGGCGCAGCGGAGGCCGGTGCGGCTCCTGTCGGCCGCACGCCTGCAGAGGCGCGCTACGTGGCCCAGCGCGAGCTGGCCGTGGCCCTGGGGACCACCTCAGACCTGGAGGAGGCGCTGGGCAGGTGCCTCGAACTGGCCCTGGAAGCCTCCGAGATGCAGGGCGGCGGCATCTACCTGTGCACGGAAGATGGCGGCATCGATCTCGCGTGCCACCGGGGATTGGAGCCCCCTTTCGTCGCGCAAGTGAGGCGCTTCGAGCCAAGCAGCCTCAACGCGCGCATCGTGCAGCGCGGCTTGCCGGCCTATGCCGACGCCGGTCAGCTGCGGGATGCTGGCACGCCCTACGGCCTCGATCCGCAGATCCGCGCGCTGGCCGCGCTGCCCTTCTCCCACCAGGAGCGGCGCCTGGGCGTCATCGTGGTGGTCTCCCACGGCCTGAGCGAGGTGCCTCTCGACGCGCGCACCGTGCTCGAGGGCCTGGCGGCCCAGATGGGCGGCGCCGTGGCGCGCCTGCAGTCCGAGGCGGCCTTGCGCCGCAGCGAGCGCCACTACCGCCTGCTGGCCGAAAACCTTCCGGACATCGTGATCATCATGGATCCCGAGGGTCGGCTGGCCTACTGCAATCCTCAGGTGGGCCTCTACGGCTACGACCCGGATGAAGAGCAGGGCCAGCACTTCAGCAAGTTCATGGCGCGCGCCGAGGACCGCGCCAAGGCCGGCCAGTGCATGGACCGCCTGCTGCATCAGGGCCTTCCCGTCACGGCGGACCTGCTCTTCCAGCCCCGAAAGGCCGAGCCCTTCGCGGTGGAGTTCTCCCTGCGGCTCTTCCAGGAAGACGACGGCCGCAGGTTCGTCTTCTGCGTGCTGCGCGACATCTCCAAGCGCAAGCGCGCCGAGGAGGCCCTGCGGCGCTCCGAGACCCTCTACCGCAGCACCATGGAGGCCATGGACGAGGCCGTCTTCGTGCTGGACCGCAGCCAGCGCTTGACCATGTTCAACCAGGAGCTCTTGCGGTGGCGGGCCAAGCACGGGCTGGGCGGCGGCGCCCTGATGGCGCAGCCCGTGGCCGAGGTGCTGCCTTTCTTGGAGGAGAGGATCCTGGCCCGCTGGCGCCAGGCCTTCGATAGCGGGCGCAGCGTGGAGAGCTCCAGCTGCGCGATCACGAACTACGGCCCCGTCCACACCGAGATCCGCGGCATCCCCGTCGAGGAGGAAGGCGAAATAGCGAGCCTGGTGGTGGTCGTGCGCGATGTCACCGCGCGCATCGAGGCCGAGGAGGAGCGCCAGCGGCTGTCGGAGAACCTGCGGGAGGCGCAGCGCATCGAGTCCCTGGGGCGCCTGGCCGGCGGCGTGGCCCACGACCTGAACAACCTGCTGGCGCCCATCATGGGCTACGCCGAGATGAGCTTGCTCAAGACCGAGCCGGGGGGCGGGCTGGCGTCCTACCTGGAGCGCATCCTGGGCGCCGCGGAGCGGGCGCAGGAACTGACCAAGCAGCTGCTGGCCTTTGGGCGCAAGCGCGTGCTGCGCATGCAGACGGTGCACCTGAACCAGGTGGTGGAGGAGGTGGAGCCCATGGTGCGACGCATCATCGGCGAGGACGTCTCCATCGTCAGCGAGCTGGACCCGCAGCTTGGCGCGGTCTGGGCCGATCCCTCGCATATCCACCACGTGCTGATGAACCTGGTGGTCAACGCCCGCGACGCCATGCCTGCGGGCGGGCGCATCACCATCCGCACCGCGAATCGCAATCTGGACGAGGCCTTCCAGCAGCGCCACCCCGAGGCCACAGTCGGTCCCCACGTGGCGCTGTCGGTGCGCGACGACGGCGAGGGCATGGACGAGGCCACGCTGGGGCGCATCTTCGAGCCCTTCTTCACCACCAAGGACCAGGGCAAGGGAACGGGCCTGGGCCTGTCCACCGTCCACGGGCTGATCCAGCAGCACGGCGGTTGCATCGAGGTCGAGAGCGCCCTCGATGAAGGCACCTGCGTGCGCGTCTTCCTGCCGCGCAGCGAGGCGGTGCCCACCATCGAGGACCAGGCGCCGCCCGCGCCGCGCAAGCAGCTGCTGCAAGGGCGCCACACCATCCTGGTGGTGGAAGATGAGCCCGCCGTGCGCACCATGATCTGCGAAGCGCTGGGCGAGCGCGGCTATCAGTTGCACGCTGCCGCCGACGCGGAGCAGGCCCTGACCGTGATCGAGGAGCTGGATGAGCCCCTGCACCTGCTGCTCACAGATGTCATCCTGCCCGGCATGGACGGGCGTTCGCTCTACGAGCTGGTGGCGAACATGCGGCCCGAGATGCGGGTGCTCTTCATGTCCGGCTATCCGGCCGCCGTGATCAGCCGGCACGGCGTGCTGGAGCAAGGCGTGCACCTGCTGCAGAAGCCCTTCTCCATGGCGGCGCTGGAGGCCAAGGTGCTCGAGGTGCTGGCGGAGGGCTGAGATCTCTCAGTGGCTGTAGCTGACCGAGTCCCGCAACCAGGGATCCATGGGCTGCTCGCTGTCGCCCATGCCCCAGGACTCGATGACGATGGAGGGGCCATCGATGGACACGGTCAGGAAGCCGTGCTCGACGTCGGTCTCGGTGACCTCCTCGTCCAGCTCGGGGAAGCTCAGCAGCGGCCGAGCGTCGGCATCCGGGGACTCGGGGTTGACCAGGTAGGACCAGAGGGAGTCGCCGGCCGCGGGTGTGACCAGGTAGCCCACGCCGTCCTCAGGGCCGATGCCGTAGGCCCCGGCCGCCTGCGCCTCGTAGCGGACGGGCGCGAAGCGCTGGTAGATGTGCTCATGCCCGGTGAAGACCCAGTCCACGTAGCCATCGCAGAGCTCGGTGATGGGCCGATAGGTGGATTGGTCCTTGGCGAAGCGTCCACCGATGTCGTAGGGCGGGTGGTGCCAGGCGGCGAAGACCCACTCCACGACGCGCTCCGTGCCATCCCAGGTGGCCAGCAGCTCCTGCTCGAGCCAGTCGCGCTGCACGCCGCCCACTTCGAACTCCTCCGGCGTCTCCGAGCTGAGCAGCAAGAAGCGGGCGGGGCCGTAGTCCTGGGCGTAGCAGACCTCGCTGCCCCAGGCCTGGGGCAGGTCGAAGTAGCGGGTGAAGCTGGTCACGTCGCTGTTGGAGGCCGAGAAGGGCGTGTCGTGGTTGCCCACGACGGGCAGCAGGGGCACGCTGGCGAACAGATCGCGGCCGCCGTCGAAGAAACGCCACCACCAGCCCGGCCTGTCGTCGGCGGCCAGGTCCCCCACGGCCAGCACGAACGCCGCATCGCCGCGCTCTTGCAGGATGGCCTGGGCCACGCTGGGCCAGCGGTCGTTTTCGGCTCCGTTGTCCTGCACGTCGGCCAGCACGACGAATTCCAGGCTGTCGCTCTGGGCCGGTGCCGTGCGAAAAGAGAACACCTCCGAGGAGCGGCCGGCGCTGCTGTGCACCTGGTAGAAGTACTCGGTGTCCGGTTCCAGGTCGCTGAGCTCGAAGTGGTGCAGGCTGTCCTGCGCCTGGCCGGCGATCAGCCGCAGGGGTTCCTCCCCGGTGCCCAGCGCGATGACCCCCAGGCAGGGCTCCGAGGTCTCGAAGCTCACCACCACGCCGTTGGCGGGCCTGGCCTGGTCGTTCCAGGTGAGGAAGGGCCCGATGTAGGGGAAGACCAGGGCGTGGTGGTACTCCAGGCCCTCGTTGTCGTCGAGCTCGCCGGGCCTGTCGTCCGCGAGAAAGACCATGTGCAGAGAGCGTGCGCCCTGGGGCAGGGTCAGGTCCAGGGAGTGGCCGCTGCCGTCGGCCGTCATGGCGGCCTGGGCGTAGAAAAGATCGGTGCCGTAGGGATCCGGCGCGCCTACGAGCCCCTTGGTTCTAGGCAGGTCGACCCAGCCGTTCCAACCGTAGCGCATGGTGACGCCCTCGCTGTCGGCCAGCGCGCCTTCGTAGCGCACGGTGACCACGTCGCCGGGCTGCGCGTCGTGGGGGGTGACGAAGACATGGGGCTGGACCCAGGGATCCAGATCGCTGACCTCCGGAGGGCGCGGCTCCACGGCCCGCCTGGCAGGCTGCCCCTCGTCCAGACCGTCGTGGGGGGTGACGCTGCAGACCCAGATCTCGGCCTGGTCGGTCAGCTCGGCGGGCAGCAAGGCGCCTTCATGGAGGGTCTCGCCCTGGGCCAGCCAGGCGTACTGGTAGCCGCAGGCGTCGCCATCGGCGTCGCTGGAGTCGGCGACGACCTGGCAGACCAGGTCGTGCAGGCCGCGGACCGGATCGTCGGGGCTGATGGCGAGCTGCGGTGCGTCGGGCAGCGTGTTGTCGACGCTCATCCCGTCCAAGGTGGCCGGCAGGCCCTGGCCGGTGGGGTCGGCTGGGGTCACGGTCACGGCGATCTGATCGCCCCGCTCGAAGCGCAGCGTGCCATCCAGGCTGGGGCCGTTGCCGGGCACGGTCAGGCCGTTGACCATCCAAGCGTAGCTCAGCGCGACCGGGTCGCCCTCGGCGTCGGAGAAGGCCACGTCCACGGACAGCACCGAGTCGGTGCGGACCGCGGGCGTTCTCCACGCCAGGCGCTGGATGACGGGGGCGGCATTGGGGATGCGGACCGGTGGCACCGGATCCGGGGAGCAGGCGAGCAGCAGGAGGGGCAGCATCGAATAAGGTCTTCCTGAACCTATGGTAGCGCGGGATGGCTTCGGTAGTTCCGGATGGTGACGAGCACGACTAGCACAGTGCTCCACGGATCTGCCGTAGTGCTCTTTCAATGCGGAGTAAGGGAGAAAGGATAATGGTGGCAACCTGACCCCATATCTTCCATGACTTGCGGTATACTCGCAGGGACTCCAGGCCTTCAAAGCTTTCACCATGCGCTTCTGCCTTGTGCTCCTCCTCGCGCTGCTCTCCACGGGCTGTCCCTGGGCTTCTGACGCGACGCATCGAGACCGGATGGGAGAGCTGGAGACACCAGCGGATACGGACACCGAGGCGGACGCGGACACCGACGCCGCGCCCGACCCCGACGCCGAGGCCGTCGCCGAGGCCGACGCCGATGTCGACGCGGACGCCGATGCCGACGCCGACGCCGACACCGACGCCGACGCCGACACGGACGCGGACACGGACGCGGACACCGACGCGGATACCGACGCGGATACCGACGCGGACACCGACTACGATGGCGATAAGGACGGGTTCAGCGAGAAGGATGGGGACTGCGACGACACCGACGCGGCGGTCAACCCCGACGCCGACGAGTACTGCAACGGCATCGACGACGACTGCGACGGGAGCACGGACGAGGACGACGCGGTCGACGCAGCCACCTGGTACTGCGACAGCGACGCCGACAGCTACGGGGATTCCACCGTCACCTCCACCGCCTGCGACCAACCCAAGGGCTATGTCTCGAACGATGAGGACTGCGACGACGCGAGCGCAGCGGTCAGCCCCGACGCCGACGAGTACTGCAACGGCTACGACGACGACTGTGACGGCTCGACGGACGAGGCCGACGCCCTGGATGCGGACACCTGGTACGCCGATTACGACTCGGATGGCTACGGAGATGCCAGCTCCACGACCACAGCTTGCGACCAGCCCACCGGCTACGTGGAGCTGACCTACGCCACCGACTGCGACGACACGGACTCAGGCGTCAACCCTGCCGCGACCGACAGCTATGGCGACGGCATCGACATGGACTGCGATGGCGCGGACAGCGGCGTGTACAGCACGGGCAGCTTCACGATACGGAGCAGCTATCGCGGGGATCTCGACGCGGGCCTCGAGGTCTCGATCAAGGGCGCGGACATCTGGTGGAACATCTCCGGCAAGAAGACGCGCTACCTCTGGCCCCAGTACGGCGCCACGCTGGCCCTCATGGGCAGCAGCTCCGTCACCATCTCCGACTGCTCGACGGCCAGCTACTCCTCCTCGGAGATCGATGGGAGCGGCTCCTCCTACGGCGACATCCCTGTGGGCACCTGGCTCTGCTGTCTCACCGGCGAGGGGCGCTACAGCGCCTTCGTGATCGACAGCCGATCAGCTACACCACCTACGACTAAGCATCGGGAGCCGATGGGTTTCCTCTGCATCCACCCCCTCGCCAGAATACTCACGGCGGGTCATCATGGGGATGAGGTGCACCGCAGCGCATGATCCCCGACCCGCGACGAGCCGAGCACACCATCATCGTCAGCGACCTGCACCTGACCGAGGTGGAGGAGCCGGATCCCGACCAGCCGCTGTGGATGCGGCACAAGCACCGGGATCTGATCATCGACGATTGCTTCGCGCGCTTTCTGGCGTTCCAGAAGGAACGGCTGCCCGGCCCCATCGAGCTGGTGCTGAACGGCGACGTCTTCGATTTCGACGCCGTGCTGTCCGTCCCGGCGGTGCCAGCCTTCCACGTCAGCTGGTTGGAGCGCCGGCGCGGCCTGGCGCCGGAGCAGGCCAAGTCGCTGCACAAGATCCAGGTCATCCTGCGGGACCACGCGCGCTTCATCCAGGCCCTGCGGGAATGGATGCTGGAGGGGCATCGCCTGGTGATCGTGGTGGGCAACCACGACGTGGAGCTGCTCTGGCGGGACGTGCAGCTCGAGCTGCTCGCGGCCCTGGACCTGCCCGCGGGGCTGCGGCGGCAGGTGCGCATCTGCCCGTGGTTCTACATCAGCAACGGAGACACCCTGGTGGAGCACGGCAGCCAGTACGACGCCTACTGCGTCTGCCCGGATCCGCTGCATCCCACCATCAGGGTGGGAGGACGAGAGCTGATGCGCGTGCCCTTCGGCGACCTGGCGGGCCGGCTGATGCTCAACGGCATGGGGCTGTTCAATCCCTACGTGGAGAGCACCTTCATCAAGCCGCTTCATGAGTACGTGGTGTTCTTCTTCCGCGACCTGGCCCGCGTGCAGCCCCTGCTGGGCTGGACCTGGCTCTGGAGCGCAGTGTTCACGCTGGTGCTCACCCTGCGTGATGGCTTCCGGCCGGCCGTGCGGGATCCCTTCACGCTGGAGAGGCGCGAGAACCAGGCCGCCGAGAGCGCCAATGCCAGCGCAGGCATGCTGCGCGCGCTGCGGCAGCTGCGAGTGCACGGGGCGGTCTTCAAGCCCTGGATGATCCTGCGGGAGCTCTGGCTGGACCGCGCCCTGATCCTGGCCATCATCGTGTTCACCAGCTTCCAGGCGGTGGGTTTCTTGAACCTGTTCGGGCCGGTCTCGCCCTGGTGGGCGCTGCTGATCTTCGTCGGCCTGCTGCCGCCCTTTGCGCTCTACGCGCGCTCGGTGCGCTCGGATGTGACCAATGCCAACCGCGTGCTCAAGCGACGCATCCCCCAGGCGCTGCGCATCACGGGCACGCGGCGCGCCGTCATCGGCCATACCCACGAGGAGGGGCACCTGATGCGTGGCGGGGTGGAGCTGCTCAACACGGGTACCTGGTCCGCGGCCTTCGAGGACGCCGCCTGCACCAGGCCCTTCGGGCGCAAGTGCTACGCCTGGGTCCAGCCCGATCCGGCTGGCGGAGAGGGCCGCGTCGCCCAGCTCTACGAGTGGAGGGATCCTGGCACCGAGCTGCTCTCGTTGCGGGTGGAGCCCATGACCCGGCTGTCCAGGCTGCGGGAGCTCTACGAGAGGTTGCCGGGCAGGCGCGGCGGTCCAGGGAGACCGGCCTGACTTCGGCCGGCGCCTGGTTTGGAGTATGGTCGTGCCATGTCCCCCCCAATCCCCCATGCGCGACTGCCCGGCACCATGGTGGAGGCGGTGGTGCACGCCCTCGAGCCGCGCCATCCCCACGCGCACCTGCACGCCCTGCTGGACCTGGAACATCCCTGCGCCAGGGAGGATCTGGAGCGGGCGGTTCGCGCGGTGATCGCCGACTTTCCCGTGATGGGGAGCATCTACCTGCCCGGTTGGTGGCGGGATCGCTGGCTGCCCTGGTCAGGCGACCCGGCCACGCTGGTCCAGGAGCGGGAGCTGGAGGATCCGGCTGCACTGGACGAAGCCACCAAGGCCCTGGCCCAGCCGCGCTTCCGCCACCTGCGCGAGCCGCCCTGGCGCATCTGTCAGCTGCGTCACGCCGGGGGCGCCCGGCTGGTCCTCTCGGTGGACCATATGGTGGCCGATGGGGCCGGGATCCTGACCCTGTGCAACATGCTGGGCGCCCACATGGCTGGCGAGGCCCCGCGAGCGCCCGTGGGCGATGTGCGCAACCACCTGCAGATGGTGCGCGGGCTGCGGCTGGGCGACCTGCCCGTGCTGGCCCTGGAGCTGCTGCGCGAGGGCCTGCAGCCCTGGTCCCTGCTGCGCGTGCAGCGGCGCAGCCTGGCCCCCCCGGATCCCACGGCCCAGGCCGCGCCCCACTGGACCACGGTCCACCTGGACAGCCAGCGGGCCGGCCGCTTCCACGCCTGCTGCCGCCAGCAGGGCGCCACCATCAACGACGGCCTGGTGGCCAGCATGCTACGGGTCAGCGGCGCCACCTCGCAGCGCGGACCGGTGGCGGCCGCTTACACCATCGACGGCCGGCGCTACCTGCCGCAGGATCTCTCCCTGGTCAGCAACTTCGCGGGGGTGTCCATGGTGGTGCTGCCCCGCCGCGCCCTGGCCGAGCCCCTGACCACCCTGCAGGCCGTGCGGGACGCCATCGGCGGCCAGAAGCGCCGCTTGCCGGGCCTGGCCTACCAGCTGCTGCCCAGCATCAGCTTCGGCTGGATGCCGCATGGGCTGGTGCGCTTCTTCGGACGGCGCGCCATCGAGACCATCATCGGCTACCTGGACCGCTCCTTCGGCTTCACCAACCTGGGCGCCATGGACGCCTACCTGGAGCCCTGGGGCGACACGCTGCGACGCGCCTCGGTGGTGGGGCCCTTCGTACACGGCATGCCGCTGCCCCTGGTGATCGCCAGCGGCTTCCGCGGCAGCTTGACCCTGCACGCCTGCGGCTCGGGCAACCTGCCCGCGGAGGGCTTGCGCGACTTCGCGGGGCTGGTGGAGGCGGCGGTGGAGGAGGTGGCGAAGTAGGGGTCAGGACGTACCGCGTTTCAACGGGCCCCTCCCACCGCGCACTCGTGGTCCTGCGGCGCCTCGCGCAGCTCCGCCTCTCCGCGCTCCCAGACCACCGGGACCGTGCGCCAGACCTGCTGCAGCAGCTCGCAGTGATCGATGCGCAAGGGGCTCAGGTCGGCCGCGATCAGCTCCCCCAGGTCGGTCAGGGCCAGCAGGTGGTCGTCCGCCAGCTGGATCCCGGCGATGCGACCGTGCAGCTTGACGCGCTCGAGCGGAGTGCCGTCGCCGCTGTCCCACATGCCCAGCACGCCGTTGGCGAAGCCGGCCACCAGGGTCTTTCGCGGGCCGGCGAGCAGCAAGGCCACGGGGCTGGAGGGCAACTCCTTCAGCTGGACGTCGTCGCCTCCCTCTTCCAGAGCCCGCAGCACGATGCTGCCCTCGGGGAAGCCCAGGGCCAGGTGCTCGTCGAGCCGGGCCAGTGCGCAGGCCCCTGGCATGCCGGGCAAGCTCCCCTGGGGTTGGCCCGCGCTGTCCAGCGTGCGCACCTGGCGCGCCTCGGCCAGCAGGAGCTGATCCCCATCCCAGGCCATGGCGCCCACGCCGTCGCCCAGGCGCTTGACCGTGCTGTCCGCCCTGTGCAGCTGGGCCACGCCCTGGCCCAGGGTCACGCAGCCCCCGACAACCGCCAGGATCTGCTCGGTGGAGGCCTGCTCCGACCGCAGCAGGACCTGGTCCTGCGCCACGTCCCAGATCTCCAGGTTCCCATCGAAGCTCTGCAGGCAGAGGTGGCGCCCGTCGGGCGCCATGGCGGCCGAGGCTGCCCGCTCCTCGATGGCCCGTTTCCATTGCGTGCTGGCAGGATGGGCCTTGAAGCGACCCTCTGCCAGCTCCCTCCAGCCCCGGTGGGTGTAGACCAGGGATCCGTGCAGGAAGGGCCCCCGCCAGGCCGGCCTTCCGCTCTGGGCGTCCCAGACACGCACAGTTCCGTCGTCGCCGGCGGTGGCCGCCAGGCGCCCATCGGTCGAAAATGCGATGCTGTTGACCTCGCCGGCGTGGCCGTGCTGGTCGACGGAGCTGCCGCTCCGCAGGTCCAGGATGCGGGCGAAGCCCTCCGAGGTGGGGATGCCCAGGCGCGTTCCCGTCAGGTCCAGGCTGATCCAGTAGGCCCGCCCCTCCACCTGGGCCACGGTGCGGCCCTGGCCGCTGGCCAGGTCCCAGATGCGGGCCGTGCCGTCCACGCCGGCGCTGGCCAGCTGGCGGCCATCGGGTGCGAAGCTCAGGCCGATGGCCGGGCCGGTGTGGCCTTCCAGCAGCAGCTTGCGATCGCCGGAGCGCCAGTCCCAGATGTGGATGGCGCCGGATCGCTCCGCCGCGGCCACCAGCTGGCCCGCTGGGTGCCAGGTCACGTCCCACAGGTAGGCGTCGTGCCCTGTCAGCGTGCGCAGCTTCTGGCCTGTGCGCCAGTCCCACAGGTGCAGGCCCAGGTCCATGCCGGCGGTGGCCAGGACGTTCCCTCCGGGGTCGAAGCTGCAGGCATAGAGGCCGTGGGGATGGTTCGGCAGCAGCAGCTGGCGAGCGCCGGTGCGGGCTTCCCAGACGGCGGCGGAGCGGTCGTAGCTGACCGAGGCCAGCACGGTCCCGTCGGGGTTCAGGTCGAGGCCGTAGACGCCCTTGTCGTGAGCCTGACGGACCTCCTGCTGCGCCCCCGTGGTCACGTCCCAGACGCGGATGGTCCCGTCCAGGCCCCCTGTGAAGAGCGTCTCCGCCTGCCTGTCGAAGACCAGCCCGTAGAGCCCGCCGTCGTGGCCCGAGGCCTGCTCCAGGTGGGCGCCCAGGCCCAGCTTCCAGGTTCGCTGATCGTCTAGTGTCGGGTCGCCGTCCGGCGCGCTGGCGTGCGGGCCTTCGGGCAGTCTCAGCAGAAAGAGGGCCTCGGCCTCGGAGCTGGTCAGGGCCAGGCTTCGGCCGTGGGGCCCGATACCCAGCTCCTGGCTGGTGCAGGCGTGCTCGCGCAGCTCGAAGACCTGCGCTCCGCTGCTCACGTCCCAGGCGCGGATCAGGCCGTCGTCGCTGCCCGCCACCAGAGTATGGCTGCCGGGGATGAAGTCCATGGCGCCCACCCGCTTCTGGTGGGTAGCCAGCAGCCGGGGCTCTTCAGCGGAATCGACGCGCCAGGTCCAGATTCTTCCGTCATGGGCGCCCCAGGCCACCCAGCGCCCGTCCTGGCTGACCAGCGCCCTGCTGCTGGCGGATTCCATGTCTGGGTTGGCGAAGCGGCGCAGCTCGGGCGCTTGCTGCGGATCCCAGATCAGCAGCTTCGGCTCCGGGCTGGCGGCCAGCAGGCGCTCCCCTCCCGGTTCGAAGACCAGGCTGGCCACCGTGGCGCCCAGCTCGTCGGCGCGGGCCACGACCTCGCCCGTGGCCAGGTCGTGGATCAGCATGGTTCCGTCCATGGCGCCTGTGGCCAGGCGGGCGCTCTGGGCGTCGAAGGCCAGCGCCGTCACAGGTTGTCCGTGACCGTCCAGGGCGCGTTGGCTGTCTTGCTCCAGGTCCCTGACGGCGACGGCCCCGGCAAAGGTCCCGGAGGCCAGGTAGCGCCCGCAGGGCGAGTAGCTGACCGAAAACGTCTGGTCGTCGAAGCCGCGCAGCACGCGCGTGGCCTTGGTGCGCAGGTCGAACAGGTAGATGCAGCGGGCCGCCGAGGCCACGGCCAGCTGCTGCCCGTCCGGCGAGAAGGCCACGTCGTAGGCCCAGGTGACCAGATCCTGGCGCCAGAGGATGGACGAGTGGTGCAGGCCCAGCCAGTGGAAGCGCGAGAGGAGCGCGTCCTCCATCTCCAGCGAGGGACGGATCTTGGCGCGCGCCTCCAGGTATTGCCCGCCCTCCAGGGCCGAACGGGAGCCCACGCGCAGGCTCTCGGCCCAGCCCAGGCGCGCCACCTTCTCGGCCTCGCGGGTCTGGTCGCGCTCGGCACGCACACGCACGAAGGCCACCACGCCCAGCACGAGCAGCAGCACGAGCGCCACGGTGCCGATGCTGACGGGCACCGCTTGGCGCGCCACGAAGCGTCGCACCAGCTCCCAGCTGCTGTAGTCGTAGGCCCCCACGCGCCCGCCCAGCTGAAAGGCGCGCACGTCCTCCAGCAGCGCGCGCGCGCTGGCGTAGCGCCGGCGCCGGTCGCGCTGTAGCGCCATGTCGCAGACCGAGGCCAGCTCGGCTGGGGCCTCGGGGCAGATGCTGCGTACGGGCGTCAGGCTGCCGTGCCGCACCTGTTGGAGGATCTCCACGATGTCGTTGCCGCGGAAGGGAGGCTGCCCCGTGAGCATCTCGTAGAGCACGACCCCCAGGCTCCAGACGTCGGACTGGTGGTCCATCTCCTCCAGCCGCCCGGCCGCCTGCTCGGGGCTCATATAGCGTGGGGTGCCCAGGGCGCGGCCCGCCACGGTTCCGCTGCCGGATCCGGTCAGCGATTGGGAACCTCCGCCTGTCGGACCTTCCTCTTCCGCCTGCCCGAGCAGCTTGGCCAGTCCCCAGTCCAACACCACCGTCTCGCCGAACTCGCCCAGCATCACGTTCTGGGGCTTGATGTCGCGGTGGACCACGCCACGGCTGTGGGCGTAGGCGATGGCCTGGCAGAGGTCCACGAAGCGGTCCAGCAGCGCCAGGCGCTCGTGCAGGCCGGCGCAGTCCTTCAAGGCCTCGGCCAGGGTGCGGCCCTTGACGAGCTTCATGGTGTAGTAGAGCGTTCCGTCGGCGCGCTGCCCCAGCTCGTAGACCGGCACGATGGAGGGATGCTCCAGCTGGCCTGTGATGCGCGCCTCTTGCAGGAAGCGCCGCACCACCGTGGAGAGGGTGGCCCTGTGTGAGCCCCCGCTGCCGCTGCTACCGGGGCCCTGGTAGTGCGGGAGCAGCTCCTTGAGCGCCACCTGGCGGTCCAGGTGCTCGTCCAGCGCCAGCAGCACCCTGCCGATGCCACCGCGCCCCAGCTCGGCGCCGTTCTTGTCGACCCAGTCGCCCTGCGGGTCGCGGTAGCTGTAGCGGCCGGGGTGCTCGGAGGTGGCCTGCAGCGCCTGCTCGGCTTCCGCGGCACAGGGAAGGGTCTCCTCCCTGCCGGTCTGCGCCGCGCTGCCGGGCAGCGAAAGGCCGAAGGTCTCCTGGGCCTGGGCGCTCAGGCTGGCCAGCGCGCGAACGGGATCCTCGTCGTTGGCCAGCAGGGCTTCGTCCCTCATGGCCTCCAGGGTGTGTCGCTGCGCGGAGGAGAGCAGGCCACGGGCCACGAGACGCTGCGCCAGCCCCAGGTCCGAGCGTGGCTGGAGGCAGGACAGGAGCTGGTCCGGCGCCACGGCGCCCACCTGCACGGCCAGCAGGGCCAGCAGCAGATCCTGCTCCGAGAGTGCGGACCTTTCTTCGGATGAGGCCATGGAAGAGGTTTATCCTGCCGTGTTCCTGCCTGCCTGGGGAGGGCTCTTGTCACGACAATCTCCGCTTTTCGAACGGCCCTGCCAGAGGCCTGCCCCCACGTGTCTCAAGGAAATGAGCGCGCCATGCTCGGCTCGCTCGTCAACCGAACGCCCCCGTCAAGTGTCTGTCCCGCCAGGAGGAAGCCATGCCGCCCCTTTCGCACCGAACACGCTCCAGCTTGCTCACCATCATCCTCGTCCCGACGCTGTTCGGCTGCAAGCAGGCCGACAGCTGCGACAGCGGCGACACCGTCAATGCGGGCGGCGACGACAGCGCGCTGGCAGACGGCTACAGCCTGGTGGGCACGGACCAGGGCCTCTGCTACGACGACCAGGCCAGCCTGAGCTGTCCCGCCTCGGGCGAGGCCTACCACGGCCAGGACGCCCAGTACGACGGCGTCCAGCCCAGCTACCAGGACAACGGCGACGGCACGGTCACCGACCTGGTCACAGGGTTGATGTGGCAGCAGGATCCGGGGGAGAAGATGAGCCGCGACGAGGGCTGGGAGGGCGCCGAGCAGTGCACGCTGGCGGGCTACGAGGACTGGCGCCTGCCCAGCATCAAGGAGCTCTACTCGCTGATCCTCTTCAGCGGGACCGATCCCAGCGGCTGCGAGGAGCTGGGGGGCTGCGACGACGCGCTGCCCTTCATCGACGACGAGGCCTTCGTCTTCGAGTACGGCGACGAGAGCGCCGGGGAGCGCATGATCGACGCCCAGTACCTGAGCGCCGACGACTACGTGGCCACCACCATGAACGGAGACGCCACCAGCTTCGGCGTCAACTTCGCCGACGGCCGCATCAAGGGCTACGGGCTGACCGATCCCGGCACGGGCGGGGACAAGACCTTCTTCGTGCAGTACGTGCGCGGCAACCAGGACTACGGCGTCAACGACTTCGAGGACCAGGGAGATGGCACGGTGCGCGACCATGCCACGGGGCTGCTGTGGACGCAGCAGGACAGCGGCGCCTTCGGCGCAGGCGACACCGGGGACGGCGCCCTGAACTGGCAGCAGGCCCTGGCCTTCTGCGAGGATCTCTCCCACGCGGGTCGCGAGGACTGGCGCCTACCGCACGTCAAGCAGCTTCAGAGCATCGCGGACTACACGCGCTCACCCCAGACCACGGACAGCGCCGCCTTGGACCCGGTCTTCGAGATCAGCGCAATCACCGACGAAGACGGCGGGCAGGACTACCCCTTCCACTGGTCGTCCACCACCCACGCCAATAGCGAGGGGCATGGCTCGGCGGGCGCCTACGTGGCCTTCGGCCAGGCCCTGGGCTGGATGCAGGACGCGTTTTCGGGTGGCTACCAGCTACTCGACGCGCACGGCGCCGGTGCCCAGCGCAGCGACCCCAAGAGCGGCGATTCCAGCGACTACCCCTACGGCTTCGGCCCCCAGGGCGATGTGATCCGCATCTACAACCACGCGCGCTGCGTGGCGGAGGGCTAGAAGCGAGCGCGGGTCGCGGCCCGCGCCCGCCCGGCTCATTCGCCGATGCCGAAGACCAGGTGCACCGAGCCAGCGTCCGTGCCGCCCTCGTCGCCGTCGGCCGCACCGATGGCCACGGCGGCCAGTCCGCTGCCGTCCAGATCCCCGGTCAGCGCCACGCTGCTGCCCGCGGCATCGGAGGTCATGCCGCCCAGGAAGGAGGCGTCGGCGTCGGCGCTGGTCAGGCTGGCGCTGGCGGGTGTGATGGGCCCCAGGAACAGGTAGGCCGCGCCCTCGGCGCTGGCGCCCTCATTGCTGGCGCCCACCAGCAGGTCCAGGCTGCCATCGCCATCGACATCGCCCCCGCCGTCCAGGGCGGCGCCGAAGAGGCCGCTGGTCTCGCCGCCGGTGATCTTGACCTGGGCCTCGCTGAGATCGCCGCTGCTGACAGGACCGAACAGGACGTAGGTGGCCCCGGCGTCCACGCCTCCATCGTCGTCATGGGTGGCGCCCACCAGGATGTCGTCGTAGCCGTCGCCGTCCAGATCGCCAGCCCCACGAGCGCTGGTCCCGGCCCGGTCGCCGGCCACCTCTCCTGTCAACGTGATGTCGGCGTCCGACAGGGTGATGGCGCCGCTGCTGGGACCGTGCTGCAGCCAGACCCGGCCCGTGTCGGAGTCCGGGTACTGGCTGGCGACCATGATGTCCGCCAGACCGTCGCCGTTCACATCGCCCGGAGCGGCCACCACGTTGCCGGCCCGATCGTTCACATCCGTCCCCAAGAAGCTATCCGCCAGTGATGCCAGCTCGTAGTCCCCTGCCGTCAGGGGGCCGTAGATCAGGTAGGCGACTCCGGAGGCGCTGCCGTTGGGATCCGCACCGTAGGCGCCGACCAGCAGCTCGTCGCTGCCGTCGCCGTCCACGTCGCCCAAGGTGGCCACGGCGTCCGGACCGCCAGCCCAGTCCCAGCCGTCCTCCCCGCTGAAGGTCGCCTCGGCGTCGGCCCAGGAGGTCTCGCCCGCAGGAGTGGAGAGCATGATCCACACCTTTCCGGCCTGGGAGTCGGGAACGGCGGAACCCACGGCGAAATCCAGGCTGCCATCACCGTCGAAGTCGCCCCCGTCTGTGCTGGACACCGCGGCGTACTCGCCGATGGCCTCGCCATGGATCACCGCCTCGGCCAGCGAGGTATCCAGCACGGAGGAACCGGCGCTCAGGGGGCCGTCCAGCAGGTAGACCGCACCCGCCGTGGCATAGGCCGAGCGGGCCGCCACCAGCAGGGTGTCGTAGCCATCGCCGTCCAGATCGCCAATATTGGACAGGCTCTTGCCGGCCTGGTCGCCGGCTGCGTAGCCCATCAGCACCAGGTCGGCGGTCTCCAGTCCCAGCTCGCAGGCCTCGGCTGTGCCGCTGCAGTTGTTGTCCAGGCCGTCGTTGCAGATCTCCTCCGCATCGGGGTTGATCTCGGCCACGGCGTCGTCGCAGTCGGTGGCCACCTCCTGAGCGACGTAGCCTACGGGCTGGGCGCAGGCTGTGGTGGTGACGAGGGCTTCGCCGAAACCATCACCGTCGCTGTCCAGATACCAGGTCTCGGCATCGCTGGCGTCGTCGTCGTCGGCAACCCCATTGCAGTCGTTGTCCTGCCCATCGCAGATCTCGACGGCGTCGGGGTTGACCGCTGCGTCCGTCTCATCGCAGTCGCCCGAGGCCTCGGTGAAGCCGCTGGGCTGGCTGCAGGCCAGGGCGGCCACGGCGGAGTTGCCGTAGCCGTCCTGGTCCAGATCCTCGTACCAGGCCGGGGCGTCCACGGCGTCGTCCTCGTCGATCGCTCCGTCACAGTCGTTGTCGACAGCGTCGCAGCGTTCGTCCGCCTCGGGGTAGGTGTCGGCCAGGCTGTCGTCGCAGTCCTCGGTGTTGTCCACGTAGCCGCTGGGCTGCGCGCAGGTGTCCAGGCTCTCGTCGGCCGTACCGAAGCCGTCGCCGTCGACGTCCGCATACCAGGTGGGGGCATCCACGGCTGGGTCCTCGTCCACGGCGCCATCGCAGTCGTTGTCCTGCTCGTCGCAGCTCTCGGCGGCGCCGGGGTAGGTGGTTGCGTTCAAGTCGTCGCAGTCGTCGGCGCCCTGCACGAAGTTGTCGGGCTGATCGCACTGGGTCAGCGAGTAGGCGACGCCGCCGTAGCCGTCGCCGTCGTAGTCCAGATACCAGGTGCTGGCGTCCACGGCGCTGTCCTCGTCGATGTAGGCGTCGCAGTTGTTGTCCACACCGTCGCAGCGCTCTTCCGCTCCGGGGTTGATCCGGGCATCGCCGTCGTCGCATTCCTCGCAAGCGGCGTAGCCGTCTTCGTCTTCGTCCTCGTAGCCCACGGAGCCGTCGCAGTTGTAGTCGTTGGGATCGGCGCAGTCGTCTTCGTCCGCCCCGGGATGGTAGGCGGGGTCGCTGTCGTCGCAGTCCACCGAGATGTTGTCGGAGACGTAGCCCTCGGGCTGCTCGCAGGAGGTGGTGGTCGCCAGATCGGTTCCGAAACCATCTCCGTCGGCGTCCTCGTACCAGACGCGATCCGGGTTCTCACTGGCGTTGTCGTCGTCGCAGTCGCCGGCGATCTCCACGTAGCCGGAGGGTTGGCGGCAAGATTCCTTGGTCAGGAACTCGTTGCCGAAGCCGTCGCCGTCGCCGTCGTAGTACCAGGTCGAGACGTCGGCGGCGTCGGGCTCGTCGATCTGATCGTCGCAGTCGTTGTCGAAGCCGTCGCAGATCTCTTCGGCTCCGGGGTGGATGGCGGCGTTGTCGTCGTCGCAGTCCGTGGCGGCGAGCACGCCGTCGCCGTCGCCGTCGATGTGGCCGGCGCGGACGCAGCCGACCAGCAGGAGGGTGATGGACAAGATCAAGGAGGAGGTTGGCAGGACTCTGGGCATAGCCGTAGCACCTCTTCAGCCCTGGATCGGGCGGATAAAAGAGAACGAGGGAGGGATGCGCGAGCGGCTAGCCACTAGGTCCGTGGAGGGATCACGCCTTGGGGATCTCGTCGAGACAAGATGAGACAGACAGCGCTTCAGCTGCCAGGCATTCAGTCCGATGGACTGCGTTTTTCCGTCCAGCTAGTCTTCGCCCCGTCGGACCAGCAGGCGCCAGCCCTGGCCGTCTCGTTGCTGGCCTACAAGCGCGTGTCCCTCCAGCTCCAGCGCCGGCGGGACGTTCTCGATGGGCTCGCCGTCGTCGAGCCAGAGCTCCAACAGCTCCCCCTCGTCCATCATCTCCAGCACCAGCAAGGCACGGGCGGTGTTCTGGGGGCAGGGCATGCCGGCCAGGTCCAGCCGGTCGTCGGGTTCGGGGCTCATGGCGCGGCTCCGCTTGGTTGAGTGAGCGAGACGAGGTGGTCGATCAGCTGATCCAGCTCGTCCGGCGTGGTCTGGCGGCCCAGGCTGATGCGCAGGCTGGCGCGCGCTTGTTCCGCGGAGAGGCCGATGGCCAGCAGGACCGGGCTGGGTGCCGTGGAGCTGGCCGAACAGGCCGAACCCGCCGAGAGCATGAATCCGCGGCGGTTCAGCTCCATGAAGAGGGCTTTGCCGTCCACACCGGGCAGCGTGATGCTCAGCACGTGGGGCAGGGCAGCTGCTCGAGGACCGTTGATGATGACCTCGGGCAGGCGGGACCGCAGCCCGGCGATCAGCTGCGCCCTGCGCTGGGCCAGCTCGGCGGCGCGCTCTGGCGTGGCCAGGCGCACGGCCTTGCCAAAGCCCACGATCCCCGCGGCATTGGTCGTGCCGGAGCGCAGGCCCGCCTCTTGACCGCCTCCGTGCAGCAGAGCTTCGATCTGCATGCCTCTGCGCAGCCAGAGGGCGCCCACCCCTGTGGGGCCGTGCAGCTTGTGGGCGTTGAGCGAGATGGCGTCGATGCCGGGGCCGACGGCCAGCGGCAGCTTGCAGAAGCTCTGGCAGGCATCAAGGTGCAGCGGCACGCGCGCCTGGTGGCAGGCGCTGGCGATGGGAGCCAGGTCCAACACGGTCCCGAGCTCGTTGTTGCCATGCAACAGCGTGACCAGGATGGTGTCGGGGCGCAGGGCGTGGGCCAGCTCGTCCGGATCCACACCGCCATGGCGGTCTACGGGCAGACGCGTGACCTGGAAGCCCTGTTCTTGCAGCCAGCGCAGGCAGCGCTCGCTGCTGGGGTGCTCCACCTGGGAGCTGACCAGGCGCCGCCCCCGCTGGGCCGCCGCCAAGGCGAGGCCCTTGATGGCCAGGTTGTTGGACTCCGTGCCCCCTGAGGTGAAGATGATCTCGTCGGGCTGCGCGCGCAGTCGTCGAGCGATGATCAGGCGCGCCTTCTCCACCCCGCGCGCGACGCGCACGCCTGCCTGGTGGATGGCGGAAGCGTTGCCCGGACCGGCGCATAGGAACTCGTTCATGGCAGCGAGCACCCCCGGGTCGATGGGCGTGGTCGCGGCATGATCGAGGTAGACGAGGGACACGGGGCACCTTGCGACAGAATGTTGCGGCGCTGGTCATAGCCATGGCGGGCGGCGAAGGCCAGCCGGGGTGCCCTGGTGTCGTTGAGCGGCGGCGTCTGACGCCGTCTGCTCGAACGACACCCGCAAGGGCCGCCCAGGCGGCCCTTGCGGAGTTAGACTGTGCCCAGCGGCGAGGTGGCCATGGGCATCCTGGACGATGCGAAGAAGAAGAGTGAAGAGAGGCTGGCCCGCGAGGCCGGCAAGGCGGCGGCCAAGCAGGCCCTCAAGGGCCTGCGTCGCGCAGTGGGCGGCCTGGCGGACGAGCTGCTGGACTACGCCGAGAAAGAGCTCGAGGAGGCCAGAGCCGCCCAACAGGGCCGCGATCCCCTGCCTGTGGGAGAGGTGGAAGCCCCCGAGCTGCCCCAGCCACAGCCGCCCCCGGCCCAGGAAGCCGAGGTCCAGGCGCCTGAGGACGAGAGCGCCCAGCGCGAGGCCCGCGCCCGCCAGGAGCTGGAGGCACTCAAGGCGGCCATGAAGGAAGGCCGGCGGCCCGAGCCGCCCTCCCCGCCGCCCCAAGAGCGCGCAGCCCCACCCAGCCCGGCCAGGCAGGCGCGCCTGGAGCGCGAGGAGCGGGCGCGGCGCGAATTGCAGGCCCTCAAGCGGCGCATGGGGATCGTCGAGGATCCCGAGGAGTCGGGGAATTGAACGAACGGGCGTCTCTGGCTTTGGCGATCCTGCTGGCGGGCTGCGGGGATCCCGCGGACCCCGCCGCGGGCCAGGCCACGAGCTTTCGCCGCCCCAACTTCGTGTTCATCGACATCGACTCCTTGCGCGCGGATCGGGTCTACGCCACGCGGGAGGGCCTGCCCGTGGCGCCCGTCATGCGGAATCTCGCTTCCCAGGGCGCCTTCTTCCCCGAGCTGGTGGCCCAGGCCAACTGGACCCTGCCCTCGCTGCGCGCCTTGCTGACTGGGCGCTATCCCCCCGTGATGGAGCTGGAGGATCAAGACAGCGCTGGATTCGACAGCTCGACGCGCAGCCTGCCCTACATCCTCTCCCTCTACGACTACAACACGGCCGTCTACTGGGGCCAGACCACCCCTGGCATCTTCCCCGTGATGTCTTCGGGTTTTCAGCAGGTGGGGCGCGGGCCCAACTTCAGGTGGCAGGCCCTGTCCTGCGATGTCATCGACTGGCTGGGGGAGCGGGCCGAGGAACCTTTCTTCCTGCTGGTGCACCACTTCGACCTGCACTTTCCGCCCAGTTTCATGCTGCCGAACCTGGACTGGAAGCTGGCGGCCGGGCTCTCGAACGCTCCCACCCCCAGCCTGGACCACTACTTCCGCGTCAAGCACACCACCTTGGGAGCGGAGCGGGCCGAAGAGGCCGCGCTGGATCTCTACGACAAGGCATTGGCCGGCTACGACGAAAAAGTCCTGGGGCCGGTGCTCGACGCGCTGAGAGGCATGGATTTCGAGCGCGACACCGTGGTCATCCTGACCTCGGACCACGGTGAGGATCTGCTCGACCACGGTCACCTGGGGCATGCGCGCTCCCACTACGACAGCGAGCTGCTGCTGCCCCTGATCTGGGTCGATCCGGCGGGACCCCAGGGCCTGCTCGTTGAGCAGCCCGTGCGCAGCATCGACATCGCGCCCAGCGTGCTGGCCCGCGCCCGCATCCCCGCGGATGTCGGGATGGACGGGGCCTCGCTGCTGCCCTTGATGGGGCTGGCCAGCGGGAGCTACACGGCACAGGACATCTTCAGCATGTCGGGCCTGGAGGCCGCCTCGCTGCGCACGACCGACCACAAGCTGATCATCCACTCGCCGCCCGTGCTGCGCCAGGCTGATGCGGCTGGTCGCGGGGACGAGGTCCCGGCCCAGCTGGCCAGCTGCCTTCCGGGGGCGGAGGGCCCGGGAGTCGCCTACGCGCCCCTGCTGCCCTGCACCAAGCGCGAGCTCTTCGCCATCCGCGACGATCCCGGTGAGCTGCTCGAGCTCTCGGCCGCCGAGCCGGAGCTGGCCGACGCCCTGCAGAGGCGCTTGTTGGCCTGGGTGCAAGAGCGCGTGGATCAGGCGCCCCGCGACCTGCCCCAGGTCAGCGACCAGCAGCTGCTTCAGCTGCAGCAGCGCGGGTACTGGGAACACCTGCGCCAACCGGCGCGCCGCGAGAACGAGAAACGGGGGCCGGGACGGGGACCGGTGGGGCGTCCAGGTCCTTGAGGGAGGACGGGGCTCTGGCGGGGGCGAGCCCGTGGCACGCATCTTGCGAATCCTCTGGGCAATCCACCCCAGCCCGGAGAGCCCCGTGTTCCGCACCCGCTTCAACTGGCTGCTCGCAGGACTGCTGGCCTGCTCCCTGCTCATCTTGACCGCTGCCGCGCCCAGCTCGCTCGAGGCGCAGATCAAGCAGGCCAAGACCAGCGCCACCATCCCCGACGGCTTCGCTGTGGCCTTTCGGGCCATGCACCCTCTCTACGGAGGCACGGAGATCGAGATCTCCGGGGATGGCACCGCCACCCGCACCACTCGCGACCGTGGCTCGCAGGAGGACGAGAAGCGTCACGTCACCCTCTCCGAGCAGCAGCTGCTGCAGCTGGTGGCGCTGCTGGTGGAGCACGAGGCCTGGGAACAGCGCATCCCCGAGCGCCAGGCGGTTCCCGACGAGGGCAAGGCCTACCTTGAGCTGCGCATAGGAGCCCAGGAAGGGGGATTTTGGGAGTGGTACAACGACATGGGGCAGGTGGACCGCCTGCAGCGCATCAGCGCCCTGATGAAAGAGCTGGTGCCAGAATGACCCGCCCCAGCAGGTTCCTTTTCCTCGTCGCCGCTTCGGCCTTGCTGGCGGCCCCTGAGCGCGGCCTGGCCGCCGATTGCGGCGCGCCCGCCGGCCCCATCGACGATCTCGTGGCCTGGCTCTCCAGCGTGGTGGGCGGCGGCGGAGGGGGCGAGCCAGAACGACCGAGAACCGACACCGACGGCGACGGCGTGCCGGATCGCGACGACGCCTTCCCCAACAACCACCGCGAGTCCGTGGACACCGACGGCGACGGCGTGGGCGACGAGAGCGACGCATTCCCCGAGGATCCCGAGGAGACCCGTGACTCGGACTGCGACGGCGTGGGCGACAACGCCGACGACGAGTTCGACGGAGAGGTGGAGACCGAGGTGGACTACCCCTGGAGCGACGGCACCTATGGCTGGGATGCCGCCTTCGACCTGACCTCCACCGGCGAGGGCGTATTCACGGCCACCGTCAACATCTACCTGGACGGCGAGCGGGACGAGGAGCGCGAGGCCGAGTGGGAGGAGGCTGTCGAAGAGATGTGGGGCGACGAGTCGCTGACCGTGGACGTGAACTTCGTGGACAGCGAGGACGACGCCCACTCCACCGTAGAGGTGCGCGCCGGAGATGGCTGGGCCAACGCCGGCACCTGGTTCGAAGGCGATGACGGCCTGACCGTGGCGCACGAGGTGGGGCACCACCTGGGCCTGTTCGACGAGTACCGCGATCGCAACGACGCGGACCGCGAGATCGGCGAATCGGACAACATCATGCGCACGGTCACCGAGGGCGACAATCCGCGCGCCTACCCCAGGCACCACGAGTTCATCAACTCGCTCTTCGACTGTCCCTGAGCCTGGGGAGTAAACGTCGCACCGCGACGGCAGGGGGGCCCCAGACGCCCTCGGCAGGCGTGCGCAGGCCGCTGCAGGGCTCTGTCGGGGCTGGAACGGTTCTTGCGACTGTGAAGGCGCCTGCCCAGGAGTGAACCATGCACCCATTCTCCTACCTGCTGCTCTCCTTCGTCCCTCACACCCAAGCCGACGGAGACTGCTCCGGCGACAGCCACACCGACGAGCTGGTGGGCGACCTGCAGTCCGCCCTGCCGCCACCGCCCGTCTACTACGGCACCAGCAAGCCCACCTACGTGCCGCTCACCGAGGGGCAGATGCTGGCCATCGGCACCTGGGGCAACTGCAGCGGCACCATCATCGCCTCCCGCTGGGTGCTGACGGCCAACCACTGCAATGTGCGCAAGGGAGATGAGTTCTGCGTGGGCGAGGATCCGGCCGATCCGGACCAGTGCTTCGAGGCCGTGTTCGTGGAGCGCAACCCGGACGCCGACATGACCATCGCCATGCTGGACCGCGACGCCACCGAGGCCGTGCCGGGCCTGGAGCCCATCCCGCTGCTGACCGAGAAGCTGGACGACAGCTGGCTGGGCAAGATGTCCGAGGCCGCCGGCTATGGCCAGCAGGAGGACGGCGGCTACGGCGAACGAGAGTTCACGGCCGAGCCCATCGTGGACCTGGATGGCCACGAGATGACCATCGACGGCGAGCGCGTGCACGGCGTCTGCTTCGGCGACTCCGGCGGTCCGGTGATGGTGATCGACAGCCAGGGCACCGTGCGCGTAGCCGGCGCCCTGAGCTGGGGCGACCCGGACTGCCTGGGCAAGGACCGCTACACCCGGGTGGACACCAACCTGGAGTGGCTCGAAGCCTTCACTGGGCCCACCGACGCGGAAGAGGGGGCCACCAGCGACGGGGATGCCACCGAGGGGGATGACGGATCCACCACAGCCGAGGAAGAGCCGGTGGAGGAAGAGGTCGCGGAGGAGGAGGCCGCCGAGGAGGAAGAAGAGGACTGGACCACTTCCGAGGGTTGGTGGCGGCCGCTGCGTTGGCGTTGGAGGCGGCGCTGATCCGTACCTGCTACGCCGGCGAAGCGGGGTGCAGGAAATCCCACCCGGAGTGCTCCACCTCCAGTCGTTCCTGGTAGCGCAGCGCTCCGAAATCCAGATCGCAGCGGGCGGCGAAACGTGAGGGCCGATCGAAGGCCTGGGCGTCGGTCAAGCAGCGGATGGACTTGCGGCGCCAGAGCATGCCTGGGTTTTCGGCGTAATGGGCGTAGATGGTATGGTTGGCCAGCTCCAGAGCCTGATCGCTCTGCAGCGCGCCGGCCACGTTGCGGAAGCGGATGGCGTTGTCGAAGGGTGGGATGGCCTCTTTGTCGATGGAGATCCCGAACTGCTCGGGGTGGTCGAAGATGGCCGTGTCCCGCTCCAGGCGGAACACGTCCACGAAGGCTTCCTGGAGCTGCTCGGCCCGCTGTCGCAGGAAGTCGATGGTCTGCATGGCCTGCTGGCGGGTCTCGCCTGGCAGGCCGATCATGGTCGTCACTACGGGGCGGATGCCCAGGCGCTGGCAGTCGTCCAGGATGCGCTCCACCGTGGCGCGATCGTGCCCCTTGCGAATAGTGCTCAGGGTGCAGGGATCCACGCTCTCCAGGCCGAACATGATGCGATCGCAGCCGGCATCGCGCATGCGGCACAGCACCTCGAAGTTCAGGCTCCGCTCGAAGCGCACGAAGCCCAGCCAGCGGAAGCGGAAGCCGCGCTCGGTGAACCAGCGCGACATCCTGTCCAGGCGGGCCACCGGGTGGGCCAGGTCGGCGAAGATCACGCAGCGCGGGTCGTAGCGCGCCACCAGCGACTCGATGTCGCGCTGCACCAGCTCGAAGCGGCGCGGCTTGAAGCGCTTGTTGGCGAAGGTGTGCACGCAGAAGCTGCAGCGGTTCCAGTAGCAGCCGCGGGCGGTCTGCAGGTTGACCGGACGCGGCGTGGTGTAGGCGTCCAGGGGCAGGCCGTCGAAATCCGGCGTGGGCAGCTCGTTCATATCGGCCTGGACCCAGCGCCGGGGCGGCTTGAAGCTGCCATCGGGCGCCTTGACCCAGGTGTTGGGAGCCGCGGCCCAGGCCTCGGCATCGCGGGCCCCGGCCAGGTGTACGGCTGCCGCCTCGCCCTCTCCCTGGACCACAGCGTCATAGAAACACGACAGCGCGGGTGTCGAGACCAGCTCGCATACGAACATGCTGGCCCAGGCTCCACCCAGCACCACACGCAGCCTCGGATCCATGCGCTTCAGACGGGCGGCCAGGGTCAGAGCCGGGATGAACTGGGAGGGCGTGATCAGTGACAGGCCCACCAGGCGGGCGTGTTGCAGGACAGCCTGGTCGAGGCCGGTGCGCGCCAGGAACGCGGCGTGGGGGTTGCACTCTTCGTCCTCGGCGAAGCGGGCCATCAGCTCGGGCGGGGCGCGCAGCAGTCCCGTGCAGCCGTAGCCAAAGGCCAGGTCCTGGTTGAGGTGCTCGCTGCGCTCGCCCTCGGGCCGCAGGTAGGGCGAGAAGTAGCGCCGCTGGGCACCCTGCTGGCGAAAGAGCTGGTTGGAGAAGTGCATCAGCAAGGCGCCCCGCACCAGTCCCAGCTGGGATTGCTGGCCGGGGTTGACCAGGGCCTTCAGCTTCAGGGCAGCGTCGAGGTGCTGGTGGAAGGGCTGGTTCAAGTCCGCCTGCTCGGCCCGCAGGCCGGCCTGGCGCACGCAGGCCGTCAGCAACGAGGCCGCCAGCTGGGGGTAGAAGTTGGCCGTGAACGGCGGGGTGACGAAGACGATGTCAGCCATGGGTTCTCCGAATGGCGGACGCACACTGGCCATCTTAGCGCAGGGCGCGTTAACCACGGGGCCCGGCGCCCCCGGCCCTTCCGGCCCTGGGGGCGCGACAGTGTCCGGACCCGCTGCGGGTCTGTCAGGAGAGTGCGTCATGCGGGTCGGAATCTGCGGCTACCCGGGCTCCGGAAAGAGCACTGTCTTCAGCGCTCTGGCACCGGGCGTGCGCCCGGGCAAGGGCGTCACCCACGGCAATATCAAGGTCCCGGACGAGCGTGTCGATCGCCTGGCCCGCATCTACGATCCTCGCAAGACCACCTACGCCGAGATCGATTTCATGGACGTGGGCAACAGCGGTGGGCGCGCTGCGGGCGCCTTCCCCCCCCGCGTGGTCGAGGTCATGCGCAACGCGGACGTGCTGGTGCACGTGGTACGCGTCTTCGAGAACCTGGCCCTCGACAGCGATGCCGACCCCCAGCGCGACCACCAGCTCTTCGACGACGAGCTGGTTCTGCTGGACCTGGACATCCTGGAGCGCCGCGGTCAGCGCTGGAAGAAGATGCACCAAAAGGGTCCCGAGGTGCGCGTCAATCAGCGCTGCGTGGAGCACCTGGAAGCCGGCCAACCCCTGCGCGCCCTGGATCTGGACGAGGCCGCCCTGGCCTCTCTGCGCGGCATCCAGCTGCTTTCCCTCAAGCCCTTGATCACCCTCTACAACCTCTCCGAAGAGGCCTGGGAGGATCCGCAGCAGGCCCCGCTGCGCGACTGGCGCTCCCTGAGACGCCACTCCGTGTCCATGGGCATCTGCGGCTCCCTGGAGCAGGAACTGGCCGAGCTCGAGCCCGAAGACCAGGTCGAGCTGCTCGAGGGCCTGGGCCTGCAGGAGCCGGCCCGCCACCTCTTCATCCGCAGCGCCTACCGGCTGCTGGATCTGGTCTCCTTCCTGACCTGCGGCAGCGATGAGTGTCGAGCCTGGCCCGTGCGCCGCGACAGCAAAGCCCGCCGCGCCGCGGGGCGTGTGCACAGCGACATCGAGCGCGGCTTCATCCGCGCTGAGGTCTTCCGTCTCGAAGACCTGGAGTCCCTGGGCAGCGAATTCGCCATCAAGCGCGCCGGCAAGCTGCGCGTCGAAGGGCGCGACTATCTGGTGCAGGACGGGGATGTGATCAGCTTCCGCTTCAACGTCTGAGAACCGCACCATGCCGCAGGCCCGCCGTGCTGCGCCTGTCTACGGCTTCGTAGAGTCCTTCTGCGGCCCCGGCGGCATGAGCCTGGGCCTGGAGCGCGCGGGCTTCGGACCCCTGCTGGCCTTCGACGCCGACCCCATGGCCGTCGAGACCCACCGCGCGAACCTCAGCGGACCTTGCCTTGTCGCCGACGCCGCGCGCTTGTCCGGCGAGGAGATCCTGGAGCGTGTCGGGCTGCAGGAGGGCGAGCTGCCCCTCTTCTCGGGCGGGCCGCCCTGCCAGGGCTTCTCCAAGCAACGCCGAGATGCTCACCTGGGCGATGCGCGCAATGCGCTGGTGCTGGAGTTCGTACGCCTGGTGCGAGAGCTTCACCCGCGCAGCTTCCTCTTCGAGAATGTGGCCATCTTCGGGATGAAGCGCGGCCGCGCCTACCTGAAGCTGATCCGCGAGGAGCTCGCCGGATACCGGCTCCACCCCCACTACTACAACTGCGCCGACTACGGCCTGGCCCAGACCCGCGAGCGCTTCGTGATGGTGGGCCTGCGCCGGGATCAGGACGCGCAGTTCCGCATTCCCCCGCCCACGACCGCGCCCTGGAGGACCGTCGGAGAGGTGCTGGACGGGCTGCCCGAGCCGCCGCAGGACTACGCGGTCCACCCGGACTTCGCCAACCACCAGCGCGCGCGGGTCACCGCCATCAACATCGAGCGCTTCTCCCACGTGCCCCAGGGGGGTGGTTGGCAGGACATCCCCCGCCAGCTGCAGCTGCCCTGCCACCAGAAGGTGGATCCCAGCAGCGGAGGTTGGCCCGATGTCTACGGCCGCTTGCGGGCTGACGGGCAGTGTCCCACCCTCACCGGGGGCTTCGACAGCTTCACCCGCGGCAGGTACGGGCATCCCTTCCAGGACCGGCCGCTCACCCCCCGCGAGGCCGCCCGGCTGCAGGGCTTTGCAGACAGCTTCGTCTTCAAGGGGACGCGGGCCGACCAGCGCTCGCAGATCGGCAACGTGGTGCCGCCGCCCCTGGCGGAGGCTGTGGGCAGAGAGATCCATCGCGCGCTACGCATCGCTGACGGCATCTGAACAGTGCTGCGGCCGGGTCGGGTTAGGCTCCCTGTCCTGCCGGAGCGCACCATGCCCCCACGTCCGCCACACTCACGCGCCTGCCTCGCCCTCGCCCTGGCGGGCTGGGCTGGCGCCGCCAGCGCCGAGCAGGCCAGCTTCACGCAGACCGACGAGAGCGATTCCCTCGGTCGCACCGAAGACAGCTACATCGTCGAGGCCAGCAACAACGACGAAGAGAACTTCAGCGAAGAGACCTTTCTCGCCATCGACCTGGAGAACGGAGACTACGCCGACATGGAGACGCGGGCGCTGATCCGCTTCCCCAAGGCCTTTGGCGAGCGGGAAGGGCAGATCCCGCCGGGTGCGGAGATCGAGAGCGCCGAGCTGGAGCTGTGGGTGACCAACGAAGGCGGCACGGTGAGCGCCCACCTGCTGCTCGAGGCCTGGGACGTGGACGAGGTCAGCTGGGACAATCGCGGCGGGGACATGGGCCCCTGGTCCGAGCAGGGCGCGGGCGCGCCCTCCAGCGAAGAGCAGGCCCTGGACAGCTTCCATGTGGCAGCGGGCGAGAAAGCCACGCTGGACCTGAGCGAGGCCGTGCGCATCTGGACCGCAGATCCAACCGAAAACCACGGCGTCCTGCTGGTGACCGACAGCACCGACGGCACCGACCTGGCCGCCAGCGAGTACGCCGACCAGGGCATGCGACCCGTCCTGACGGTGGAGTACACGCCTCCCGAGGATCCGCCACCTGTCGACACGGGAGACAGCGGGGAGCCGCAGGACAGCGAGCCTGCGGACAGCGGCGACGGCGCCCAGGATACTGGGGAGCCCGGCGTGACGGAGCCGGGCGGCGGCTGTGGTTGCGGTGGCGCTGCGCCCCTGGGTTGGGCGCTGCTGGGTGGGTTGGCGCTGGTCCGGCGGCGGCGGCGTTGAGGGTCTGGCCCCCCTCCGTCATCACCCCCCGCGCGCCAGCCTCAAAAAAGCCCGCGCCCGCTCCCGGTCCGGCCTGCCCAGCCACGAGATCCCCAGCAGCAGCGCCGTGTTCGCCAGCAGCCCGTATAGCCCGGCGTGCAGGGGGAAGGGGCGCAGCTCGGGGGCCAGCACCAGGACCGTGGTGACGAGCATGCCGCCCAGCAGGCCCGCGCCGGCGCCGGCCGCCGTGGCCCGCTTCCAGTACAGGGTGGCCACCACCAACGGCGCGAACTGCACCACGGCGCCGTAGGCGGAGAGCAGCAGCTCCACCAGCGAGCCCTGGTAGACCACGGCCAGCGCATAGGAAGCGCCCACAGTCAGCACCACGGCCAGCTGGATGGCGCGCCGCTCACGCTGGGGCTCCAAGCGCAAGCCCGCCGCGCGCACCAGGCCGTCGCGCACGGCGATGGAGGCCGTGGCGTGGGCCATGGCGTCGCCCGAGGACATGGACGCGGCCAAGGCCCCGGCGCAGAACAGGCCCACCAGCAGCGAGGGGATCTCCAGGTGCATCAGCATATGGGGCAGGATCTGGTCGGCCTGGGCGGGGGCAGGCAGGAAGAAGACGCCGCAGAAGCCGATCAGGAAGAGCGGCAGCAGAAAGACCTGGAAGGTGGGGTAGAGCACGACCGTGCGCTTCAGCACGGCTTCGCTGCGCGCCGTGAAGGCCTTCATGAACAGGTGCGGCCAGACCGAGAAGCCCGCGATGGACACCAGGATCGCCGAGCTGTACTCCCCCCAGCTCCAAGGTGCGCCGCTGGAGGTCAGCCCAGGCGCCTGCAGCAGCTCCGGCCGCTCGGCGGCGATGCGCGCGAACATGGGGCCCACGCCCCCGTAGAGCTTCCAGGGCAGGTAGAGCCCCAGGCCCCAGGCCAGCAGCATCATGAAGACGCCCTGGAAGGTGTTGGTCCAGCCCACCCCCAGCACACCGCTGCGCAGCACGTAGATCAGCACCACCCCGTAGACCGCCGCCGCGCCCAGGGCCTCGGGCACGGCGCCGCCGGTCACGGTCGACAGGATGTAGCCGGCCCCCTTCATCTGCAGCGCCAGGTAGGGCACGAAGGCCACCGCCGAGACCAGGGCCATCAGGCCGGCCAGGGCGCGGGACTGGAAGCGCTCGGCCACCATCTCGGCCTGGGTCACGAAGCCATGCGCCCGACCCACCCGCGCGGCGCGCGGGCCCAGAAAGTAGAAGGGCAAGAATCCCAGGCAGCCGTAGGCCAGGATGTAGAAGGCGGCGGCGCCGCGGGAGTAGGCCCAGCCCGGGGCGCCCAGGAAGGCGAAGGCCGAGAAGATGGTGGCCCCGGTGATGAAATACATCAACACCAGGCCCAGCGTGCGGTCCCCGGCCACGTAGCCCTCGGCGCTGGCGCTGGCCTTCCTGCCGGGCAGCAGCCCGAAGGCCAGACAGGCCGCCAGGTAGGCCAGCGCGACCCCCAGCACCACAGCGGACGAGGGCGCGTTCACGGCTCGCCCCGCGCGGGAGGCCCGGAGGGGGAATCAGGAGAACGGGTTGGTTCTGGCTGCGCTCGGTCGGGCCGGCTGGCGTGGAAGGCCAGCAGCGCCAGGAAGCTGATCAGCACCCAGCCCAGGATCCAGGCCAGGGAAAAGGGCAAGCCCAGCACGAAGGGCTCGATGCGGTTGCCCAGCCAGGCGTAGCCGGGCCAGGTGAGCGCGCCCAGGCAGAGCAGCACGTAGAGGCTGAAGAGGATGGCGCGCGGGGAAGCCATGGTGGGAGGCCTATCCCCGCGTCGCGGGGGGCGCCCGGCCACGGCCAGAGAGGAGGTTCCCCTGGGCCAAGAGAGATGCGAAGATGTGATCAGGAGGCCCCCATGAAGGCCATGCTCGTACTGCCCTTCCTGCTTTCTTGCGCCCCCAAGGCGGTTCCACCTGCGCCGGCCGCCAGCGAAGCGCCCCCGGCGACCGACCTGTCCTCGGTCGTGCAGGTCGTGCAGCGTCACGGCAGCCAGGACCCGGTGGCCTGGGGCCTGAAGCGCCTGGGCGAGCACGACGTGCTCGTGGTGGGCGAGTACCACCGCCTGGCACCCCAGATCCGCTACGTGGCCGAGCTGGTGCGCACCGCAGCCGAGGCGCAGCTGGACTTCGACCTGGCCATCGAGCTGGTCCCAGCCGCTGGCCAGGAGCAACTGGACGCCCTGATGGCCGCCCCGGACTTCGATCGCCATGCCTGGTGGCAGGTGCTGGGCCTGAGCTACCTGCCCGGACCGGCCACCATCGCCACCTACGAGGAACCCATCCGCGCGGCGTGGGAGGCCAACCGAGCCCGCCCCGGCAGCGTGCGCGTCATCGGCCTGCATCCCGACTGCAGTTTGGCCGCCAGGGGCGATGTCCCGGGTGTGCACGCCTGCGAGGACGATCGCGACTCCTTCATGGCCCGCACCGCTCGGGCGCAGGTGCTGGACGCCGAGCGCAAGCTGCTGCTCTTCTGCGGCTCGCGCCACGCCGCCGTGCGTCTGGTACGCAAGAGCGGCTACCCCATGGACAACGTGGCCACGCTGCTGGCCAAGACCCACCAAGTCCACGCGTTGCTGCTGGCCGGGCCGGCCGAGCTGATCTCCGAAGATCCCCCTCTGTGGGGCAGCACTTGCGGCGGGCTCTTCGACGAGGCGCACGACGCGCTGGGCACCCCCTTCGCCATCGGCCTGGACCAGCCCCCGCTGGACAGCCTCACCTACCGTTGCGAGAACGACTGGTTCATGTCCGCCATGCCCCTGCGGGACGCCTACCAGAGCCTGGCCTACCTGCAGCCGCCCGCCAAGATGCCTCACCCCGAGCCCCTTCCTCGGGAGTTCTTCGAACTCGTCGGCCAAGAGGTCATCGACGGCTGGAACCGCCACCTGGTGGAGGTGCTGAAGCGCCCCGAGTCCTTCCTGGAGCGCGGCATCGACGACTGGGCCGCCGGCGCCGTCCAGGAGGCTGGCTATCGGGGCGCCATCCCCACGGCGCCGCCCGACTGGGGCGACGGTCGCTTCCAGCTGCCCGCCGCGGAGGCCCCCATCGGCCAACGCGCCACAGCGGCCGCCGCCGCCCAGCAGCTGCGCTACCGCGTCACCACGCCACCCGAGGCCTGGGCCTTGCTGGGTCCCCCGCGCGGGGAGAGCGCGGGAAAGGACGGCGGGGCACGCTGGTTGAAGCTGGAGTACGAGGGGCTGGTGCTGGGCTTCGCCCGCCGCCAGGAGCCCGAGCCCAAGCCCTACACCCTGCGCTGGGCAGGAGGGCTGGACATCGGCGAGCGGGGCGCTGTGCCCTTGCGCGACCTGGACGAGCTGGCGCGCCTGGACGCCTGGGAGGGCCTGCAGGGCGTCTCGCTGGAGGCCCTCGATCTGCGCGATCAGGGGGAGCTGGTGCGGTCCTCGACCTTCGACACGCGCACGATCTGGCCCCCCGCCGAGCGCCTGCCCCCCGATTTCGACCCCCAAGCCCTGCTGGAGGCCGGCCGCAATCCCGGCCTGGGCCTGCGCCAGCTGCACGCCCAGGGCATTGACGGTCGCGGCGTGGGCCTGGCCATCGTGGACCAGCCCCTGCTGCTGGGGCACCAGGAGTACGCCGCCAGCATCCTGCGCTACGACGCCAGCGGCCTGCGGGGCGTGGAGCCCCAGATGCACGGCCCGCCCGTGACCAGCATCGCCGCAGGCCGCAGCCTGGGCGTCGCCCCGGCCGCGGCGCTCAGCTACTACGCCGTGCCCATGTGGAGCTACCAGAGCGGGGACTACGCCGCGCTGCTGGATCGCATCCTGGCCCGCAACCAGGAGCTGCCGGCGGATGAGCGCGTGCGCGTGGTCAGCATCTCCACCGGCATGTTCCCCCAGCTGGAGGGCTTCGATCTCTGGCGGGCCGCCCTGGAGCGGGCCGAGGAGGCCGGCGTGCTGGTGATCACCTGTGACACGCAGGTCTTCAGGTACGGCCTCTTGCAGCTGGTTCCTGGCGCCGATCCTGACGATCCGTCCAGCTATCGGCGCTCCCGCTACGCCCGCGAGGGCGCTGTGCTGTTGGTCCCCGGCGCCGGCCGCAGCCTGGCCAGCCATCGCGGACCGCAGGTCTACCAGCTCGATCCCGACGGAGGCATGAGCTGGGGCGCTCCCTGGATCGCCGGCCTGGCGGTGCTGGGCTTCCAGGTGGCGCCGGAGCTGGAGCCGCGCGCGCTGTTGGGCGCCATGCTGCAGACCGCGCGCCTGACCGAGGTCGGCCCAGTGGCCGATCCGGCGGCCTTTGTGGCCCACCTCTCCCAGCTGGCGGCAGCCGAGCCTTGAAAAACCTCGGATCGAGGTGAAACCGCACCCTGTAGAAGGCGCTTCTCAGGATCCCATGGGCGCTCGCGTCCCCACCCAGGAGAACCGATATGGCCTCGCGCAACGAAAGACCCCTCCTCCTCGTCCTCTTCCTGGCAGCGGCCTGCGACGACGGCAAAGAGACCGGCGACAGCAGCGCGCCGCCGCCCATCGAGTCGGTCTGGTATCAGGACGCCGACGGCGATGGCTACGGCGATCCCGACTCCGGCACCTCCTCCGCCAGCGCCCCCGAGGGCTGGGTGGAGGACGCCACCGACTGCGACGACGGCGACGCCAGCATCCACCCCGGCGCCGCCGAGAGCTGCAACGGCCTGGACGACGACTGCGACGGCGAGATCGACGAAGACCTCGCGACCACCTGGTACGAGGACGCCGACGGCGATGGCTATGGCGATGCCGACAGCGCGCTAGAGGACTGCCAGGCCCCCAGCGGCTACGTCGCGGACGACACAGACTGCGACGATGGCGACGCCAGCGTCAGCCCCGGGGCCGAGGAGCTCTGCAACGGCATCGACGACGACTGCGACGACGAAGTCGACGAGGACGCGCAGAGCGAGTGGTTCCAGGACGCGGACGGCGATGGCTACGGGGCGGCGGGCGCCTCCGTGATGGCCTGCGAAGAACCCAAGGGCTACGCGGACAACGCCGATGACTGCGACGACACGGACGCCGAGGTCACCACGGGCGAGACATGGTACGCCGACGTGGACGGCGACGGTTTCGGCGACCCGCAGGCCCCCACCATCGCCTGCCAGGCTCCCGCGGGCCACGTCACCGATTCCTCGGACTGCGACGACAGCGACGACGATATCCATCCCGAGGGCATCGACTACTGCGGCAACGGCGTGGACGAGAACTGCGACGGCGCCGACAATACCTGCCCCGCCGCCGGCGAGATCCTGATCACCGAGCTGATGGCCAATCCCGCGGTGGCCACCGACTCCACGGGCGAGTGGTTCGAGCTGTACAACGCCAGCAGCACCACCTACGACATCCAGGGCCTGCTCTTCTACGACGAGGACAGCGACGACGAGGTGATCACCCCCTCTTGGCTCCTCAAGCCCGGCGCCTACGTGGTGCTGGGCGTAGACGCCGCCACCGTGATCGAGGTGGACATCCAGTACGGCTCCACCACCTTGGCCAACAGCGGCGACGAGATCTACCTGGCCGTCTACCACAGCGGCCTGATCATCGACCAGGTGATCTACGAGTCGGCGGATGTGTCGGAGGGGATCTCTTTCAGCCTGGATCCTTCCTGCTACACGGGTGGCATCGGCTGCGACACCTGGTGCGAGTCCAGCAGCAGCTACAGCATCGAGACAGGCACGCCGGGCTGGGAGAACGATGGCTGTTGAGGCGACTCGCTGGGCCCGGCTCGGTGAGGTAGAGCCCGACCGAACAGGCTCCTTCGCTGACCGGCGCCTGTGCTACCGTGCTGAACATGCGGAGAACGCAGCAGGAACAGGACTCGGCGAGGATTCGCAAGCGGCTCTTTCCAAGCCGAGCTCTCGGTTTGACCATCTTGCTGACGGGCTGCTGTGGCGACTGGCTCAACCCAACCAGCCCCGGCAGGCAGCTCCCCCCCCGCGTCGCGGATCTGGGCTACGACATGGTCCGCATCGCCAGCGGCAGCTTCGTCATGGGCTGTCCCGACGGCAAAGCCCGCTGTCGGCAGTGGCATCAGTCCAACCCGGCGCATGAGGTCAGCTTGACCCGCGACTTCCTGCTCGGCCGGACCGAGGTGACGCAAGCCCTGTGGGCGACCGTGATGGGAGAGATCCCCAGTTGCGAGACCTACAGGGACGTGGAGCTGGTGGGCTCCGACCTGCCTGTACTCTGCATTCGCTGGCTGGATGCGCTGGAATTCGCCAACCGCATATCGGCGCTGGAGGGCCTGCAGCCGGTCTACTGGATGGGCCGCCCAAAGACGACCGAGCCCGTCGCCATATGGGACATAGAGGCCGATGGCTACAGGCTTCCCACCGAGGCGGAATGGGAGTACGCAGCCCAGGCGGGCGTGGCGGACGACTGGTCCGGCACCAGCGATCCCGCTCAGGTTTGCGAGTTCGGCAACGTGCGAGACCAGGACTGGGCAGATGACGACGATGGCTACGTCAAGATGAACTTCCCCTGTCATGACGGGTATGTTCGACCGGCACCGGTCGGCCTCTTTCGGCCCAACCGCTTCGGCCTCTGCGACATGACCGGGAACGCCGGCGAGCAGGTCTGGGACAGGCTTACCTGGTTGGGGAGAGAGCCAGCCACGGATCCCGTCAAGGAGACGATACTGACATCGCAGCCGCTCACGCTCTACAAGGGAGGCTCTTGGATCAGCACGGAGATGGACACGGTCCTGCCCACGCGGGACACCAGGGGTTCGCCCCGGGGTGAGGGCCACAGGCCCACCTACGACGTCGGGCTGCGCCTGGCCCGCTGGCCCTGAGGGCATCGCCCGCAGCGGTGCCACCGGATAGCAGCCCACCATCGCCAGGAGAAGACGAATCGCTGCATCCCGCGGGCGCCTGACCAAGAAGAGCGTGCTCGAGGTCCTGCTCGGTCTGGCCATTGCGGGGGTGCTGGTAGCGCTTTCCACCCACCTGTTGCGTTACGAGCGGGCCATCAGCGAGCGCGTCGAGTACACCGCGCCCAACGTCCGAGACCAAGAAGTGACGATCCCGGGAAGACCGCACGCCATGGTGGACTTCCGCCGGGAGGGCGCCAAGCCCGGCACCCTGGTGAGCTTCCGTTTCTCCACCAACACCCATGGACACCGGCACCGGGAGCTGGATCCTCGAACACCCGGAAGCATGCGCATCGCCTGCGTCGGAGAGTGCGTGGCCTATGGCGTGGGCGTCAACGACGACCAGACCTACTGCCACCTGCTGGAGCGCATGTTGGCCGAGGCTCATCCTGAACGCAGCATCGAGGTGGTCAACGCATCGGTGGTAGGCGCCCCGGACCGCGTCCGGGAGCGTCTGGAAGAGAGCCTGCCCCTGCTGGAGCCAGACCTGGTCGTCTATGCACCGGGGGCGCCCCGGGGCGGCGGCGAGGGCTCCAAGGCCATGGAGAGCTACCGCCGAGACCTGGTCAGGGCGCTCGACGCCAGCCACGAGCAAGGCTCGTCCATGGTGCTGGTGACGCCCACCTGCAACTCCTTCTTCAGCCCCGCTGGACCGCGCTACGTGGAGGAGGTGCTGAGCTTTGCGGTCCAGCACGAGCTGCCCTGCGTCAACACCACCTCGCTGCTGCTGGCCATGGAGCGCTGGGACGGCTTGCTCTACTCGCAGGAGTCCGGCGTGCAGCGGCTGACCGCCTACCGCAATGGCCAGCCCGAGCTGCTGCTGGAGCTGCCCAGGGCTGGCAAGGGGGCCATCGCACCGGAGGTCTACGCCTACCTCGAAGCCCATCCCGAGCTGAGCCAGCTGGCGAGCATCGACGACAACCACCCCAATGCGCGGGGGCACGAGGCGATTGCGCGGGAGGTTCTTGGGGTGGTGGTGGGGATATTGAACGTTGAGGGGGGGTGACCGCGCCGGGGAACGGCTATGGTTGGACCATGAGCTTCGCTGGGCCGCCACAGTCCATCTCGGGCAAAGGGACGGAAGGGGACGGGGATGCCTGATCGGTCCCAAGCCTACGACGCATTCCTCTCCTACGCCCACGAGAACGTGGAGACGGTGATGTGGCTGCAGCGCTTCCTGGAGCGCTACCGCGTACCCGGCGTGCCGAGACGCAGCATCTTCGTCGACCGCCGCAACTTGACCTCGAGCGTGCTGGATGCGGCGATCCTGGGCGCCCTGGAAAATTCACGCTTCCTAGTGGTGTGCTGCTCCAGGGCTGCGCTCGAGTCCAAGTGGGTCGCGAAAGAAGTGGAGGCGTTCCTTGAGACGCACGGACCTGAAGCCGTGCTCCCCTGCCTCGTTGGGGATCGGGAGGAAACGCTCCACATACCCGGCGCCGTCCGTGGTGTGGAAGCGGCCATCGGGGGCGAGCTCTTCAAACCGGACCTGCGGGGCCGACCGCAGGAAGCTCGTGGGAACAAGGCCATCCAGGTTCGCGACGAGGCCCTGGGGATGCTCGCCCCCATCGTCGGTTTGAGTGACAAGTCGTCCATCCTGGCCAGCGTCACCCGACGAAGGCAGCGCCTGCTGGCCCTGGCGGGTGGGATTGCGGTGGTCGCTGCCGCAGTCGTCGCAGGGCGGCAGGCCTGGTTGGGGACGAGCGCTGGATTCGAATATCGTCTCGTGCAGCGTCTGTTGGACGGGGCAGAGGGGGTGATGGAAGACGATCCGGATCGTTCCTCCACCGCGCGTGCCCTCGCGCGGCTGGGGCGCGAGGAAGACCTGAGAGACTTCGCCGAGTTCGTGGAATACCAGCCCTTTCGTGCCTTGGTGTTGGCTGACGGGCTTGCAGCCCTTCCTACGCCCGCCTGCGAGGAAGCGAACAGCGTCTTGGAGGCTGTCTCGTTTTCTGAGACGGCTGCATGGCCCGAGATCTACGTGCGCGTCCAGGCTGCATGCGGCGGATCCTGGATACCCGACGAACTCTCGGAACCCGAAGACGAAAGCGGCCTCGCCGACCGCGCGCTTCGTTTCGCCCAGGGAGGGCTATGGGCTCGCGCGGAGCCCCTCCTCGCCCACCCGGATTTCCCTGCCGAGGGGCGCCTGGAGGCGCAGGTCGCGGGGGCCTTGGCCCGGGGGCGTCCGCTCACTTTGGACGCGTACACGCTGGCCTCCTGGACATTCCCACGCGATCCGGGGAGCGTGATCTACGACGGCTTGGAGTTGTTGAAGGCCCTGGATGCCGAGAACAGAGCCAACGATTCCGGCATGGTCTCGCTACTGGATGCTGTTGCGAACGCGTACCTGAAACTAGAGACGGACGAGGCCAGGAGCTGGAACGATGGTCAGCTCCTGGCGGCGCTGTTGGCGGGCCAGGGGGACCAGATTCGTGCCGCGTCGCTGTTGGAACTCGAGCCTCCAGGCTGGGCTGATTGGGGCGAAACCGGACCTGAGACGGGCGACCCCGGCCAGGCAGCTGGATGGGCTTGGCGCGGCCTGGCCTACCAGCGTCTGGGGCTTCCCGATGAAGCGCTCGAGGCCTTTCGGAAGGCCGAGTGGCACGGTCTTGCGCAGATACCCGCGACACGGACCTGGTTCGAATGGGAGGACGTGATCCAGGCCTACGCGGCGGCGGGTCTTTGGGAGCTTGGTCTCGAGGCGGCGCAGAAGCCGGGAGGCGTCGGGCTGAGGTTCTCGCTGGATTGCGAGCTGCTGGAGCACTGGGCGGGGGGATATGGGGTGGGTTCTTCTTCACGTGGGGCAGGGCGTTTTCGTTGAA
>CAYVQL010000008.1:0-72690 GCA_964454135.1 uncultured Enterobacterales bacterium | reverse complement strand
CGTCGTGCAGCTCTCTGCGCAGCTCCTCCACCAGGCTCAGGTCGCGGAAGGTCTCCGCACCACCGACGGCCTCTCCCCTTGCATCGCGCAGCAGCGCGGTGGATACGCTGATGGGGATGCGCCTTCCCTCAGGGTCGACGATGAAGGCGGGCTGGTTGACCACAGGCCGGCCTTTGTCCATCGTGGCACGCAGGGGGCACCGCCCTTCGCAGAGGTTGGCCTTGAAGACCTCGGCGCAGAGACGGCCGATGGCCGCATCCCGGGAGATGCCGGTGATCTCCTCGGCCGCTCGGTTGAAGGACGTGACCCTCCAATCCTCATCCACGGTGAACACGCCGTCCGAGATACTCTCGAGGATGGTGCTGTCTGGGATGACATGCCTTCGGGCCATGGGGTCTGGATAACGCGTGGCTCGTGGGGCGAGCAGCGACACCCAGGTGATCAAAGCCGTGCCGTTCCCCAGGGATCCTCCGCAGATATGCTGGGAACACGGCTGTCACCCTCGCAGAACCGTCGCCAGCAGCGTTCGATGGCGCGAATGGTCGACGAATCGGCAGGGAAGTCGAGAGGCAATAGGCCCGCGGCCAGTAGCCTGGGGATAGCCGGATCAAAGGGGATGCGGCCCGCCATGGGCACCTCCCAGGCCCTGCAGGCCTCCTCGATGGACCGGGCGACCGATGCTGCCAGATCCCACTTGTTGATGGCCACGCAGGCTGGAACTGCGAAGTGCTGCGCAAGGCGCAGCATGCGCTCCAGGTCGTGCAACCCCGACGGCGTCGGCTCCGTGACTGCGAGCAGGCGGTCCAGCTGGCCCATGGCCGCATGCACGGGACAACCGATGCCAGGCGGGCCATCCACGAGGACCAGCTCGACCCCCTCGCTTTGGGCCCAGGCCGCGGCTTCCCGGCGCACCTTTGCCACCAGCTTGCCCGAGTTGTCCTGGGCCACGCCCAGGGCCGCATGGACGAGCAGGGTGGAGCCCGAGCGGCGGCGCATCCAGTGGCCGGCCAGGTTGTCGTGAAAGCGCACGGTGTCGGGCTGGGGGCAGACCAGGGAGCAGACGCCGCAGCCTTCGCAGGCCAGGTGGTCGACCAGCCAGGCGCCGTCCCCTTCGAGGATCGCCTCGAAGCGACAGGCCTGGGCACAAGCCCCGCAGGCCAAGCAGCTGTCTGTGTCGATGGTGGCCTTGCGTCCGGAGAGGAAGGGTTCGCGGTGGACGTCCGGCCCCGGCAAGAGCAACCGCAGGTTGGCCGCATCCACGTCGCAGTCGACGGCCACTGCACGGCCTGCGAGGTGCGCGAAGCACGCCACCAGGGTGGTCTTGCCTGTACCCCCTTTGCCGCTGAATACCGCCAGGGTCGTCATGAGGAGTTCCCTTTGAGCACCGCGGGCTCGATCCGCGTGGCGATGGCGTCCAACACCTGCCGGAGCGCGGAAGAGCGCTCCAGGGCCAGCTCGCCTCGGGCGTAGCCGGCGGCGATGCCCCGCTCGAAGGGTATCTGACCCAGGACGGGGACACCCTCCCGTTCCAGATACCGCAGCACCTCCTGGTCTCCCAGATCAGAGCGGTTCACGACAGCGGCGCAATCACGACCCAGGGCCCGGCACATCTCCACCGCCAGCCTGAGGTCGTTCAGGCCAAAGGGCGTGGGCTCGGTCACCAGGATCGTCAGGTCAGCACGGCGCACGGCAGCCATGGCCGCACAGGAGGTGCCCGGGGGGCAGTCCACGATGACCAGGTCCATCCCGTGGTCGCGGACTCCCGCATCGACTACCGCCTCGACGAGCGGTGCTGCCCGCGCCTGTCCCACGTCCAGGCGACCCGACATCAGGCGCAGCGCATCTTGGCTGGCGGACGCGATGGCGCCGATCTCGTGTGGGCGTCCCGCCAACGAGCGCTCCGGGCAGGCCAGGACGCAGCCCCCGCAGGCGTGGCAGAGCTCCGGAAACACTACGACGCGGTTCTTCAAGGCCAGGATCGCGTGAAAGGCGCAGGCCTCCTGGCAGGCGCCGCAGCCTGTGCACTCGGCGACCAGCTCCGGCAAGGCGACGGCGAAGCGTCGCACCTGCGCGGCGTCGTGCTTCAGGAACAGGTGGCCGTTGGGCTCCTCCACGTCGGCGTCCACGTAGGTCGTGGGCCTGCGTCCGGACATCACCCACGCCAGGTTGGTGGTCAGCAATGTCTTACCCGTGCCACCCTTGCCGGATGCGAAGGAGACGATCATCGAAAGTACCGCAGCTCTTGGCTTCGAAGCTCGCCGCGCGCTTCGCGCTCGAGGGCTTCGGCCGCAGTCAGGCCCGGCGGCGCGAGGCGCATGGCGATCCCCATCGCGCAGAGCGCGCTATGGGCCTTGGGGCCGAAGGCGCCGGAGATCACCACGTCCGCGGCGTGCTCCTGCATCAAGGCCGCCGCACCTGTGCCCGCGCCGTGGGCAGCCTGGATGGCGGGATTCTCCAGCTTTTCGAGGATCTGTCCGTCTTGCACCAGCAGGAATCCGGCGGCGCGCCCGAAGCGGGGATCCATGGGCGCGGAGAGGCCGCTGAGCGTCCGGACCGTGATGGCGATGCGTTCAGGCATGGTCTCCCTCCGCGTGCTTGGGGCTACCGTGGGCGCCGCAGCTCTGCGGGTGGTCGTGCTGGCAGGGGACGATGCCGGACAGCTCGCCCGCCAGGTAGGCCTCCAACACCTTGGAGACCGTGCCCAGCGCTCCTGTCACCACCTCGATGCCGTAGGACTGGAACATCCCGATGGCCCGCGGGCCCATACCTCCGGCCAGGATGACATGGGCGCCCTGATCCTGGATGAAGCCGGGCATCACGCCGGGGACGTGCCGCCGGAAGTGAGGGTTGGGCACCGATTTTGCGTGTAGGATTACAGTATCGCGGACCTGGACCAGGGTGTAGAAGGAGCAGCGACCGAAGTGGCCACTGACTTCGCCCTCGAGGCCTCTGTCGTCCAGGCTGGCGACGGCGATCATGCGTTTGCTGTCCATGTGGGCTCCTCGCGGAAAGGGCGATCTCGAAGCGAGACTTGCCAGGAGATCCCCACGGAGCAAGAAACGAGCCACGGTGTCTCGCAACCGGAGCTCGCCCAGGAGCGGCACTGTCCGGCAGTCTTGGGTGGCGGAGCGCCAGGCAGCGGCTCGATACCGTCTCGAATTAGCGACAGTGCCCCGACTTCAGTGTCGCCGTTCTGCAACGGTGCTGTCGGAATGTCTGCCGGTGCGGCTTCATCTCCCCGAGCTCATCGTGTCGCCGCAGGCATCCAGCGCCTGGCGCAGATCGTCCTCCAGCTCCCGCCCATCTTCGCAGCCCACGGACATGCGCACCAGGCCATCGGTGATGCCGGCCTCGGCACGGGCCTCGGCGGACATGGCGGCGTGGGTCATGCTCGCCGGGTGTTGCACCAGCGTCTCCACGCCTCCCAGCGACACGGCGAGCGTGGGAATGCGCAGCGACTCCATCAGCGTCATGCCTGCAGGTCGCCCGCCGCGCAGCTCGAAAGAGACCAGCGCGCCCGGTCCGTCCATCTGCCGGTGGATGAGCGCCGCCTGGGGGTGGCTGGCCAGGCCTGGAAAGCGCACCCAGTCTACGGCTGGGTGAGACTCCAGGAGCTCGGCCAAGGCCTGGGCGTTGGCCTGGGCCGCCCGGACGCGCAGGGGAAGGGTCTGGCAGCCCCGCAACACAAGCCAGGCCTGGTGGGGGTCCATTGTGGCCCCAAAGTACTGGAGCACGCCGCGCGTGCGCTTCAGCAGATCCTCGTCGGCGCAGACGATCATGCCGCCCACCACGTCGGTATGCCCGTTGATGAACTTGGTCAGGCTGTGCATGACGATGTGGGCGCCGTGCTCGATGGGGCGCTGCAGCACGGGGCTGGCGAAGGTGTTGTCGACCACCATGATGATGTCGTGCTGCCAAGCCAGTTCGGCGCAGGCCGCCAGGTCCGTCACCTTGAGGGTGGGATTGGCCGGCGTCTCCACGAAGAGCAGCCTGGTGTTCGGGCGGATGGCTGCCCGTACCTGGTCGATGTCCGCCGTGTCCACGAAGCTACACTCGACGCCGAAGCGGGAGAAATCCCGCTCCACCACCACCCTGGTGGGGCCGTAGACCGCGTCGGTGCCGATCATGTGCTGGCCCTGGCCCAGCCACGTGAAGGCCAAGGCGCAGCAGGCCGCCATGCCGCTCGCGGTAGCCAATCCGCCGTAGCCTCCCTCCATGGTGGCCACCGCCTCTTCCAAAGCGGCCACCGTAGGATTGCCCATGCGGGTGTAGATGTAGCCCTGCTCCCGACCCGCGAAGCGCGCCGCTCCCTGCGCGCAGCTGCTGAAGGCGAAGGTAGAGGATTGGTAGATGGGGGGAGCCACTGCGCCATAGCCCGGATCGGGGTGGTGGCCGGCGTGGATGGCCTGGGTGTCGATTCGGTTCGTTCGGTATTTGAGGTGTTCGTGGTCGCTCATGGTTCCTCGTCAGGACTGGGGGGAACCCAGACGCCCCACATTTCGTGCCAGTTGCTCGACGGATGATCCCGAGATCTCTTCCGCTCATCTTGCGCCGCGTGCGCAGCTTCTCTTTCGCGCTCGGAGCTTGGCCTGGCGATCACTCCCTGAGCAGGGACGCCAGCTCTGAAGGGCTCATGCCCAGGGCCTGTGACAGTTCCTTCAGGGTGCTGTCCTCGCTGGCCTCGACGCCTCGCTGCGCCAGCAGGTCGAGACTGCGCCGCAGCTCCAGGTTCTCGGTATCGCAGTGGAAGGCCAGGCTGCGCCTGCCCAGCCCGGACCGTTGATGGGATTCGGTTTGGATGGCCCGGCTTGCGGAAGCTCCGTCCGCTTCTGCGAGCAGCTTGTACAGGGACGCTGGCGAGCGGTCGTTGGCGCGGCCGATGTCGAGCAGAGAGCGCTCCGGGTGCGCCTCGAGCCAACCGGCAGCTTGCAGGATCGCTACCGCTCTGTCCGGCTCGAGGCCCAGCTTCCCCGCAATCGTGGCCAGGCTGCTCAGCTCTGCGTGGCCGTACGGCGGACTGCCCTCGCGCTTCTCCCACCACGACTTGGCGGTTTCGCCCGCTTCCACCACCTGTGCGAAGGGGGGCAGGGCCAGGCCGGTGCCCGCGACGATTGCAGCCACGAGGACGCACGCCAACAGCATCTCGGGCGTGAGCACGCGCAGCCGCCTGGTCTTGTCCTTCAAGTAGGCGAGGATGGCTTTCCAGTTGTACCAGGTGTGGAGCAGGCCCAGGATCACGAAGCTGAAGGCGCTGGTGGTGTGGATGGCCCCCAGCTGCTCTTTGTCCAGTCCCAGCAGATGCCAGTCCGACCAGTAGGCGATGCGCCCTTGTGGTGCGATGTACAACACGATGCCGGTGTAGGTCAGCACCACGGCCAGGAGCATGAGTGAAAGCGATACGATCCGGCGGAGTTTGATCCGTCTCATGGACTCACCATATTCATCAGCAGGGTTTCAGAGCTGCCATCCGTTTCGTCCCTCTGCGGCTAGCGCTTGCTCGAGCTCCTGTGTAGGCCGTAACGCTCCAGCTTGTAGTAGAGGGCCCGGCGGCTCAGGCCCAGATCCTTCGCGGTCTGGCTGCGGTTGCCGCTGTTGGCCGCCAAGGTGTCCACGATGAGCTGGCGCTCCGTCTCCTGCAGAGTGCTTCGCCCGCTGGGGCGGCGAGAGGTGCCAACAGGTCCAGAGGTCCGCGGTTCGACGGACAGGCCGAGGGGGAGGTGAACGGGCTGAATCACGCCGCCACGGGCCAGGATGACCGCGCGCTCCACGACGTTCCGCAGCTCGCGCACGTTGCCGGGCCAAGCATGGGCCTGCAGGCGAGCCTGGGTCTCCGATGCCAAGCGTGGCGCGCGGCCATCCGACAGCTCGCGGGCGAACAAGCTGGCCAGCGGAAGGATGTCCTCCGGACGCTCCCGCAGCGGTGGGATCGCCAGCTCGAAGACGGATAGCCGGAAGTAGAGATCTTCGCGAAAACGACCCTGGTCGATGGCTTGGTGCAGGTCGCGGTTGGTGGTGGCCACCAGGCGCAGGTCCGCCTGGTGGCTACGCTCGCTCCCCACGGGCCGTACCAGCTTGTCCTGCAACACGCGCAGCAGCTTGGCCTGCAGGGCCAGGTCCAATTCGCCGATCTCATCCAGCAGCAGCGTTCCTCCATCGGCCTCTCGGAAGCGGCCCTTGGTCGAGCGCAGGGACCCGGTGAAGGCACCCTTTTCCACGCCGAACATCTCGGCCTCGAGCAGCTCGCTCGGGATGGCCGCGCAGTTCACCTTCACCAGCGGGCCCTTGGCGTAGCTGCTGCGTTCATGGGCGTAGGCGGCCACCAGCTCCTTGCCGGTGCCGCTCTCGCCCGTCACCAGCAAGGGCGCAGACGAGCCGGCTGCCAGCGTCAGTAGCTCGAGCATGGCGCGAAAAGGGCCTGGCGCTGGTTCGATCCCGCCAAAGCGGATGGGCTCCTGCTGGGTGGCGGGAGGCTGCGCCTGCGTCGTGGCGTCGAGGATCCTGCGCACCTCTGCCAGATCGATAGGTTTCTCGAGAAAGTCCAGGGCACCCGATCTCATGGCCTCGACGGCCAGGCGTACATCGCCGTAGCCCGTGACCAGCACCACCGGTAGGGCTGGCTGCTGCGCCAGCAGGGCGCGCAGGGTCTGCAGACCGTCCATGACGCCTGCCCCCAGTCGCAGATCCAGAAAGACCAGGGAAGGCGGATCGGAGTACGCAGAACGCAGGGCGTCCTCGCCGCTGGGCGCAGTGCGGCAGCGGTGTCCATGGCGTCGTACCGCCGTCTGCATCATGTGGCGGAAGGGAGCCTCGTCATCTACGATGAGCACGTAGGGGCGTTCATTCGTCACGGGGCAGCTCCCTTGGCAGGCGCAACGTGAACTGGCTTCCTTTGTCGGGCTGGCTGGTCACGACGAGCGCGGCGTGGTGGGATTCGGCTATCCGCTGGACGATGGCGAGGCCCAGGCCGCTGCCATCGGCCCGGGTGGTGAAGTAGGGCTCGGTGACGCGTTCGAGGTCGGCGGGAGCGATGCCCGAACCTGTGTCCTCGACGGTCAAGCACACCGCATCCTGGCCGGGCTGCAAGATCAAGCGCACCTCGTCACCCGGCGAGCAGGCCTGCAGGGCGTTGAGGACGAGGTTGACCAGTGCCTCTCGGAGCTGCCTCTGGTCTCCCTCCACGACGATGGGGTCTTTCCCATCCTGCACGGACAATTCGACGCCAGCAGCCTCGGCGTCGGAAGACAGCAGCTCCAGCACGCTCCAGGCCAGGTCCGTCAAGTCCACCGAATTCCAACGGGGCAGCCGCTTGCCGGCGAACGCCAGGAACTCGTCCAGGCGCTGCGTCATATGGTCGATCTGTTCGAGGATGAGCGCCGTGCGGGAACGCGTCTGCTCGTCCTCGCTGGCTTCGTGGAGCAGCTGGGTGGTGCCGCGGATCGCGCCCAGCGGATTCCTCGTCTCGTGTGCCAGGCCGGCCGCCAGCATGCGCAGGGACTCGAGCCCCTTGCGGCGTTGCTCCTGCAACGCGATACGCTGATGCAGCTGGTGGTTGCGGGCCTGGCTGCGCAGCAGCAGCCCGCCCAGAGCGGTGAGGGCCAGCCCGATGACCAGCAAGCCGAGATCGCTGACCATGATATGGGTTCGCACTTCACCAGCGCTGGAGGCATCGAGAACCAGGAGCATGGCGTAGCTGCCGGTGGCGAGGGAGCTCTGTCTGCGCTTCGCTCGCCCGCCTCTGCCCTGCCCCACCATAAGCTCGAAGGGCATCAGGAGTGCCAGCTCGTCCCCTCTCTTGATGATGCCCGAGCCATCCGTCTTGGCCCATTCCGTCCATGCTTCGTCCGAACTTCCGCCTTCGAAAAGGGGAGTTGCGTGCTGGTCGAGCAGGGACACCGCCCGTACGCTCGGCGAGCTCGTGACCTCCTCGAGAACGGCCTGGATGCGGATGCCCGCGTCCGGGCCATGACGGGCCACGCCCTGCATGGTCGCTACGAGCGTGTGGGCGAGCATCGACGCGCGTTCACGTTGAGATGAATCGAGGCGTTCGATGGCGGACCTGGTTCGAGCGGCCAGCAGGAAGACGAAACCCGCGGCGAGCAGGGCGAGCAACCAGGCGAGTGTCGATGAGCGCTGCTTCATCGCGAGTTCATAGCTCATCCACGGCCGAAGGCGCCTGACCGGAATAGGGACTAGTCACTCACGCGGGCTCGGCGTCCCTGTCCCCGCCCCCAACCGGCACGGCGTCCCCGACGCCCCTGGGCCCAGTAGTCGCAGACCCCGTCACCGTCCTCATCGACCATGGCGGGACCCTGCCCCTGACCACGGCCCCAGCCGCCGCCTCGCCCGCGACGGCCCTGGGGCCAGTAGTCGCAGACGCCATCGCCGTCCTCGTCGACCATGGCGGGGCCCTGCCCCTGACCACGGCCCCAGCCGCCGCCTCGTCCGCGACGGCCCTGGGGCCAGTAGTCGCAGACGCCATCGCCGTCCTCGTCCAGGAAGGCGGGGCCCCAGCCTTCCAGGACGGCTGTGGCTCCTGCCTCCTGGGATTCCGCCTGCCGGTCCTGTGCGAGCGCCCGCCCAGCCACGGTGGCGAGGACGAGGGTGGTGAGAACGAGACCCGAGATGATCCAGAGCCTGAAGGAACGCATGTCCGCCTCCTGGGAAGCTGCGAGGGATGGCGAGAGCTTTCGCCACCCGTTGAGTTCGCCCCCTTTCTTCTCAATTTCCGTGCCAGCCGCGAAGTGCCAAGATTACGCCTATCAGATCCCGTTGGAGGGTCTTCATGTGCACGGCTTGCACGTTGTGGGTGTGCGGGTGTGCAAGAACTGCACAACTGCGGCCGCCATCACGACCGCCCTGCGAGGAGCTCGCGGCTTCCTCCGTCACCACCGACCTCGCGTGCAGCCTCGGGCGGCTAGCGACGGATCGCCGCGGATCGCCGCGGATCGCCGAGGGTCTCTCACCTTCCGAGTCCCAGTCAGGGAGCTTGGCTCCGCGCTGGTCGCACGAGAAAGCACCTCCCGATCCCGAAGCTCTGCGCCAAGTGACGGCAGTTTCACTCCCGCAAGGGCCAGAACGCGGTCTCGTGCCGGGATGCAGACTGTTGCTCGGCGTGCGTATGTCAACTGTCGATATGAGGTGCCAAGAGACCGGTAGTCGTCCATGTTGAGGACTGTCGTACGCACACGCATTCGGGAGGGCAGCGCAGGACAGAGAAACGGCCGGCATCCCCTCTCCCCTCCAGGGCCGTGGCCATTTCGTGGCCACGGCACCGCAAATCATGGTCAAGCACTCGTAGCCATCGCAAATCATGGGTCCGGCGAGAGACAAGGCAGGAAGCCGCAAACCACCGCAGCCACTGTGTTTTTCCATCCTGCCCGACGAGTTTTCGACTCTCGCCGCCTCCAAATCTCCAAAAGCAAGAATGCCCTGCCGTTATCGACGGGGCATTCTTCGTGGGAAAGGGGGGTTCTGGCGTGGACCTGCCGCGGTCTGGTTGACGACCCAGAGGGCCGGATGCTGGCTCGGCTCCAGGTGGGCGGCGGCCAGGGGGCGGCGGATCCGAATGCTCGTGGCATGCCGCTCAGATAGCGAGCCACGAACATACTCCCTCCGGTGCGCCTGTCACGCCACGAACTAGGGACCACCCGCGCGCCGCCAAATAGGGACCACCCTGAGTGGCGCGCGGCCCCGATTTACGACCTCGCTCGTCATTCAGTCGAGGGCAGAGATGGCGTACCGGGAGCTACATGTGATGGAAGTGAAGGAGATCCTTCGGTTGTGGGCTCGCAGAAACGCTTACCACAACCTTGAGAAGCAGCTCCTTGTCTCATGCGGAGGGGTGGTCCCTAGATCCTGGCGCGTGGGGGGTCCCATACTGGTGGCGCTTGACAATCAGACCTAAATGGCCCCGAACGGGGCCCGGCTCCTCGTCGGCCCCACCGGGATCCGGAAGAACCTGCAATTCCTCGTTGTAGCCGACGGATCAAGGCGTCACTATGGCCCTCTGACCCGCAGCAGCACCCACCTCGGATTCCACAACGGGCCCTCAAGGGGCAGGCGAACCAAGCCGTAGTTGGGTGCCAGCGTGCGAAGTGCAGCTACCACGCTTTGCACAAAAGGGTCATAGGCGAACCACAGCCACAGGAGCGCGCACACGATGGGTAATCGTGATACCCGCGCCTCCTCCTGGCCATGCGGCCCGACCAGTCCGCCGCCGAACCCCACGGAGCGTGCCCGCAGTGACACCCATAGGCCCCGAGCCCGTAGCGCAGGACGCCGGTGCATGCGCGCTGATCGCCAGCCTGACACCCAACGGCCGCGTCGCGCTCGCCCGCGCGGTGAGCGGCGCCGTCCTCACCCCCGCCAGGGCCGCCGAGCGCATCGAGCGAGCCTTCGCGCGGGGTACGGGCCACGGCCTGCTGTAGCTGGGCGCGGCCGAGCTCGGCACGGCGCTTGATCCCAGGCTTGGCTACTGGCGCGAGCTGGGTCGGCTGCTGGTAGCTACGACCTGCGGGCTGGCCGATCCGGTGGCGCCCCAGACGCTGCGCCTCCCCGAGCCCGACCCGGCGGCGCTCGCGGCGCTCGCGGCCACGCCCGCGCTGCTCGAGCGGCTGTGGACAGAGACCGGCCAAGCCATGGCGGAGCGGGCGACCGAGACCAAGGGCGGCGTCCAGGGCTACCTGACGGTCTGCGACGCGGCCTGGCACCTGGCGGGCCGGGTCTGCCTGCACGCGGCCGAGAACAAGCGCGACCCCGACCACCCCTTCGCCTTCATCGCCACCTACGCCCGCCAGATCCCCAGCCGCCAGCAGGTCCAGCTCCTGCCCCCGAGCCGCGCGCTGCGGGAGTACGCGCGGCGCGCGCAAGCGCCGCGAGTTGGTTGGCGCTGCTCACCCCGCTGCAGCGCGCCGCCGAGCACAGCCCGCTCATCCGGGACATGGTGGAGTCCGGCGACATCTACCACCCCCTTGCCTGGACCGCGGCCCAGGCCCACGCCTTCCTCTGCCAGCCCGAGGCCTTCGAACGGGCCGGCCTGGTCCTGCGCCTGCCGAACTGGTGGAAGGCCAAGCGCCGGTCGCGCCCTTCGGTGTCGGTGACCGTGGGCGACCAGGCCCCCTCGGCGCTCGGCCTCGATGCGCTGCTGGACTTCCGCGTCGAGCTCACCCTGGGAGGCGAGACCCTCGACGAGCACGAGATCGAGGTCCTGTTGGGCGCCAGCGCGGGGCTGGTGTAAGGGCCGCTGGGTCGAGTCGGACCCCGACAAGCTGGGCCAGATCCTCGACCAATGGCGAGAGGTCCGGGCCCAGGCCCGGGCGAGCGGTGTGGGCTTCGCCGAGGCCATGCGCTTGCTCGCCGGAGCGGATCTGGACGATCCCGAGGACGATGAGCCCGACGAGCGCCCCGAGTGGTCCGAGGTGTGGCCGGTCGCTGGCTCGAGGCGCAGCTGGACGCGCTGCGCTCACCCCGAGTCATGGCGGACATCGACGGGGGCGCCGGCCTGGACGCCACGCTGCGGCCCTACCAGAAGGCCGGCGTGCAGTGGCTCCGGACCCTGTGGAGCCTGGGCCTGGGTGGCTGCCTGGCCGACGACATGGGCCTGGGCAAGACCATCCAGGTCATCGCCCTGCTCTCCCTGCTCGAGGGCCGCGGCGAGCCGGGGGCGGACCTGCTGGTGGTGCCCGCCTCGCTGGTGGAGAACTGGCGGCTGGAGCTGGAGCGCTTCGCGCCGCGACTGCGAACGCTGGTAGCCCACCCATCCCAGCTCCCGTCGCGCCAAATCAAGGCGCTCGAGGCCAGCGAGGTCGAGGCCTGCCACCTGGTCATCACCACCTACGGCACCGCCCTGCGCACCCCATGGATGCGGGAGCACCCCTGGCGCATGGTGGTCCCGGACGAAGCCCAGGCCATCAAGAACCCCGCCGCCAAGCAGACCCGCGCCATCAAGAAGCTGCCGGCCCGCTGGCGGCTGGCGCTCACCGGCACCCCGGTCGAGGACCGCCTGGGCGACCTGTGGTCCAGCTTCGACTTCCTCGAGCCAGGCCTGCTCGGGTCGGCCACGTCCTTCGGCCGGTTGTGCAAGTCCATGGCGAAGCCCGCCGACGGCTACGCGCCGCTGCGCGCGCTGGTGGGCCCCTACGTCCTGCGCCGGTTCAAGACCGACCGCAGCGTCATCTCCGACCTGCCTGACAAGATCGAGATCACCGCCCACTGCCTGCTCACCAGGGTCCAGGCCGTGCACTACGAGCGGGCGGTGCGCGAGCTCGCGAACGCCTTGGAGCAGCGCGAGGGCATGGCGCGCCGCGGCATCGTGCTGGCCTTCCTGATTCGCTTCAAGCAGATCTGCGACCACCCCTCCCTGTGGCTGGGGGACGAGGCCTTCGACGCGCGGGCCAGCGGCAAGCTCGCGCGGCTCAGCGAGCTGTGCGAGCCCATCGCCGCCAGGCAGGAGAAGGCCCTGGCATTCACGCAGTTCCGGTCCATGACCGAGCCCCTGCGGCGCCACCTCGAGGCCTGCTTCGGCCACCCCGGCCTGGTGCTGCACGGCGGCACACCCGTGAGGCGTCGCCAGGGCTTGGTGGATCGCTTCCAGCAGGACGAACGGGTGCCCTTCATGGTGCTCTCCCTCAAAGCTGGAGGCACGGGGCTCAACCTCACCGCGGCCAACCACGTGGTGCACTTCGACCGCTGGTGGAACCCGGCGGTGGAGAACCAGGCTACCGACCGCGCCTTCCGCATCGGGCGGCAGCGCAAGGTGCTGGTGCGCAAGTTCGTGTGCAGGGGCACCGTGGAGGAGCGCATCGATGATCTCATCGCGGGCGAGCGCGAGCTGGCCTAGCAGGTGCTCTCCAGCGGAGCCGAGGTCAAGCTCACCGAGCTGTCGAACGACCAGCTGCTGGATATGGTCTCCCTTGACCTGCAACGCGCGGTGAGCACGTGAGCCGACGACGATACCGCAGCAGCGGCTACCCACGCTATGTCTCCGTAGCCGAGCGCCAGGCGAAGGCCCAGCGCGAGGCAAACAAGCTGCGCAAGGGCGGCCGTGAGCCGACATCGACCTCGGTGACGATCTCGAGTCGGCCGAGGAGGTCCCTGAAGAACCCGATCTCGAGGGGCTCCCGGCCAGCGCGATCCGCGCGCTGGAACTCATCCGGGCCGAGCCCGGCCTCCGCGGGCCCGAGATCGCGTACAGGCTCGACGTGTCACGGTCCACGGTGGCCAACGCGGTCAAGCGGCTCAAGGACCACGGCCTGGTCCGCTACGAGGGGGCGCCGCGCACGGGCGGGTACTACCCAGAGGGGAGCTGAACCAGCAACGCAAACTGCAGACTGGAGCGCCCGACGGCGCCAGACACCTGGAGCCCGATCCCTATGACCACCCTCCTCTGGACCATCGACGACTACCTCGAACGAACCCGCCACCCCAACCCTCGCGTGCGCGCCTGGGCAATGAAGCGGCTGCTCGAACAGCACCCGCTGCAGGCGCTGGACCAAGCCGTGGAGAGCCTGGCGGACCAGGACTACAGCACACGCTACCACGCCTTCCATCTCCTGGACTCCTGGGGGGGATCCGCGCAGGCGCCCAGGCTGCTGGAGGGATTGGAGCGTGCTCGCGGGGACAAGCTGGAGAAACGAGCGCGCCTGCTGGCGAACTGGGGCTGCCAGGAAGCCGCCGAGCCCCTGCTCGCCAACCTAGGAAGCCGCGGGAAGATCGACGAGGTGGAGCTGAGCGGATTCTGTCACGCCCTCGGCCTGCTTGCGCCGCAACACCTCGGTCCCTGGGTGAGGGGTCAGCTCGACCGCACCGAGCTGGACTACATCACCACCGGGACCTTGATCCGCGGCCTGGCTCTCTGTCACCACCAGCCCGACATCGCCTGGCTCATCGACCGATGGCCCGGCGCGTCCTCTTTCAGCGAAAGCGCATGGCCTATCGAGCAGGCGCTGAAGCAAGCTGTGGGCCCCCACTGGCTGGCCGACGTCCTGCCCGACGCCATCCGGACCGGCGTCGATGCGGTGCTCGCCTCCATCGAGGAGCAAGAGGGGACCGGCCTCCCGCTCTCGCAGCCCGCACTGGCGGAGATCATCCACCAGGCGCACGCCGGAATGAGCCGCTGGCCCGGCGCGCTGCTCGCGGCCGCACGAGCCGCGTTGGAAGAACGCAGCATCCCCTTCGAGGCCTGGCGAGCGGCTGCCGGCAGGCCCGAGGGCTATCGCTGGCAGGTGCTGGCCACCCTCGGGCTGCTGGAGCACCTGGCATCCTGGGGCCCGACGCGGCCCGCTCCCGATGCGCGGCAGCGGCGCTCCCTGCTGGCCCTCGCCCTGGCCGGCTTGGCTGGTGTTCTGGCCGACCAGGATGACCTGACCTGGCTCGCACAGCGGGAGGAAGACCGACCCGCCGCGCTGCTCGAGCTGCTGAACAGCCCGCGTGAGCGCATCCCGGACCAGGTGGTTCGCGAGATCGCGGCGCTCGGGCCGTCCATGCTCCCAGCGCTGCTCGACGCTCTGGACCAGCGGGAGCGCTACTGGGCCTCCGCGCGCGCGGCGCGCGCCATCGAGCGGCTCGCGGCCGAGCACCCCGAGGCGTGCTTTTCCGCCCTCGATGACCTGCTCGACGCCCTCGACCGGGACAAGGGCGACTACATCCACCCCGCGGCCACCAGCGCGCTACGCCTGCTGGGGCCCGACGCCGCGCCCGCCGTCGCCACCAAGGCGCTCCGCACCAACGATGAATACGGCGAGCTCAGCGACCTGCTCAGCTGCTACCCGATCCCGCTGGCGACCGAGACACTGCACAGCCTGCTCCCGGACGAACCGCAAGGGCCGCGGGAGCTCTGCGGCGCCATCGTCTCTCTGGCCAGCAGGGACAGCATCGAGCTGCTGATCCGGACCGGGTTCGACGGGCTCGAGGATGAAGAGTGGGCCCAGGCCCTGCTCGATCTCTGCGCCATCCACGGGGCGGACCATCCCCTGCAAGCGCGCTGGGAAAGCGTCGTGGAGCAGAAAGAGGCGAGGCTGGCGACACGACGCGCCGAGCTGCGCCCCCTGATCCAGCCCACAGCCCGAACGGGCCAGATCGAGGCTCCAGCGAAGAGCCCCCCCCGAGCTGCACCCGCCGACATGGTGAAGGCACGCAAGAAGCGCCTGGCGGAGCGGCGACGGCGCAAGAAACAGCGCAAGAAGGCAAGGGGCAAGGGCAAGAAGAAGCGCGGGGGGAGGAGATGATGATACCGCTGCCAAAGCTCTGCGTTGCTCCGCAATCGCCGCGAGGCACCTTCCATGCCCGAATGATCATGGCAAAGCAGGTCGCCCGGGCCTGGCGGCTTGCGTCAGCCACGGGTGATAGGCGTCGGTTCCCAGCCGAACCCCACAGGAGGTATCGTGGCAGTTGGATCCAGAGGAAGATGCACACGCTGTGAGCGAGAGCTCAGCAAGGGCGGCATGCACCGCCACCTCGATGCCTGCGTGCCGGCCGTGGAGGGAGGTACGCTCCACTTGGTCGTGGACGCCGGTGCGCACTGGCTGCACCTGGCCGGCGCGCCCGACCTGCGCCTCGAGGAGCTCGACGCCTTCCTACGCGCGTTCTGGCTCGAGTGCTGCGATCATCTGAGCAGCTTCGAGATCGGCGGCCGCGTCTTCTGCGCGGGGGCAAAGCGCGTCGCGAGGTTCGGGGCGGCCTCCACGCGGGCGCGGGTGGCGGACGCGCTCATCCAGGGTGAAGTCTGCCGCTACACCTACGACCTGGGCACCCCCACCGAGCTGCTCGTCAAGCGCCGCCGCTTCGCACCCTCGCTCCCCGCCGGGGCTCGTCTGGCGGTGCTGGCCCGCAACCTGCCGCTCTCCATTCCTTGCGCCGAGTGCCACGAGCCGGCCACCGAGCTCTGCAGCCTCTGCCAGGTGGCCCTCTGCGAGGACTGCGCCAAGGAGCACGTCGATGAGCGCGGCTGCGAAGAGGGTCTATTGCCGCTGCTCGACTCCCCGCGCGTCGGTGTCTGTGCCTACGTGGGCCCAGCCGGTGGCTTCACGCTCTGGCCGCTGAGCGTCGAGGGGCCGGGGGCGGCGCCGGTCGACGAGCCCACTCGGCGCGTCATCGACGCGCTGCTCGAGCGGCCGCCTGCCGACGAGTGCGAGCTGCAAGAGCGCCTGGGCTCACTGGACCCGCACCGCCTGCCAGGCCTGCTGCTGGCTCGGCTCGAGCAGGGGGAGGGCGCGAGCTGGATCTTCCCGGCCTTGAGCGACCTGATGGGCACGCAGGGGGTGCGGGCCGAGCAGCGGCGCCTGGTGCGCGTGTTCGAGAACCCCGATCTCCCACCCGAGGTGCGCAACGTGGCCCTCTCCCTGCTGTCCGCCCACGCGCCCGAGGCCGTGGCGGCCACCTGCGAGATGAGCGACAAAGCGGTGGAGCCGCTGCTGCGAGAGGGGATGCGCGATGTCCTGGATCTCGTGCTCGAGGATGAAACCGGACCGGAGCTGCTCGCGGAGCTGCTCGAGAAGACGGACGCCGAGGCGCGCCCCCTGTTGCTCTCGTACCTGCGCGAGCAAAGGCTCGAAGAGGGGGTGCCAGCCGGTCTGCTCTACTGTGTCGCCGCGCGCCGGCCGGCCCTCGCCGCTGTCCGCCCCATGTTCGTGGAGGCCTTCGCCCAGGAGGGCGGGGCGGCCGCGGTGGAGCTGCTCGAGGAGCTGGTGGCCTCCGCCGAGGGCCCGGACGAACGGCGCGAGCTGCAGCAGGCGCTGCTGCGGGCACGTACGGCGACCATCGAGCGGCCGGAGATCGCAGACGTCGACGAGGATGGAGACTACGCGCTGGTCAGCAGCTGCGACGGCGACGGAGCCTACAACGTGGCGGCCTGTCAGCGGGACGCGGAAGGCCGGTATCGCATGTCCGTGGTCTGCATCCGCGCGTCTCAAGGCGTGCGCGACGGCTGGGTGAGGACCGGGATCAGCCAGCTGGACATCGAGGAGATGGAGGAGCTCTTCGAAGAAGACGCCCACGTCTTCCACACCCCAGTCTCGCTGGCCTGCGGCGCCGCGCTGGTGGCCGCGGGGGTGGCCCGCAGCCGCGCCAACGGCGCGAGCATCCCACCGGACGCTGCCGCAGCCCTGGCCATCTTCGAGAGCCTTGGACTGGCGGGCGACGTGCCGGTTCCCGAGGTCGAGCCCCTCGACCTCGGCCTCGATGGCTGCCGCGAGCTGCTGGAGTTCGAAGAGTATGCCAGCTGGCTGTTCGATAGGGGAGACCTGCAGAGCCGCGGCATTCCACCCGCGCCCCTCTCGGATCCGCCTTCCGCGCGGAGCGCCTGGGTCCGGCGCGCCGCCGGCAGGCTGGAGCACGCCGCTCTCCGGGAGCGGCTGCTGGGGATGACCGAGCACATGGCCCGCTGGCACGCCTGGCGTGACGAACGCGAGGAGGCGGGCATCTGCGAGGTCGTGGCGCACCGCCTGCGCGATCCCGCGCACCCACTGGGTGACGAGCCCCTGGTCCACGCGATGCTCGAGCGGAGCGTCCCGGATGAGGGACCGCGGAACGAGGAGCGCCCCCCTCTCGCCGACAAGGTCGGAGACCGCGTCCTGCGGGACCGCATCCGGCGAGGCCTCCTCCGCGTCGAGGGCGTCCCCAGGGCGCGACACCTGGCCCTTCTCGACCTGGCGGAGCTCGGGTTCTTCGCCCTCGAGGAGATCTTCCAGGGCCTGCCCGGTGAGCGCCGACCTCGCGACGGTCAGCAACTGCGGGCCGCGTTCGAGGCCGGGCGGGTCTTCACCGAGGCTATCCAGCGCTCCGTCGCGGGAGAAGACCGTGGCTCTCCGGCGTTCTTGCGACGGGAGATCGCCCGGGTCATCGGCTCCACCGCCGACCTGGATGGCGAGGACGCGGCATGTTGCGCAGCTGAGCTGCTCGAGGCGCTGGGGGACTTCGTCCGGAATACCTGCGGCGCCTGTCGGGTGCGCTGCTTCGCACAGCCCGACCTGCGGGTGCGCCCTCTGTTCGAGGGCGCAAGCCATCCAGCCCATCCGGGGCTGGGCTTGTTCGACGAGCGGTGACCATGGACCACCGTAGCTGGAATTCACGAGGACGATCCCATCCCAGCCGATCAGTTCGCCGTCCGCGGCGAAGGTAAGCCTCCGCCCCCTCCTCCACCAGGACTGTCCGGAGCTCCGCTTCCCCAATGCACCCAATCACCCTCAGCAGGCCTGAACACATCGCTGGCCGATCGTCAGAAGGCGTTCGACAACCGTCAACACGAGCGACGCACCGCGGATCCCCACCACCCAGAGGCCATGGAGCAATAAGCTCACGAAGAGCTTGGCGCTGTCGTTGAGCCAACAGCCCGCTCCATGGCCGCCAGCCGCTCGGACAGCGCGGCAGCCTTGGCGCGCGCTGACTTGCTGCGCCCAGCCGGGAGCGAATCCAACAGCCGACGGTAGAGATCGGCGGCCACCGCAGGGTCGATATCTTCTATCGATCGCGCCACGTCGGCGGCCGCGCTCTTCCACGTGCTCCCGCTGAGCTGGCCGAGCTCCGCCAAGGCCTGCTCGACCGCACCCCGGTCCGCCTGGACACGAGCCCGGATGTGCGTCAGGCCCTTCAAGTCAGGGCGGATGTCGCCCGCCAAGGCCAGCACCATGGGCCAGCGATCGGCGGCCTCGGCCTCCGCTCTCAGCATCTTGTAGCGACCCACGCTGGGCCGAACCTGGAATCCGCTCATGGTCCGGACCAGATCGTCCAAGTTGGCGGGCAGGGCCACACCCCGCTCCTGCAACCAGCCCCTGACGCGGTCGCCGCTGAGTGCAAGCACCGCAGGATTGTCGGCGACCGCGGCGTAGGCGGCCGTCTCGAAGCCGGCCTCGACCAGGCGCGTGGCGAGGCCGATGAGGCTGTCGCCGTCCGCCCCTCGAACCAGCTCGATGGCCTCGCGCTCGCGCCCCTGGGCCAGCAGCAGGTCGATGAGCGGGCCATCGAGGGAGGCCTCGGTGAAGATGCGCTCCCGCCCAGCGTCGTCGAGTTCGGAGCCGATCAGCTTGAGCACCAGGCGCCCCCCTTCTTGTCGCCGCCGGCGACCAGGTTCGACTTCCACGCTGGACAGAGCCTCGCGAACCCAGCCAGCCACCGCCCGTCTTTCGTCCGTGCCCGTCTTCCCGATGAGGATCTCGCAGGGAATCGTATCCATCCCATAGCCCCCTTGCCCCAGCGCATCCCAGCGGTACACGGCGAAGATGTCGCGGAGCAGGAGATAGCGCTGCCCTGGCTCCGGACTCCTGTCGAGGCACGCACCGAGCCCCTTGACGCACTCATCGACGATGCCCGCGATCTCGCTCTCGTAGTCATAGAGTTGACCGTAGCGGGGCAGCACGGCCTGGATGACCGCCACGAAGACCGTCCGCGCGTCCGCGAGCGCGCCACACTCCAGGCGCTGATCGCCGATGGTCAGCAGTGGCCACAGCTCCTCCTCGGCGCGGCTGGAGGCCTGCCAGTCGTCTCCCATGGAGTCGAGGATTCGGGCCGCCGCCACGGCGACATGGCGCGCAGCCACGGGCCGGCGCTCTCCGGGGAGGGGGAGAAGGACCAGCTCTTGGAGGTCCGGGCGGCGGGAGACGAGCCGCTTGACCAGGGCGACCAGCTGGCCGCGGTCGAGCTGGGCCAAGCGTGTGTCGAGGGGATGCCCGGTCATGACTGCCTCAGGTGGCAGCTCCCAGCCTCGGCCAAGCCCGAGCCGCTAGTCTCTGGGATTGGTGGTTCGACGGGTCTGCCGAGGTAGTCAAGCCCATGCTGCGCCTTGTGCTTCATCCAGCTCTTGTCGAGTTCCTTCCGCTCCGCCTCGGCGATGATCCCGTTCTTCCGGAGCGCGAACAGGGCCGAGCGAACCGACACCCCCTCGATGTCCGACCTGGACTCGCTCCCGCAGCGCGAGCAGCGTGTGAGCGGCGGCCGCAGTCCCCTGGCCCGCCGGATCTCCAAGCGCAGCGTCGTCATGCGGGCGCAGAACGCAATCATCTCCTCCCAGCCCATGGACTTCGACCAGGTGCTCCTAAGCTCCTCGAGCATCGCCGGGAACCACACACGTTGAGCGTCACCTGGCGGCATCGTTCGAGCCCTCGGCAGCTGAGTTCACGAAGCCTGATCCATAGCCTCTTCGAGCGGGTGCCGGCCCTCACCCGGCCCAGCCACATCGAGGGACAGTCCGTGCCCGTGCCCAACCAGTGCCCCGAACACCCCCAACCATACATCCTCAACTCGAAGCACCGCGAACCATGGATGGGGAGTCGGGGTCGCCAGATCCGGCCTCGATGCTGGCAAACCGTCGTGGAAACTCGATCTTGGTGTGATCGCGAGGACGGGTTCGACTCCCGCCGCCTCCACCATCTATCCCGGATAGGCCCTTTCCAATCGGATCGGGCCTTTCCTCTGCGGATCTTGCGCACTCAGCGCACACATCAGCCCGAGGACTGGCCCCACGTAGATCCACCAGCCCAGCCCGGTCAGCCTTGCGGACCTCAGGGACGAGCTTGACCGCCTCCTCCAGGTGGAGGGCCTGTCAGGGATCGATGCAGCGGGAGTGGGCAGCGGCGCGCTTGGCGAGGAATCGGGAGCTCCGTCGGCCGGCCGGCCCCCCGCGCTCCCCCTGCAGGAACTCGACTCTCCCTCGCGGCTATGCCATACTCCAAGCCGTGCTTTCGTCAGTTCGTCTCCGAGGTTGAGAACTTGCGCCGCTTCCTCGCCTTCATGCTCCCACCGCTCGTCCTCGCCTGCGACAAGGACAAGCGCGAGAAGAGCGAGACCGACGACACCTCCCCCACCCACGACACCGGCCCCGCGCCCGATCCCGATCCCGACTGCGACACCGGCCTCCTCGACGACGACGGCGCCTGCGTGCCCGCGACCTGCGGCACCGGCACCTGGGGAGACCTGGAGACGGACGAGGGCACGGTCTACGTGGACATCGCGGCCGCGGAAGGCGGCGACGGCAGCGAGGCCGCGCCCTTCACGTCCATCCAGGCGGCGCTGGACGCGGCTGGCGACGCGGATGGTGGGATGGTGGCGGTGGCAGCTGGGACCTACCCGGAGACGCTGGAGCTGGATCGGGGTCATGACGACATCCACCTGGCAGGGCGGTGCAAGGAGCTGGTCGTCGTCGACGCGAGCGTGGGAAACGAGAGCACGCCGGGGATCCGATTCGATATCAGGTCGTCGATGGTGGAGATGTCGGGCTTGACCGTGAGCGGGTCGCGCTATGTCGGGATCCTGGTGGGATCGGGGACAGTGGACATCCGGGACTTCGCCGTGGCTGAGAGCGGGTACGTCGGTGTCGGGACCTACCAGTCGGGAAGCTATGCGACGACGCTCACGATGGAGGCCTGCGAGGTCGGAGGGGCCACCATCGTAGGTGTGGCCGCCATGCACTCCGGCACCTCGCTCACCCTCCGGGAGACCACCATCCAGGACACCAAGCCCGACGAGAACGGACAGGGTGGATTCGGCATCCAGATCTCGCAGGGCGCGAGCCTGGACGCGGAGGCCTGCGTGGTCAAGGGGAACACCGTCGTGGGCTTGCTCGCGGACGACGACAGCACCTCGGTCACCCTGCGGGAGACCGTCATCGAGGACACCCAACCCGACGAAGACGCGCAGAGCGGATTCGGCATCCAGGTCTACGGCGGTGCGAGGTTCGATGCGGAGGCCTGCGTGGTCAGGGGGAACACCGCCGCGGGCCTGACCGCCTACGACTCCGGCACCTCGATCACCCTGCGGGACACCGTCATCGAGGACACCAAGCCCGACGAGAGCGGGGAGAACGGGCAGGGCATCTCCGTGTACGAAGGCGCGAACCTGGACGCGGAGTCCTGCGATGTCAGGGGGAACACAGTAGTGGGCGTGGTCGCAGCCGACTCCGGCACCTCGGTCGCTCTCCGGGAGACGAACATCGAGGACACCCAACCCAACCAGAACGGACAGGGCGGGCAGGGCATCTCCGTATACGACGGCGCGAGCCTGGACGCGGAGGCCTGCGAGGTCAGGGGCAACACCGCATTGGGCGTGGTCGTGGCCGGGTCCGGCACCTCGGCCAGCCTGCTCGGAACGAGTGTCGAGGACACCCGGCCCCAAGAGAACGGGGAGGGCGGGCAGGGCATCTATGCCTACGCCGGCGCGAGCCTGGACGCGGAAGCCTGCGAGGTCAGAGGCAACACCGCAGTGGGCGTGCACGCGGCCGACTCCGGCACCTCGGTCAGGCTCTGGGAGAGGATCCTCGAGAACACCCCGGCCAATGAAAAGGGGGAGGGCGGGCACGGCATCGATGCCCACGACGGTGCGAGCCTGGAGGCGGAGGCCTGCGAGGTCCGAAGGAACACTGTCACGGGCGTGTTCGCGTACGGCTCCGGCACCTCGGTCACCCTCGAGGGGACGATCATCGAGGACACCCAGCCCAATGATGGCGGGATTGACGGGCATGGCGTCTTGGTCACGACGGGCGCGAGCCTGCACGCCGAGGGCTGCGAGCTGCGGAGGAACACAGCCACAGGCGTGCTCGTGGCCTACCCCAGCAGCTCGGTCACCCTCAGGGAGACGATCATCGAGGACACCCGGTCCAGCGATCACTCGACGGACGGGGTCGGCATCGGAGTCATGCAAGCCGCGAGCCTGGACGCGGAGGCCTGTGATCTCCGAGGGAACGTCGGCCTGGGCCTGGGCGCGGTGGACTCCGGCACCTCTGTCACCCTCCGGGAGACGAGCGTCGAAGACACCAAATCCGACGATTACGGGGTTTTCGGGTACGGCATCCAGATCTCGGAGGGCGCCAGCCTGCACGCGGAGGGCTGCGAATTCAATGGGAACACCGCCCTGGGCGTGCTCGCGGAGGGCGACGGCACCTCCGTTACCCTCCAGGACACGAGGATCGCCTCCACGAAGCGTGGAGAGATCTACACCGTGGGTGTCGGCGTTGCCGCCCAGGACGAAGCCTCCGTCGTGGCGACAGGTATCGAGGTCTCATGGAACGAGGGGCCTGGGATCGCCGCCACGAAGGATGGCACCCAGCTCACTTGCTCGGATTGCGCAGTCCGGGACAACCAGTTCGCAGGGGCGGTCGTGGTCTCGGATGCCACTCTCGATGTCATCCAGTCCGTCATCGAAGGCACCACCGAGCAGGAGAACATCGGTGGCGGTGTCGGCGTCTACGCCGAGCCATGCGGCGGCCCTCCCTTCCTGTCTGTCACCGGCACCTCCATCCAGGACAACGCCATCGCCGGAGTCTGGCTCTCCGGCGGCGGCAGCTATTCGCTCACCGACAACGCCATCCGCGGCGGAGAGGGTTGGACCAGGGAGAGCTTGACCAAATGCGGCGATGCGGTCTACGCCGGGCAGGGCGTGACGGCGTGGGACGGGGTCTCGGGCCTGCTGCTGGAGAACAACGAGCTGCGGGACGGCCTCGGCGCCGGCTTGTTTCTGGACAACGCCTCGGCTACGCTCTCCGGCAACAGCTACACGGACAACGTCGTGGACCTCGTGACGCAGGGCGAGGACTGCGGGACGCCACCCGATGGCTACGATGGGGAGGCCTTCAGCTCCGAGGTGGAGTTGTGTCCGGCCTACGACTACGCCACCTGCTGGGACGGTTTCAGGCTCTTCCTGTCGCTCGCGGAGCCAGAGTCCGGGCACGGCGCGAGGTTCATGCGCCCCGGCCTCCCCGGTCCTGCCGCCCCGCGGCTCCCTGGGCCGCCAGCCAGACTGCACCACGCGGAGGAGCTCTCACCGCTCCTCTCCCCCAGCCCCGCGCCTGGCGCTCCCAGCGCTCTGCCTTCGACCGCTCCGGCACGAGCGACCGCCGTCTCCCTCTCCCTGTGAGCCCCGCGCTCGGTGAGAGCCCGTCCTCCGCTGTCGGCCGCTGCGTCGTGTCGGAAGAGGATGGGAACCTAGGGACCCTCCAGGTCGAATCCCGGCCCAACCTCCAACCCCATCCACCTCACCTCCAGCTGGGGCAGCCGCTCGGGCAGCCAGCGGTTCTCCGCCCCCCAGGCCCAGCCCCTCTCGAAGCCCATGGCCAGCTCTCGCACCTGCTGGGAATCAAGCGTGGGCGTCTCCACGAAGAGCTCTTGCAGGCGCCCGGCCTGCAGCTCGGCCAGCGAGACCCCCATGCCCCAGCCCAGGGCCTCCAGGCGGACGCCCTCCAGCCAGGCGGCGCAGCCGGGCTCCCAGGCCATGTGCAGCGCGTCGTCGCCCAGCTCGCTGTGGCAGGAGCGGCCCGCGCCCAGGCCGCGGGCCAGGGACCAGAGCTGCAGTCCCGGGTCGCTCTCCTGCGCCGTCTCGCCGGCCAGCCACACCGGATCCACGTCCAGGGCGTAGGCGCCCTGCTGCAGCGGCCCCTGCCCGTGGCACCAGGCCGCGCGGTACAGCGCGGCTCGCTGGGGGGGCAGCAGCGGGCTGCAGGCGTCGCGCGGCATGCGCTCCCGCAGCAGTGCCAGCCAGGTCTGCATGGCCCGCTCGCCCTGGGCCTCGTCGCGGGCACGCATCATGACGGCCATGGCCTGGCCCCAGGCCCAGGCGTGGCTGCGGTCCGCATCCCCCTCGTCGCAGCTGGCGGGAAGCTGGGCGTCGCTGGTCAGCACGAAGCCCTGATCGGCGGCCAGGAAGCCCCCCAACAGGGCCTCCTGGTCCAGGGGCGCGCCGGCCGAGGCGCGTCGCAGCACGGAGGTGGTCCCCTGCACCTGCTCGGCCTGCCAGCACCAGTCGGGGGCCAGCTTGCGCCAGGGCCGCAGGGGCTCGCCCGCGCCCAGGGTCCGGGCTCGGCCCAGCAGTCCGGGCAGGGCCAGGGCCGCCAGGCAGCCGGCCAGGGCGAGGATGCCCAGGGCCCGCCGGGGCGATGGGGGAATGGCGCGCAAGCGGCGCCACCAGGTGCCGGCGCCGGCACCGGCCAGCACCAGGGCCAGCGGGTAGACCAGGCCCAGGTAGCGCAGCTGTTGGGGGAAGGGCGCGCTGGCCCCGTCCATGCCCACGCTCAGGCGGTAGAGGCTGTACAAGACGACGAAGGCCCCGAAGGCGCTGGCAGCCAGCAGGCCCGTCGCCCGCGGGCCCTGCAGGGGCTTCCGCAGCCGCAGCCAGTCCCGGAAGCCCAGCACGCCGCTTATCGCCAGCCAAAGGGCCAGGACCAGCCAGGCGCAGAAAGCCAGGATGGCCAGGCCGCCGGTCTGGGGCCAGGCCACGTCGCCCCAGATGCCCCGCAGCTGCAGGGGGTGCAGCAGGGTGGCCAGGTTGTGGCCGGCCCAGCGCAGCGAGAGGCTCCACTCGCCCGGCAGGTACATCTCGGCCAGGGGCGAGCTGCCTGTGGCGCTGCGCACGGCCGCCAGGGGCGCGGCGCCCAGGGCCAGGCCGCCGGCCAGCGACAGCCCGCGGATGGCCAGGAAGCGGCCTCGTGGAGGCGCCAGCAGCAGGGCCAGCCCCAGCACGGCCCCCCCCAGCGCCAGGGAGCGCAGGAAGAAGAAACCCAGGCCCACCAGCAGCGCCAGCAGGGCGAAGCGCAGCTCGCGCCTCCAGCCTGGCCCGGCCGCCACGGCCAGGCTGGCCAGCAGCAGCTGCGCCAGCAGGATGGCGCCCCCCTCGGGGTGGTTGCCGTTGGATATCTGCGCCAGCTCCTGGTAGGCCGGCGGTGCGCAGGCGAAGAGCAGCGCCGTGGCCGCTGCGCCCGGCGGCCCGCTGATGCGGCGGGCCAGCGCTGCGCCGCAGAGCAGGGCCAGCAGAAAGAAGCCCAGGCCCACCAGGCGCCAGGCCTGGATGGAGGGGCCCAGCAAGGCGAAGATCCCAGCGCCCAGCAGGGCGTCCGCCGAGCAGCCCCCGCAGAAGGGGCGGTACTGCAGCGGTAGGACCAGGCTCAATCCCCCGTGGCGGATCAGCTCTGCGTGGGCGGCGTTGTACTGCTCCTCGTAGCCGTGCATGCCGGGAGACGCGACCAGCAGCGCCAGCAGCTGCAGCGTCGCCGCCAGCAGCACGAGCGCCAGGACCGGGACGGTCCAGCGCACAGTGGGGGGCGGAGACGGGGGCGCGGCTCGCTGCATGCGTTTCGCCAGAGCCTATAGCCGCCGCTCGCCCGCGATGTCAGGCATATCGCATGGAGCCGGGCCGCCGCCGCAGCCCGACGCGGATCGCCGTCGAAGCCGGTTATGCTGCGTCCTGTCCCCAGGAGATGCACATGCGGCTCGCCCTGCTCTTGTTCGCCGCCTGCACGTCCGACGACGACCTGGACGAGCTGCGCGCCACGCGCCACGACGACCTGCCCCTGCTCGACGAGGGCGAGGAGGAGTACGACGAGCCCGGCCGGCCCGACACGGGCCAGCAGCCCCCCATCGACACGGGGGATCCCGGGACAGAGGACAGCGGTGATACAGGCGAAACGGACCCCCCACCCAGCGACGAGCCCCAGGTCTGCTACCCCGGCCCCGGCGACAGCTGGAACGTCTGCCTTTCCCTGGTGGACCACCAGTCCTCGTGGGGCAGCGACTACGCCTACCCCGACCCTTATGGGGGATCGCTGCAGTACAGCGAACCCCTGCGCTTCGTGGACCTCTACCAGTACGACGAAGACCTGGCCATCTCCGACAACTTCGTGCTCTCCGAGGTGATGTCCTGGTGGAAGGGCCAATACGGCGTATTCCAGTCCCATGTCGTGGAGCATATCCAGTATCTGAGGGAGGCCTCGGGGGGCTCCATCACCGTCAACTCGGGCTACCGCTCCCCGGCCTACAACGCCTCGGTGGGCGGGGTCACGAACTCGCGGCATATGTACGGTGACGCGGCGGATATGGTGCCTTCGGCCATCTCCCTGGATGAGCTGGCCAGCCTCTGCTACGCCGAGGGCGCCGGCTACGTGGGCATGTACACCAGCTTCGTGCACTGCGACTGGCGCGACGATCCCCTGGATCCGGCCTTCTACGACGCCACCGGCGGCGCAGAGGGCCCGCCGCGACCGGTGCACACCGCCGCCATCGAGCGGGCCGCCGACGGCCTCTTGAGCGCCCCGGCCACCGGCTTCGACGAGGGCGAGCCCTACCGCGCCTGGCAGGCCTTCGACGCCCAGGGCCAGCTGCTGGAGCGCGTCATCGGGCGCAGCTATCGACCGCCTGCCGGGGCGGCGCGGGTCGAGGTGGAGGTGGGGGGCCAGGTGCGCGCGCAGCTGGTTCTGTAGAGGCGGGCGAGGGAAAGCGAAGATGAGGTAGGATCGGCGGGCCCGGCGCAGTCCGCGCCGCAGCAAGCACCCGGCGCTCGTCATGCCCGACCTGGAACCCGGAACCCAGCTGGAGCGCTTCGAGGTGCTGGAACGCCTGGGCTCCGGGGGCATGGCCACGGTCTACCTGGTGCGCCACCGGCGCCTGGAGAGCCTGCACGCCCTCAAGGTGCTGCAGCTGCCGCGGTCCGAGAGCTGCCTGCGCCTGATGCGCGAGGGCCGGCTGCAGGGGGGATTGCGCCACACCAATATCGTGGCCGTCACCGACGTCATCGACGTCCAGGGCGCTCCAGCCCTGATCATGGAGTACGTGGATGGACCCAGCCTGGCCGCGCTGATGCAGGGTCGCCAGCTCTCCTTGGACCAGGTCGACGTGCTGGCGCGCGGCTTCCTGGCTGGCCTCACGGCGGCCCATGAGAAGGGCCTGGTGCACCGCGATCTGAAGCCCGCCAACATCCTGCTGCAGGTCCAGCGCGACGCGCTGGTGCCCAAGATCGCCGACTTCGGCATCGCCCGCCTGCTGGACGAGAGCGGGGCCTCGCTGGCCGACCCGACGCGCACCGGCGCCCTGATGGGCACCCCCAGCTATATGGCGCCCGAGCAGCTGGGAGACGCCAAGCGCGTCGATGCGCGCGCCGATGTCTTCTCGGCCGGCGTGGTCCTGTACGAGCTGGTCACGGGCCGCCGAGCTTTCCAGGGCAGCAACGTCTACGAGGTGGCCGATCGGATCCGGGACGGCCGGTGCGAACCCCTCGACAAGCTGCGCAGCGATCTGCCGCCCCGCATGGCGCGGGCCATCGCCAAGGCCATGGCCGTGGACGTCACCAAGCGTCCTGCGGACGGCGGGGCGTTGCAGGTCATCTGGGAGGGCGTGCCCGGCTTGCAGAGCCTGTCGCCCGACGGTCTGTGGCCCGAGGAGCTGCTGCGCCCGCGCGCCCCGCCTCCTGCGCCGCCCTCGCCCTCCGAGCCCACGTTCGAAGGCGGGTTCGCCCCCCCAACCGCCGCTGGTGTCGTGCCCACCCCCGACCTGGCGGGACCCACCAAGCCCGGGGTGCCCAGCTTCGTCGACCAGAGCGGCAGCTTCCGCCCCGCCCCCTTGCCCCTGTCGGCGAAGCGCGCGCCGCCGCCCACGGCCCCGGCCGGCAAGCGGCCGGGCCTGGGCATCCTGGTCCTGTTGGTGGCGCTGCTGGTCTCAGCGGGCGCAGCGGGGCTGGGCCTGCTGGCGCTCTTTTCGCAGCTGCTGTGGCAGGCGGACCGCCCCCTGGACGCCTCTCCTGAGATCGTCTCCCAGGATCCGGCCGTGCAGACCCAGTACGAGCGTGGTTGGTCGGCGCTGATGGCCGCCGACTACCAGCGAACGGAGCTGCACTTCCGCTCGGCCGCCACCCTGGAACCGGACAACGCCGTCCTACAGCTGGGCGTGGCCCATGTGGTGGCCCTGCGCAACGATCCCGAGGATCCCAACCAAGCCATCCACTACCTGCCGCTCAGCCGCGCCTTGGAGCTGGCGGGAGACCGGGACGACCGGCACGGGCGCTATGTGCGCCTGGCGGCCAACTGGGCGCCGGCCGCCGAGTGGGACCGCTTCCACGCCGACCACCCCGACTGCTTCTCCGCCTACCTCACCCGGGCCTACCTGGGCATCGGCTACGACAGCGTCGAGGACAAGCTGGCGGCCTGGGAGCGCCTGATGGTCGCGGCGCCCCATGCGGTGGTGCCCTACCTGGGCAAGGCCGACGCGCTGGTCTACACCCAGCGCTGGGACGAAGCCTGGCAGGTGCTGGAGCAGGGCCTGGCCAAAAATCCCGGCGCGCCGGCGCTACTCAAGTACCTCGGCTGGATCGCCTTCCAACGCGACCAGCCCGCCGTGGCGCTGTCCTGGTACGAACAGGCTTTCGAGGCCGATCCCGGGCTCTACGGCCTGCGCCTGGAGATGGCCTGGACGCACCTGTTGCTGGGGGACGAGCAGCGCGCCCGTGTGCACGAACAGGCGCTGTGGAGCGAGGTGACGCCCATCCGGGAGCGCCTGCGCCTATCGCGCTGGGATGCCGAGTTCCGCATGGGCCTAGGCCAGCTGAGCGCGGCACGAGGGGCCCTGGAGCGCTGCGAACGCCTGGCCGCGGAGGCCCAGGACTGCGTGGAGGCCTTCGGGTGCTTCCGCGTGCGGGTCAACCAAGCCCTGCTGGCCGGCGGCACCCCGCTGCTGCCCTTTCCGCTCGAGAGCCTGCGCCGGCAGCTGGACAAGCCCAGCTGCGACGCTGGCTTCCGAGCGGCGGTGCGTCCCTCGCTGGCGCTGGTCGAAGGCCTGCACGCGGCCGAGGAGGGAGACGTGAGGTGGGCGACGGAGATCCTGGCGCGCCTGGAGTCCGAAGAGAATCCGCCACCCGCATCGTCCATGGCCTTGCTGAGACAGCGAGCAGCCGAGGCCAGGGGGGAGCTGGCCGATGAGATTGCCAAGCTGCAGGCGCAGGAGCCAAACTGCGAGTCGCTGTACCACCTGGCCCGCCTGCAGCGAATGGCGGGCCTGGAACAGGCCGCTCGCCAGGGCTTGCTCGCGCTGCCGGAGCCCGGACAGGTGCATTGCTCGCTGATGAACGGCAGGCGGACTCTGCTCGCCAGTGCGCGCCTGAACCTGGCCGAGCTGGCCTTCAGAGCCGGCGATGCGCAGGAGGCCGCCGCCCAGCTGCAGGCCTTCGACACCCTGTGGCCGCTGGCCGATGCGGATCATCCCTGGGTGCTGCGGGCAGGGGAGCTGCAAGGGACTGTGGGCATCGGGGAAGGGAAGCCAGGGGCGCCCTGAGCAACGAAACCGGGGTGAATGCTCAGGCAGACAGCGCCGGCCTCGCTGCACACCAGCATCATCCGGACCGGCTTCGACACGCCGCGATGCCTGTTCAGCGCTGCCGCCCCTCGATCCAGTCCAGGATGTCGCGCAGCTGGCGGCGCAGCAGGAGCCTGCAGCGCGCGCTGGACTCGTACTCCTGCTGCCAGCTCCGGCCTTCCTCCCAGTCCGCGTCCAGCTCTTCCAGCTCGGCGCCACCGCCGGGCTCGCGGGGATCGTAGGCTATTCCGTAGTACCCGGGAGGAGCGCCGCCCGCGACCTGCAGGGCCACGTGCTGGGCCATGGCCTTGATGTCCTCGAACCTCACCGTGCTCATCCCGAAGCCGTTGACCACCTCGTAGCGAGCGTGGTCCTCTCTCGTGACGACCTCCAGCGCCAGCCCGGCGCTGCGATCGCAGGCATCGAAGCGGTCGTGCACCGCGGCGCCTTCCAGGATCTCGCCATCGCCGGTCCATGCGCTGACGCGCAGCTGATCCACGGCGTAGCTGGCGCAGGCCTCGCCTCCGGAAGGATCGTAGCCCGCCGCCAGCAGCTCCTCGTGCAACACCTCCAGGGCTTCTTCTTCGGTCAGGTAGGCCGGTGGCGAGACGACCACGCAGCCGAGGGCCGACTGTCCGGCGCCGTGCTCGAAGATGGGCGCCACGATGGGCAGCAGCGCGTCGCAGGCGCTCAGCTGGATCGCGCTGGCTGCGATGAAGCCCATGGCGGCCAGCGGCGCAGCCTGACTACCCTGGGCCCGCCACTGCGTGCGAGTGGGGAAGCGGGGCGCGGAGGCTCGAAGGACAGGCTGGGGGCCGGTCCGCGGCTTGGCTCTTCGCTCGCTCATAGCCCCAGTCCCCCGGTGAGATCGATGGCCGCGCCGAGGCTGGGGCCCCCCAGGAAATCCATGCCGTCGGAAGAGAGCTCCAGGTGCGCCGCGATCCCGGTGTCCAACACCCCGAAGAAGGGCCTGTCGGGATCCCGGTCCAGCCTCCAGCGCCAGGCCGCGCGCGGTCCCATGCGCGCCGCGACGGATGCCCCCGAGAATCCGAGAACGCTGGCCGTACCGGCACCGGCTTGCAGGTAGAGGCCCTCGTCGAAGCGGCGCGGATGCCAGCGCACGGCAGCCTCCAGGACGATCCCCAGGTAGCCGTCGCCCACGAAGAGCAAGCCGCCGGAGAGGCTGCCGTGCTCAGAGATGCGGAAGTCCACGGAGGGGCCGGCATCCCAGGAGATGCCCTGGTAGCCCAGGCGCGCCTGGAAGAAGTGGATGGCGACGCGCGCGCTCTCGGGCGCGGCGGCCGAAGGTTCTTCGATAGGCGCGGGCTCTTCGGCGCTGCCGAGCTCCGTGGCCGCCAGGACTGTGCTGGTCAAGATGAAGGCGAGGGCGATGGTCATGGCGGCTCTCTCCAGCGGGCGCAGGCGTCCACCTGGAAAGGTGCGCTCAGCGCCGGGAATGGATCACACGCTCGATCTGGGCGCCGCTCAGTCCCCCAACCGCACCACCTCCCCGCCCTCCAGCGAGGCCTCCGCCGCCAGCGCCACCCTGATGCTCTCGCGGGCCCGGACCAGGTCGCAGAATGGGCGCTTGCGCTGACGCTGGCACTCGGCGAAGGCCTGCCATTGCTCCAGGGCGCCCGAGTGCACCGCACCGTGCTCGACGTAGTCCGCGGAGCGCTGCCAGTCGAAGCCCTGAGCGTGCGGGGGGAAGCGCTGCATCTTGCGCTCCATGCCGTCGTAGAGGAAGACCGCCCGCTCCATCTCGTAGATGTCGATCTTGCCCTTCTCTCCCATCAAGCCCATGCGGAACTCGCGGCCGAAGGGGCAGAAGAAGGAGATGCCCAGCTGGGCGCGGGCGCCGTTGTCGTAGTCTATGAGCACCCAGGCGTGGTCCACGATCTCGCTGGCCGGCAGCTGCACCTGCTCCCGCAGGGCCCAGACCCGCTTGGGCTGGTCTTTCAGCACGGCCTGGCCGCCGAAGGCCACCACGCGCCGTGGACGCACCTGGTCGCCCAGCATCCAGTGGAAGAGGTCGAAGTGGTGGCAGTTCTTCTCGATGAACATGCCCCCGCTGATGCGCTTGTCGTAGCGCCAGGCCTGGAAGGCGAAGGGCCGGAATTCATTGATGAAGAGCATCAAGGGTCGGCCGATGCGGCCGTCCTGCACGAGCTCGCGGGCGTGGGCAAAGACAGGCGAGTAGCGCAGGGTCAAGCCCACCTGCACGATGCGCTCCTGCTGGTCCGCCATGGCCTGCAGGCGATCGTGGGCCTCGACGGTGAAGGCGGCGGGCTTCTCGCAGAACACGTCCAGGCCGGCCCGCAGGCAGTCGGCCACGATGGCCGCGTGGCTGTGGTTGGGCGTGGCCACCAGCACCGCGTCCAGGTCGCGCGTCTGAGAGAGCATGCTGCGATGACTCGCGTGGCACTGCACCCGCTGGGGACTGGGCAGCAGGGCAGCCGTAGCCCTGGCGGCCCCCTCGACGGAGTCGCAGAGCGCCGCGATGCGGAAATCGTCCGTGGCCAGGATGGCCGGGATGTGTTGGGCGCGAACGATGGCCCCGCAGCCGATGATGCCCAGGCGGATCTCAGTGTTGTCCATGGCGCTGCTCCGTGGTCGGGCCTGCGTGGAGGAGTCGCAGGTGTACGGAAGGACAACGCGCGGCGGGAGGGGAGCGTATCGACAGCGACGCGAATTATGCTGCAGAACCCATGGCACCACCCATCCACGAACACCTGCACGACAAGGCGGAGCTGGAGGCCTTTTTGGCCCTCGATCCCGCGCTGCACATCTACGCCCTGGGCGACCTGGACCCCGCCTACTGGCCCTGGACCAGCTGGTACGGCCTGCGGCGTGATGGCGCGCTGCGGGAGCTGGCGCTCTGCTACACGGGCCTGGTCCAGCCCGTGCTGATGGCCTTCGTACAGCACGATCCGGCGGACATGGCCGCCCTGCTGGACGCCCTGGCACCGGTGCTGCCGCCCCGCTTCCACGCCCACCTGGACCTGCGCTGCGTGCAGGCCGCCGAGCGCTGCTGGGCGCTGCGACCCTTCGGGCGCATGCACAAGATGGTGCTGGGAGAGCTGCCCGCGGCCCGCGGATCCGCCGCTCTCGAGCCCGAACCGCTCGGCCCCGCCCAACACGAGGAGATCCGCAGCCTGCTGGATCTGGCGTATCCGGGCAACTTCTTCGAGCCCGCCATGCTGGCCTCGGGCGGCTACCTGGGCCTGCGCCGCCAGGGCGCGCTGATCGCCGTGGCCGGCCTGCACGTCTGCTCGCCCAGCTTCGGGGCCGTGGCCCTGGGCAATATCGCCGTCCATCCCGAGCAGCGCGGCCAGGGATTGGGCCGCCAGCTAAGCCACGCGCTCTGCAGCCGCCTGCGGGCCCAGGGCGTGCGCCACGTGGGCCTGAACGTGCGCGTGGACAACCCGACCGCGGTCGCGCTCTACCGCAGCCTGGGCTTTTCGGTGGTCACGGACTACCTGGAGGCGCAGGCCAGCTCCCGCCTCCTTCCGCATTGACGAAGCCCTCATGGAACGGACTTGCTGCTGACACACGTACGCATGTGGTATACGTACGTACAGGAGGTGCCGATGTCCGACTCCATGACCGTCACGGAGCTGCGCTCGAAGCTGTACCGTGTGATCGACCAGGTGCTGGCCACCGGCAGGCCGCAGAGAATACGGCGCGGCGGGCGTTCGGTGCTCTTGCAGCCCGACGGCGAGGGTCCACGGCTGCGCCTCGACAAGCTGCCACGTCGCCAGGCCATCTCGTGCACGCCGGATGAGCTCATAGAACAGGGCTTCGAGGACGAGTGGCAAGGGGAGCTGTGATGGCTTTTCTGGACACGCATGCAGCGGTCTTTCTCTGGGAGGGTCGGATCGAGGTCTTTGGTCAGGCCGCCCGCACCCTGCTCGAGAACCAGCCGCTGCAGCTCTCACCTTTTGTGCGGCTGGAGCTGGGCTATCTGCGCGAGATCGGACGCTTGTTGGTGGAACCGGACACCATCCTCGGCGGCCTGGAGGCCGACTGCGGCGTATCGTTGGCGAACGACCGCGTCGCCGCCATCATCAGCCACGCTATGGGCTTGAGCTGGACCAGGGATCCCTTTGATCGCATGATCGTGGCCACTGCTCTGCTGCACGGCTCCAGCCTGGTTACGCGCGATCGCCTGATCCACAAGAACTTCGAGGGCGCCGTCTGGTGACCTCTCGACTGCTCCAGGAATAAGCCTTGCCCTCTCTCTCTCTCCTCCTGCTCGCCCTTCCCGTCCGCGCCGACGTGGATCCCCACCACTCCTACGACAAGCTGGTCTCGGCCAACGGGCGTTCCGTGGTGGTGCTCAACGGCAACAACAGCAGCGGCCCGGTGCTGGACGTGTTCTCGGACCACCTCTACCAGCAGTACGCCGTGGGCATGGAAGAGACCCGCGACCTGCTCTACGACAGCTACTTCGGACTGGGCTGGTCCGGGGGTCAGGGCTGGCTGACGGCCTCGGACAGCTACAGCTACGAGCACGGCACGGGCATCCTGGCCATCGATCGCTCCCAGGGCGACCTGGCCATCACCGAGTACGTGTTCTCGCCCCTGGGGCTGGCCGTGCCCGCCTTCGTGCACCTGCTGCGGGTGGAGAGCAAGGGCGGCGCCCAGCCGAACCTGCACGCCTACTCGCTGCACAACTTCCACCTGGGCCAGGACGACGACGGCGACGGGGCCAACGACGAGGGCGAGGCCATCTGGGTGCAGAACGACGCCTCGGGCGCGGCGCTGCTGTCCGAGTGGGGCTCCTCCACGGGCCTGGGCATGCGCTACGTGCCCATCAGCGCCCCGGCCAGCTACGGCTGCGACCAGGTCTGGAACACCGTGGGCGGCGGCGCCGAGTTGGATGGCAGCTGCGGCAACGAGATCGGTCGCTGGGAAGGGGACGACAAGGTTGGCGCCCTGCAGTGGGACGCCAGCCTGCAGGCCGGCGCAGAGGCCTGGTTCGGCACGGTGCAGAGCTTCTTCTCGGACTGGGACAGCGGCGATGTGACCAGCGACGTGCAGGCCTGGATCGCCGGACGCGACGCCGAGACCCTGCTGCAGGCCGAGCGCCAGGCCTGGGCCGCCTGGCTGGCCCAGGGCAGCGTGCCCGACGGGCTGAGCGAAGACGAGCGCGCGGTCTACGACCAGCAGCTGGTCTTTCTGAAGATGGGCCAGGTGGTGGAAGAGGGCGACGCCTACGGTCAGCTGCCCGCCTCGCTGCCCCTGGCGGCTGGCGAGGGCGGCTTCGCCCACACCTGGAACATCGCCTGGGTGCGCGATGGGGCCTACGCCATCCGCGGCCTGACCGAGGCCGGCTACCTGGACGAGGCCGGCGCGGCCCTGGCCTTCTTGCTGCAGGACAAGGCCGACGGCTACCGCGACTACGTGGGCTACGAGTACTCGGTCAGCGTCTGCCGCTGCTACGGCGACGGCAGCGAGTGGTCCGACGAGGATCACAACGGGCCCAACGTGGAGTTCGACAACTTCGGGCTGCTGCTGTGGGCCCTGGGGGACTGGGTGGCGGCCGGCGGTGACATCGAAGCCCTGAGCGACGACGTGGACGGGGTGATCTTCGACCAGCTGGCCACGGTGCTGGCCCAGCTGCTGGAGGCCGACGAGCACGGGCTCGATCTCATCATCGCCGACTCGTCCATCTGGGAGCGGCACTGGAACGGGCAACAGAAGCACTTCACCTACAGCTCGGCCTGGGCGGTGCGCGGGCTGCGGGCCGCCGCACAGCTGGCCGAGGCCCGGCAGGACGAGGAGAACGCAGCCCTCTACGAGGACGCGGCCACCCGCGTGCGCGACGCCATGTGCAGCTGGCTGCTGGACGACGAGGGCGCCCTGGCGGGCAACCTGGAAGAGCTGGACCAGGGCTGGGGCTACGACGACCTGGCGGCCGTGGACGCCTTCAACAACGGCGCCATCGACGCCGCGGGCCAGGTGGCCGCCGCCTCCTTCGCGCGCTGGGACGAGCACCTGGCCGTCAACTCGGGGCACGGCTACCGCCGCAACGATGACGGCGACAGCTACGACCTGCAGGAGTGGGTGATGGTGGACCTGCGCCTGGCCGAGGCCCGTCGGCGCGCCTGCGACGATGAGGGCGGCCAGGCCATCGAGGACTGGATCACCCAGCAGGCGCTGCAGAACCACTGGACCATCCCCGAGCTGATGGACCCCGACAGCGGCGACTACAACGGTCCGGCCCCCATGATGGGCTTCGGGGCGGGCATGTACGTGCTGGCCCTGCACAACCGCGACGACGCGGCCGAGGACTGCGCGGCGGGCATCGATTTCGACTGCGGCGATGAGCCGCAGGACAGCGACGAGCCCGGAGACAGCGAGGCACCCAGCGACAGCGACGAGACGCAGCCGGGCGACAGCGAGCCGGAAGTCGAAGACTCTGCCGCCGAGGCGGACGATACCGGCGAGGAGGACGAGAGCGAGGGCTGCGGTTGCGCGGCGGCGCCGAGGGGCGGAGTGGCGGGCCTGTTGGGCTTGCTGGGGTTGGGGCTGGCTGCGAGACGTCGGCGCGGTTGAGCTGGGGTCGCGCCATAGGCTGCTGCGCCCTCCTCTTGCTGGCCACCTGCAGCGCCCCTGAACAACAGGTGGCGAGCGCACTGAACCCCGCAGCCGTTCCCGCGCCCAGCGCCCCCCCCTTCCTGCACGTGGACCGCGCTGCGCGCCGCTTGCGCCTGCTGACCGCGGACGCCGAGGTCCTGCTGGAGGCGCCTGTGGGCATCGGACGAGGCGGGCTCGGAAGCAAGCGCGACATGAGCGACGGGATCACGCCCAGCGGGCACTTCGAGATCGACCTGCTGCTCTACGAAGACCCCAGCTTCAACGCCATCGCCGAGTCCAACCGCGCCCGCTTCGCGGCCGATCCGGAGCTGGCCGCGCTGCTGGCCGACACCCAGGGCCTGGCCCAGCTCTTCGTCCAGATGAACGGCCTGGACTTCGACGGCGACGGCGCAGCCGACCAGGCCTACGGCGTGGCCTACCTGGGCCTGGACGGCGAGGGAACCGGCCCCAAGCTGCGCCGCTTCCGTGGCGCCACCCCCTATTGGTACTCCATCGCCCTGCACGGCACGCGGCCGGAGAACATCGGCCAGGCCCGTTCGGGGGGCTGCGTTCACCTGGAAGAGGAGGTGCTGCGGCGGTTGATCGAAGGAGGGCGAGTGGAGATCGGAACGGAGGTGCGCATCGAGGGGGATTGACTCATTTCGTTTTTTGCGTCGATCGCTATATGCGAATTTTCGAAAAAACGGGTAGTATTGAGGGAGGCTGTGCCGCTTGCTGGAAGAATCCATGCCTGACATCGACGTTTTCGACATCCACGCCCAGTTCTGCAAGGTCTTCGCCAATCCCCTGCGGCAGCGGATCCTGTGGCACCTGGGGCAGGGCGAGTGCACGGTCAGCGAGCTGGCCGAGCAGCTCGAGGTGACGGTGTCCAACACCTCCCAGCACCTGCGCATGATGCGCGCTCTGGGCGTGGTCCAGGCTCGGCGCGACGGGCAGAAGCAGCACTACAGCATCACCAGCCGCCACTTCCTGGAGGGCTGCCGCGCCATCCGCGCCGGCATCGCCGAGGTCTATATGGCGCGCTACGGCGTGGAGCTGCCGGTCTGCGACCTGCCCGACGAGGGCTGAACCCGGCCTTCTTTGGGAGTCCTGCGCTGCAAGGGAGCGCTCTGCGGTGTATGCTCGGGCGGACCCCGGGTCGGAGGCTCGAGATGGACAGCAGGAAATTCGAGATGCCCATCCGGCGCATCTCCGTGTACGCCGCGGGCGCCTTCATCCTGGCGCTGACCGCGCTCGTGCTGGCGGTGATCTCGCTGCGCCGCGTCAACCAGCTGGGCGTGGCGGTGGCGGAGACCGGCATGGTGAGCGTGGCCAAGATCCGCGCAGAGCTGAACAGCCAGGAGCAGGAGCTGCTGGTGCTGAAGAAGCAGGTGGGCGAGCTGCAGGTCGAGCTGGAGGCCGCGCGCGTCACTCCGCCCGTGGAGCCCGTCGAGGAGTAGCGCGCTCCCCGAACAGCCGCAGCAGCGACGGCAGCACGAAGAGATCGCAGAGCAGGGCCGTGGCTATGACGGCCGCACCCACCGATCCCATGACCACCATGTTGGGGAAGGACCCCAGCAGGTGCACCAGGAAGCCGCAGCACAGGATCAGCGAGGTGATGACCACGGCGCGCCCGCTGTGCAGCACGGCCAGGCGGATGGCCTGCTCCATGCCATGGCCGCGACGGCGCTCCTCGCGCCAGCGCACCAGCAGGTGGATGGTGTCGTCCACGGCGATGCCCAGGGCCACGGTGAAGACCATGGCCGAGGTGGGTTCCAGGCGCCAGCCGGCGGCGCCCATCAGGCCGTAGCCCACCAACAGGGGCAGGGCGTTGGGCAAGAAGCAGATGGCGGCCAGACGCAGGTCTCGCAGCAACAGCCCTATGAGCAGGCCGATGACCATGAAGGCCAGCAGGAGGCTGTTGCGCAGATCGCAGGTGACGTGATTGAAGCCGCGGTAGGCCACGTGGGGCGTGCCGCTCAAGCGGGCCTGCAGGGGCAGGGATCCCAGGTGGATCTCCATGGCCCCCTGCAGGCCGCCCGCCAGCTCGGCGAAGCGGTTGGAGCCCTCGTCGCGGGCCCGGATCAGGACGCGGCCGCGGCCGTAGTCGGCGTCGACCACCTGGGAGAGGGCCTCATCGCCCTCCATCAGGAGCAGGAACTGGGACACGGCCGCCACGCTGTCGGGGATGGCCGGGTCGCCAGTGAGCATGTCGGCCACCCGGCTGACCACGGTGGCCGGGCTGGCCACCGCGCGCACGCCCTCCAGCGCCAGGGCCTGGCGCCCCAGGGCCTCCAGGGCGCGCAGCGTGGCGGGCTCCTTCAGGCTGCCGGGCGCGCCCTGCAGGTCGATCTCGGCCAGCAGGATGCCTCCCAGCTTCTGATCGGCCAAGCGGCTGGCGCGGGTGGTGGGGTGGTCGTCGTGCAGCAGACGCGTGATCTGGTTGTCCACCACCACCCGGCTGCCGAAGAAGCCCGCCATGGCCACCACCGTCAGGGTGGCGGCCAGCACGCGCCAAGGGTGGTGCAGCGAGATCCCGGCGCAGGCCAGCAGCAGGCGGTCGATGCGACCGGGCCGCTCCTCGCGCCCGGCCTCGGGCGCAGCGCCGCGGGTAAAGGACAGCAGCACGGGGACCACGAAGAGCAGCACCAGGTAGGCCAGCAGGATGCCCAGGGCCGCGTAGCGCCCGAAGCTCTGCAGAATGGGCATGCGGGCCATCTGCAGCGAGAGCAGGCCCGCCCCGGTGGTCAGGCTGGTCAGCAGGCAGGCGGCACCCACCCGCGACAGCGCCACCGCAGTGGCGGCGTTGCGCTGGTCCGCCGTGGGTCGCTGGCCGGGCGCGGCGCGGCGCCGCAGCTCCTCGTGGAAGCGGCTGACCAGGTGGATGGCGTCGGCCACCGCGATGGCGGGCAAGAGCGTCAGGTAGCTCTGGTTGAGCATGCCCAGCGGCTCGCCCAGCAGGCCCATGGCCCCCAGCACCAGCAAGGTGGGCAGGGCGGCGCCCAGGGAAGGAATGAGCACCCCGTGCAGGTTGCGAAAGACCAGCAGCAGGCAGACCGCGATCAGCAGCATGGCCAGAGGCGCCAGGATGGCGTTGTCCCGGTAGAAGACTGTGAAGAAATCCGCGCGCAGGGCGGGAATGCCGGCCTCGGCGAAGGCCAACTCGCCCTCTGCGTGCCTGGCCAGCGCGGCGCGCAGCTGCCGCACCAGGGGCATCAGGGCCAGGATGTCGTCGCTGCCCGTGGCGAACTCCACCATCACGCCCGCGGCGCTACCGTCGGGCGCCAGCAGGCTGGGCACCCACATGGGATCCCGCAGCACCTCGTCACGCCAGGCTACGAAGCGCGGATCCTGGGGATCCTCGGCCTGAGGCATGGTGTCCAGTAAGGGATCCAGCTGCAGCAGGCCTGGGATCTCGGCCCAGACCCGCGTCACCTCGGTGATGGCCTGCACGTCGGCCACCGCCTCCTGGGCGGCTATTTCCTCCACGGCCGCCTGCAGGGCCCGCAGGCGCTGGGGCGTCAGCAGAGGGCCCTCGGGGCAGGTGACCACCAGCAGCATCACCGCATCGTCCTGGCCCCAGAAGGCGCTGATCTCCTCGAAGCCCTGCGCCTCGGGGTCGTCGCTCAAGAAGAAGGCGCGCACCGAGAAGTCGGGCGTCAAACGGGCGGCCCCCGCGGCCGCCACCAGGCAGGCCGCCAAGGCCAGGGCGACCAGCCACCAGCGCCTGCGCAGCACCGTCTTCGCCAGGCGGCTGAAGAAGTCCATCCTAGAAGCTCCGCCCCGACAGCGACAGGTAGATGGCCAGCGCCCCCAGCACCAGCAGGTGGAAGAGCGCCAGGGGCAGGCAGGCCACCAGGATGGCCTGCCACCAGGGCCGGTCGCAGGCCTTGCGCAGGCCCAGGGCGTGCAGCGCCGCCGCGGCGTAGACGCCCAGGCCCGCCAGGGGCAGCAGCAGATCGGCGGCCAGGCCGTAGCAGGTCACGCGCAGCAGGCCGCGGAAAGGCGGCGCGCGACCGCTTATCACCCCCAGCCCCACCCAGAACAGGCCCGCCAGCAGCAGGGCGCGGTACAGGCCCAGAAAGGGCAGGGCCGACAGCGCCAGCAGCAGGGGGAGCGCGGAGCCGGGCAGCTCGCGCCAGGCCACAGCCAGCATCATCACGCCGCTGCCGAGCGTGAAGCAGGTGGCGGCGAAGATCAGGGCCGGGCGCACGCTGGAGGTCAGGGGCAAGCTGCGGAAAAAGCGCTGGGGCTGCAGCAGCAGCCGCTGCCAGGTCAGGACCAGGCCCCGCAGCCAGCCCAGGCTGGCACCGGCCTCCCAGGGCACGGGCGCGGCCCATGACTGACCTGCAGGCGCGGCGCGGGGGCAGTCCTCGGCCTCGCAGGCCACCGTCAGGCAGGCCTCGCAGAGCTGGTCGCCGCAGATCTCGCAGCGCTCGCTGGCGTCTCGGTGCAGGTGGCGCGCGCAGCGTGGACCCGGATCGTGCGGGTGGGCGGGCGGTTCGGCGGCCCCCAAGGCGGCCTCAGGCCTCGCCGCGGCCCTGGACCGTGGCGATGCGGGCGCGCACCTGCACGCGCTGCCCGGCGCGCACGTCCCAGCGCACGCGGCCAGGCTCCAGTAGCAGGATCACGGTGCTGCCCAGGTGGAAGCGGCCCAGCTCGTCGCCGCGCTGCAGGGCCATGGCAGGGGATGGCCGCTGGTCGGTCTCGGGGGCGCCGGTGTTGCTCAGCAGGTTGGTGTAGACCGCGGAGATGCGACCTACGCCGAAGGCGCCCACCATGATCAGGGCCACCTGGCCCAGGTCGGTCTCGAGCCATGTCACCAGGCGCTCGTTGCGGGCGAAGAGCCCCTCCACACGCTCGGCGCAGGCCGCGAAGACGGGGAAGAGCCGCCCGGGCAGGTAGTGCCAGCGCTGCACCTCGCCCTTTCGAGGCATGTGCACGCGGTGGTAGTCGGGGGGCGAGAGGTAGAGCACAGCGTACTGGCCGCCCTCGAAGCCGTGGTCGCCGCCCAGCAGCTCCCGCAGGTCGATGGCGTAGGGCCCACCCTGGGGGATGCGCCCGCCATGCACCGTGCCGCAGCTGGCCACCAGGGCGTCGGCCGGAGAAACCAGCGCGTCGGTGTCGCGGCACAGGGGCCGACGACCGGGCTTGAGCGCCCGCACGAAGAACTCGGCCAGCGTGGGGTAGTCCTCGATCTCCCCCTCGGCCTCTTCCATGTCCACCCGGTAGTGGCTGACGTACCAGCGCAGCAGCAGCCGCTGCAGCAGGCCGGGCAGGCGCAAGCGGGCGAAGCGGCCCATCAGGCGCGCCAGGGGCTTGCGCGGCAGCACCGAGAGCATGCTGACGATCAGCGCATCGCGCACGGTACAGCTCCAGCTAGGGCGGGGGGAACGGCCAGTCTAGCCCGATCCGCGGCCATCGCCGATGCGCGACGCGCGTTAGTCCTTGCATGCAGCTTGCAGAAGGAACTCTCCGTGAAGGACGAAGCCTGGATCCACCTGTTGGGCGCCGATCCCCGTCCCTGGTTGCTGGGCTGCGACGAGCCAGCGACGCGCCGGCTCACGCGACGTCGGCTGCTCGACCAGAACGAGAACGACCCCCATGTGCGGGCCGACCGCCAGGCGCTGCTGGAAGATGGGGCCACCGCCGACCTGCTGGCCCGCCTGCCCGACTGGGAGACCCACCTGGTCACGGGCCACCAGAAGCCCGACTTCGCGCCCAACCTGCTGAACCTGCTGGCCGACATGGGGCTGCAAGGAGGCGACCACCCGGCTGTGGAGCGCCTGCTGGACGCCATGCTGGCCCACCAGGAGCGTCAGGGCCGCTTCGCCTCCTTCGGCAAGCCACCCGGACCGCGCCCGGGGGCCTGGGGTGCCGTGCTCTGCGACCACCACGCCATCAGCGAGGTGCTGCTGCGCTTCGGTCGTGGCGACGATCCGCGCATGCGCAGCGCCATCGCCCGCATGGCCGCAGACCTGGTGGAGACCGACCAGGGCCTGGGCTGGCGCTGCGTGCCCCACAGCGCCGAGCGCTGGCGCGGACCGGGGCGCAAGGCCGAGTGCTGCCCCCAGGTCTGCCTTGAGGCGCTGCGGGTCTTCAGCCGGCTGCGGCCCAGCTCGCGTCCCGACGGGCTGCCGCAGGCGGCCCGCCTGCCCCTGCGGGTCTGGCGCCAGCGTCACAGCCGCAAGCCGTACATGTTCGGCCACGGGCGGCGCTTCAAGATCGTCAAGTGGGCCCCCTTCTGGTACGGCATCTACCAGCTGCTGGACGCGGTGGAGCGCTACCCCGAGCTCTGGCGCGGACCCCAGGCCCTGTCGCAGGACCGCCAGGCCATCGCCGAGCTGGCGGCCAGCCTGCAGGCCTACAACTTCCAGCCCGACGGACGCGTCATCCCACGCTCCATCTACATGGGCTTCAGCAAGCACAGCTTCGGCCAGAAGAAACGCCCCTCCCCTTGGGCCACGGCCTGCCTCTGCGTCCTGTTGCGGCGCTTCGACGAGCTGGTGGAGGAGATCGAGGCCGTGGATGCGCTGGCGCTGCCCAGCACGGGGAAGAAGGGTGGGAAGGTGCGGGGGCCATGAAGGGAGAGAGGGGCTCCCAAGACCTGCAAACCCTGCGCGCTGCCCTGCAGCCCCTGGAGAACCTGGCCGACGAGCTGCCCTGGGCCCACGAGCGCCCCTGGCGCGTACGCACGCATGTGCGCGCCGAGGGCGAGCTGCTGGTGGCCGACCTGCACGATCTGAACGCCCGCGCGGCCCGGCAGGCCGTGCGCCTGGTGGCCGAACGCGCCGAGTCGCTGCGCACGGGCGCGGTGGTCTTCGTGACGGGCGTGGGGCGCCATTCCATAGGCCCGGGCGTGCTGGGTGACGTGCTGCGCGGCGAGCTGGGCCGCCTGCGCCACGAGCGGGGCTGGAACTACGCGCCGGCGGGCAGCGGGCGCTACGCCTTGATCCTGGATCCCGCCCGGGCGCCCGCCAGCTTTGGCGGCGGCCTGGGCCCTCTCTTCTGGCTGGTGGCGTTCCTCTTCGGCCTGGCCTTCGCGTGGGCGCTGCCACCCTTGGGCCTGCCCTTCCTGGCGGGCTTGGTTCTGTTGGCTTGGCGTCAGTGGCGTCGCAGCAGACCTCGTTGAGCTGCGCGATTACTCTCAAGCTCCCCAGTCCTCTCTTGGAGCGGCCCATGGCATCCCTTCCCGGCCCCCTCTCCCTGCTCATCCTGCTGAACGCCTGCGCCTCCGAAGCGCCCCCTGAGGACTGCGCCGACGAAGATGGCGACGGCTACTTCGCGGGCAGCGACTGCACCGAGTCCCTGACGGACTGCCAGGACGACGATGCGTCCATCCGCCCGGGGGTGGTGGAGATCTGCGACGGCCAGGACAACGACTGCGATGGCGAGGCCGACGAATCGGACGCCATCGGCGTCTCGCCCTGGTACGCCGACGCGGACGGCGACGGCTTTGGCGTGCAGGAAGAGCTGCTGCGGGCCTGCGAGCAGCCCAGCGGCTACGCGGCCACGGCTGGCGACTGCGACGAGGGCGACCCGGCAATCAGCCCGGGAGCCGACGAGCTGTGCAACGGCGCCGACGACGACTGCGACGGCCAGACCGACGAGGACGCCCTGGACGGCGAGACCTGGTATCCGGACATCGACGGCGACGGCTACGGCGACGACACGGGGGCGGTGACGGCCTGCGATCAGCCCAGCGGGCACGTGGCCCTGGGGGGCGACTGCGACGACGGGGACCCGCAGGTGCACCCCGGCGCCTACGAGTTCGTGAATGAGCGCGACGACGACTGCGACGGCGACGTGGACTTCAGCAGCCTGGCCGGGGCCGCGGGCAGCTGGCTGGGCGAGGCGGCGGGAGACCGGGCCGGCGCGGCGCTGGCCGGACCGGGAGACGTGGACGGCGACGGCCTGCCAGATCTGCTGATAGGGGCGCCCGGCCGCGCGGGCGCCTACCTGCTCTCGGGCGCCGAGCAGGCCCTGGACGACAGCGCGCTCGACCTGACCGAGGCCTGGCTCTTCCTGGGCGGTGAGAGCGAGGGGGACGAGGCGGGATCCGCCGTGGCCGGCGCAGGGGATGTGAACGGCGACGGCCGGCCGGACCTGCTGGTGGGCGCGCCCCAGCACGGCGATGCGGCCGGAGCGGCCTACCTGGTGCTGGGCGCCGCGCGTGGCGAGAACGAGACGCGCTCCCTGGCCGACGCCCAGGCCCTGCTGTACGGGGAGCAAGCCGGCGACCTGGCGGGCTGCGCCGTGGCCGGCGCGGGCGACGCTGACGACGACGGCTTCGCCGACCTGCTGGTGGGCGCCTGGCAGGCCGAGACCGACGGCCTGATCAGCGGCGCGGCCTACCTGCTGGCGGGGCCCGTCAGCGGCACGCTCTCGCTGGGCGACGCGGACATGCGACTGTACGGCCAAGAGCAGGACGAGCAGGCCGGCTACGCCCTGGCCCAGGCGGGAGACATCGACGGCGACGGCCTGAAGGACGCGCTGGTGGGCGCCCCCGGCGCCGACGATGGCGAGGATGACGACGACGGCGCGGCCTACCTGGTCAGCGATCCCTTCGCGGGCAGCCTGGCCCTGGCCGACGCTCAGGCGAAGTTCACCGGGCGCTACGGCTACGAATACCTGGGCAGCGCCGTTTGCGGCGCCGGTGATGTCAACGGCGACGGCTACCGGGACATGCTGCTGGGCGCGCCCGGCTACTCTGACGGCGACGAGCAGGGGCGCGCCTACCTGATGATCGGGCCCCAGAGCGGCGAGGTCTGCGTCTGCGGCGGCGCCCACGCCAAGTGGACCGGCCTGGCCGAGGGCGACCGGGCCGGCGCCTACGTCAGCGGCATCGGCGACTGGAACGGCGACGGCTTCGACGATGCGCTGGTGGGCGCCCCCGGCGAGGACAGCGCGGGTGATGACGCCGGCGAGGTCTACCTGCTGCTGGGCCCCTTCGACGGCAGCCACGACATGAGCGATGCCGCCGTCCGCTTCCGGGGCGAGGCGGCAGGGGACGGGGTGGGCCCGGTGGCAGGGCTGGGGGACCTGGACGGCGATGCGCTTCCGGAGCTGGCAGTGGGGGCGCCAGGCAGCGCGGAGGAGGCGGGGGCGGTGTATCTGCTGCCCTTGTTGGGGGATGAGGGAGTTGCGTCCCTTCACTGACAGGCTATCCTGCGCACCTCCTACCCCGCGAGGCGCCAGGCATGTCCGACGAAGAACAAGAACAGGAACAAGAAGACGAGCCTCAGGCCCAAGAGCCCCCTTCCCGCCTGGGTGACCTGGGCCTGGTGGGCTTCGGCGTTCTCTTCTCCATCGCCGTGATCGTGGTGGGGGCCCTGCTGCAGAAGGGCGTCATCTGAGCTTCAGTGCGCCGGGTAGTCGTACTCGTCCAGGGCCTGGGCCTCGGCGGCGGTGATGCGCCAGGCCTGGCGCAGCTCGCGCTCTACCTTGTTGGCCTTGCTGGGGTCGTCCCGGACCTCGTGCAGCAGCTCCATGGCGCGCTCTCCTGCGGGGGGCGGGGCCATGGGCAGAGGATTCAGGTAGCGCGGCAGGAAGTGCAGGTAGGCACCCCCCTTGCGCGTGCCGCCGTAGAGGTGCTCGTAAAGGTAGTGGAAGAGATCGGAGTTGGTCCAAAGCACGAGCCAGGCCAGCCAAGCCAGCTCTGAGCGGCCCGTGGTCAGCTGCAGACCCTCGGCGCCCTTGACGGCCAGGAAGGTGTCCTTCAGCGCCAGCTCGTCTCGGTCCAGGGCGGCCCGGCCGCGGCGGGCGTTCTGGCAGACCACGGCCTTAGGGCCCTGGAAGAGGGTGGGGGGGGGCAGGGCGTTCCCGACGGCGCGGGCGCGCTCCGTGTCGTAGTCGATCCACCAGCCCTGGGGCTCGATGCGGTAGGGCGCCAGCTCGCGGTTGCCCATGAAGCGGCCGCCGCCCAGGAAGGGGCGCACGCGTTCAAGGGGAACGGCGGGGCGCTCTTCGGGTGGGAAGGTGAACTGATCCCGCAGGCCGGCCTTGTGGAAGGAGATGGTCCAGCGCACACAGAAGCGCTGGTCCAGGCGGCAGAGCCCATCGTCGGTCAGCAGGCGCTGCAGCAGGGACTGACCGCCGGGGTGGGCGGGGGGCAGGGGCATCAGGCCGTCCAGGCGTTCCCTGAGAGCGGCGGATGGGAGGGTCAGGCCCTGGCCCCGTCGTCCGCGCGCGGGGAGCACGCGGTAGGTGGCATCCGGAGAGCGCCGCGCGTGGATCACGACCGGGTAGACTGCGGCGTCCTCGAAGACGCGCTCGCTGGACAGGTCGGTGACGATCACCTGGTGCCGCTGCAGCATGTGCAGGCGCAGGCGGCGGGTGGCCAGGGTGACGAGCACGCGGTTGGGAAGGATGAAGCAGGTCTCGCCGCCGTGCGCCACCAGCTGCAGCGCCCGATCCAGGAAGACGCCGTACAGATCGAAGGCGCCCGTGGCGCCCCGCGGGTAGAGCTGCCGCAGACGCGCCTTGAGGCCCTGCGGCATGCGCTTGGCCTCCAGGTAGGGGGGATTGCCCACCACGCAAGCTGCGAACAGGCCCTTGGGATCCAGGCTGTCGCGGTGCTCGATCCTGGGGCCCCCCGCGTCTTCCAGGCCCAGCTCGGTCAAGGCGCGATCCATGCGCTCGCGGCAGGCCTGCAGCGCCTCGGCGTCCAGGTCCCAGCCCAGCATGTGGTTGCGGATGGCGTCCGCCGCCGTCTCCATGGGAAGCAGCCGGCAGGCCTTGCGCATGGCCGCTTCCAGGAAGACGCCGTCGCCGCAGGCGGGATCCAGCAGCAGGCCCCCGCCGCAGGGCCACCTGACCTGCTCCAGCATGGCTTTGGCCACGGGCAGGGGGGTGTAGACCTGGCCGTTGAGCTTTTCCAGCGAGGTGTCGCGCCCCACCTGGGAGGGATTGGGGCTGCGCAGGAGGTCGGGCGCGTTAGGGGTAGCCATGCCGCAGGTCTATCGCGGGCTTTGGCCCGCGGCAGGGAACGAGAGAACTCCTACCGTTCCCCCATCAGCTCCGGCCGCGCCCAGAGATAGCCCTGGCCGGTAGAGATCCCGAGATCCAGCAGCAGATCGCGGTCCTCTGCGTTTTCCACGCCCTCTGCCACCACCTCGGCCCCCAGCGCTTCCATCAGCAGAGCCATGCGGCCCAGCACCCTGCGTTTCTGCGGGTCGCGCGCGGCGCCATGCACGATGCGGCGGTCGAACTTGACCAGGTCGGGCTCCAGCAGCACCACGTTGTCCAGCGTGCCCGGGGTGCTGCCCACGTCGTCGATGGCCAGGGAGAGACCCTCCTTTCGCAGCTGGGACAGGTGCTCCGTCAGCGGCGCGGCGTCGCCCATGAACTGGCGCTCGCTGATCTCCAGGCAGAACTCCCGGTCGTCTCCCAACGCGAAGATCTTGGCCAGCCTGCTGGTGGGCACTTCCACGATGGTGGAGGGCATCAGGTTGATGTGCACGGGCAGCTGCGTGGGGATCGCGGAGGTGGCCGCCAGGCAGGCCCGCAGGCACTGCAGGTCCAACGAGGTGAGCATGCCCTCCTCTTTCGCCAGGGCGAAGAGATGGTTGGGCATGCGCAGCGGCCCCGGCGGACCCCGAGAGAACAGCTCGATGCCCACCATCGCCCCGCTCCGGAGCGATACGATGGGCTGGGAGGCCACGAACAGGCCCTGGGGGGCCTTGACCAGGCGCAGCAGGAGCTCGCGGGGATCCTCGTCTGCCATCGGCGCAGGGCCCTCGACGCAGACCCGGTTCCGGCCGCCCAGCTTGCCGCGCTGCAGCGGGGCGCGGGTCAGGGTCAAGATCTCCTCGGTGGAGGCGACATGACGCGGCAGGCTGGCGACCCCGATGCTCACCGTGACGCGCAGCGGGTTGGCCCGCGCCGCCAGGGACTTGGAGGCGACGGCAAGGCGGATGCGCTCCGCCACCAGGGCCGCCTGGGGCAGCCCGGTGGAAGGCAGCGCGACGACGAACTCGTCTCCGCCGATCCTGGCGGCCGCGTCTGCGCTGCGCACCATGGCGGCGATGCGTTCGGCGATATGCTTGACCGCCAGGTCTCCCACCGAGTGGCCGTGCTCGTCGTTGATTCGCTTCAGGTTGTCGCAGTCGATCAGCAGGGCCGCCAGCTCACCGCCGGCGCGCCCGCTGGAGGCCTGCAGAATTGGCAGCAACTGGACCAGGCCGCGGCGGTTCAGCAGGCCGGTGAGGGGATCGCGGATGGCTTGACGCTTCAGCTCACGGTTGGTCTCGTCCAAGCGCTGGGCCAGCTGCTGCAGAACCACCTCGGCGCGCTGGCGATCCGTGACGTCGCGCATGGAGACTGCCACGGCGGGTGTGCCCTCCCAGTGGATCTCCGTGGCTCGGAGCTCAAGGCAGCGGGTCGTGGCGCCCGGGGGAGAGACCTCCACCTCCTGTTTGTCGCCGATGGGCAGCTGCCAGGGTAGCGGCCAGCCCAGCAGCTCCGAGGCGGGCTGCTGCAGGATCTGCTCGGTGGCGGGCGTGGCGAAGAGGGTGATCCCCTCGTAGTCCGTCACCACGATCCCTTCTTGGGTGGCCCCGACCAGGGCGGCCAACTGCGCCTCGGCGTACTCAGCCTGCTCGGAGGACTGCCGCAGCTCCGCCACGAAGCTGAAGCGCTTGACCGCCTCGCAGAGGCGCCGCTCCAGGATCATGCCCTGCAACTCGGAGCGCTGCAGGCAGGTCTGCGCGCCCAGCTTCAGCAGGCGCCCGTGCAGCGCCTCGTCGTGGCTGCCCAGCAGCACAGCCAGCGGCATTCGCAGCGCCCAACGCCGCAAGAGGGGCTCCAACCAGGGCGGCTCGCTCTCGGTCTCGCGCAGGTCCAGCAGCACGAGATCGTAGTCGCCCTGCGCCATCGCTTCTTCCACCTGCTGGGCGTCGCAGCTGCGGACCAGGCGCAGGCACCCTGTCTGCAAGCTCGCGAGACCGGGGAGCGCTCCCGCTTCCTGGCCCCCATCGACTACCAGCAGAACATTCATGGCTATCGCCGACTTCCAGATGGGACTTGCGGAAAGCGTCAGTTTAACTCACGATGATGTCTCCATGTCGCGCGCACCGACCATCCCCCCCCAGCGCCTGCAGACGCTGCGCCAGATGATCCGCGAGAGCCTGGCCTCTGGCCAGCCCTATTCCCTGCTGGAACTCTCCGCGGAGGTGGGCGCGTCCGAGCGCGAGGTGGGCGCCCACCTGCAACACCTGCGCCGCTCCCTGCGGCGCGCCGGCCACCGGCTGCGCATGGAGCCGGCCCGCTGCCTGGGCTGCGGCTTCGTGTTTCGGGACCGGCAGCGGCTGACGCGCCCGGGGCGTTGCCCGCGCTGTCGACGGACCCGCATCAGCCACCCGCGCTTCAGCTTGCGTGAGGTCGGGGGCCGCTGAACGAAGTGCGACTGGTCGCAGGCCCCTGGAGGCTGTATGGATGGCAGCGCCGGGCGCGCTGTGGCCCCGGCCTGTCCCGTGTGCACCGTGGCTTCGAGGCGAAACGCGCAGATGGCCCCCTTTGTCGTCGTGGTGCTGCTGATCCTGCTGCTCAGCCATGCCTGGATCGGGCTGCGCCTGGCCCAGCCCTTGGGTCCGCCGGCCAGCCGAGTGGCCTGGGCGCTGGTGGTGGGCAATGCGCTGCTGCTGCCGGCTACGCTCGTGCTGACGCGCCGCGGCCTGGTAGACGCCCTGGCCGCTCCCCTGGCCCACGCCGGCTACGTGGCCATGGGCCTCTTCTCGCTGATCTGCGCTGCGCTGCTGGCCGTGGAGCTGCTGCGCTTGCTGCTCTGGTCGGCTCACCTGGTTGCCGGCATGTCGGGCTGGGAGCTGCCCGGCGCGCGCTGGCTGCCTGCGGAGGCGGTTCATCGGGCGCGCTGGCTCAGCGCAGCAGTGCTGGGAGCGGCGCTGGCGGTGGGGGCGCTGGGCTGGCTGGGAGGAAAGCGCGCGCCGCGGATCGAGCGGCACCAGCACGAGGTGGTCGGCCTGCCGGCGGACCTGGATGGCTTCCGCATCGTGCAGATCAGCGATCTGCACCTGGACAACACGGGCAAGGGCGCCTTCGTGGACCAGGTGGTGAACTCGGTGAACCAGCTGCGGCCCGACCTGGTGGCCTTCACCGGGGATCTGGCCGATGGCACCGTGGGTCAGCTGCGTGCCGACGCGGCACCCCTGGCGCGGCTCGAGAGCCGGCACGGCAGCTTCTTCGTGACGGGCAACCACGAGTACTACTCGGGTGTGACCTCGTGGCTGGGGGAGCTGGAACGCCTGGGTCTCACCACCCTGGTCAATCAACACCACCTGCTCGAGCACGGGCAGGCGCGCCTGCGGGTGGCGGGGGTGGGCGATCACCGGGCCGGCGCTTTTCTGCCCTCCCACGCCCCCGACGCGCAGCAGGCGCTGCGCGATGCCCCGCCCCACGACCTCTGCCTGCTGCTGGCCCACCAGCCGCGCTCAGCCCCCGAAGCGGCGCGCGCTGGCGCCGACCTGGTGCTGGCCGGCCACACCCATGGCGGGCAGTACTTCCCCTGGAACCTGGTCATCTACCTGGTTGAGCCCTATGTGACGGGCTGGTATCGGGTGGGCGAGGCCGCCATGTACGTCAACCGGGGAACCGGCACCTGGGGACCGCCCTTCCGACTGGGCGCCCGCAGTGAGATCACGCTCATCGAGCTGGTGGCCGGTTGAGCGTCTTTCGAAGGAGAGAACATGCTGCACGGATTCGCCCTGGTCCTCGCCTTGACCGCTGGCATCAGCCGGGCCGACGAGGCGCCGGCGGAGGTCGACGGAGACGCCGCCCTGCTGCTGGACTGGCGCCGAGGCCGGCTGCGCCTGCGGATCGACGCTCCGGCGGGTCGGCACCTGGCCCCCGAGGCGCCCGCGGACCTGTCGCTGGCAGTGGATGAGCAGCAGCTCGCGCTGCACTCCCACGGTGCCGCCCTGGAGGGGGGCCTGCTGGTGGCCTTGCCGGGCAGCTCACCCTGGGAGCTGGAGGGTGAGCTCAGCTTTTCCCTCTGCCACGACGACGGCTCCGCCTGCCAGTCCACAGGCCTGGCTTTCCTGGGCCAGCTCGAGGGCCGGCGTGGCGCAGCCCGCTGGCTGGACCATGAGCCGGAGCTGGCTGCCTCCGAGCCGGCCGCGCAGGGCAGCGATCCCCAGCAGGCCCTGGACCTGGCCGCTCAGGACGGCCGACCCCTGCTGCTGGACTTCGGCGCCCGCTGGTGCCCGCCCTGCAACCAGCTGGCGGCCGAGGTCCTGCACGCTCCCGCGCACGCGGCCACCCTGGAGCGTTTCCACCTGGTGGTGGTGGATGCCGACAAGCCCGAGAGCTGGCCCTGGAAAGACCGCTACCACGTAGGGGGCTACCCCACGGTGGTGGCCGCCGACTCCCAGGGCCTGGAGCTGGGACGCCAGGAAGGCTACCCGGGCGAGGAGGCCTTCCTGGCCTGGCTCGACCAGGTGGCGACGCAGGGCACCTCGCTGGAGCGGCGGCTGGAACAGCTGCGAGAGGGCGAGCTGGCTACCGCACAGCGGGGCGCGCTGGCCCTGGACTTGGTGCGCGCCCAGCGACAGGACGAAGCGCGCGAGGCGCTGCATGAAGCCGCGCAGGACTACGGCTCGCAGCTGGCTGCCTTGCTGCTGGATGGAGATCCCCAGGCCCTGGCCTGGCTGGCGGGCCATGCCGACCAGCGCGTCATCAGCTGGTTCCACGACGCGCGTGACGCCATCCTGGCGGATCCGCAGCTGGTCGAGACGCTGCGCCGCGCCCTGCGGCGCGAGCTCGCGACGGCGGAACCGAGCATGGGCGCGGAGCTGACGGATGTGCTGGCCGAGCTGGCGCCGGAAGGCGAGGCGGCGGGCTACCGCGCAGCCGCCGCCGCCCTGTTGCGGCAGGCCCTGACAGGGGATTCCGAGCACGACCGCGGCCACTGGTCTTCGCTGGCCTGGCTGCTGAAAGAGGCCGGCCAGCTGGACGCCGCCTTGCAGGTACTGCAGCTGGGCATCGAGGCCTTTCCGCAGGACTTCACCTTCCACTACGCCCGCGCGCGCTACCTCTTGGAGGGGGAACGGCCCGCCGAGGCCCTGCCGGCGGCGCAGCAGGCGCTGGAGTTCGCCTACGGCGACATGCGCCTGCGCGCGGCGGTGGTGCTGGCCAAGGCCCTGCGGGAGCTGGATCGGCCGCAGGAGGCCAGCCAGCTCTTGCAGACAGAGCTGGATGCCTTCGCCCGGCCCGCCGCGGATCTGCAAGTGCGCAGCCACCGCTACTTGAAGGCGGCAGAGGAGCTGCTGCTGGAGCTGGGGGGATAGGCGAGAGAACCATCGGCCGGCGGCGCCACCGCAATAAACAGCCTGTCAACGAGCGGATGGTAAAAAAGGTAATGGTGACATCCTGACCCCAAACGGTCAGAGGAGGGAGCGGGGGTCCACGTCCAGGGTGATGCGGACGCCCTTGCGGCGGCGGGCCATGCTGCGGATGGTCTTGGCGCGGGGATCGAGCCAGGAGCGAAAAGGGCCGGTGGTCCAGCCGCGCAGGACCACCTGGAAGCGCCAGCGCCCCACCAGGCGCTCCAGGGGCGCCGGAGCCGGCCCCAGCACGTCGACCACACGCCCCGGGGGACGCTCGCCCCGCAGCTGGCGGGCGATGTTCCCGGCGAGCTCGAGGGCCTCGACGCGCTGCACGCTCTCCACGCGCACCAGCACCAGGCGCGTGAAGGGCGGATACCCCAGCAGCTGGCGCTGGCGCGCCTCGCGGGCGTGGAAGGCCTGGGGGTCGTCCAGGGTGCGGAAGACGAAGTGCTCGGGGTGGTGGGTCTGTAGCACCACCCGACCCGGCTGCTCGGCGCGGCCGGCGCGCCCGGCCAGCTGGGTGACCAGGGCCCAGGTGCGCTCGGCGGAGCGGAAGTCGGGCAGGGTGAGCACGTTGTCGATGCCCACGGCCGCCGCCAGCTGCACGTCTGGAAAATCGTGCCCCTTGGCCACCACCTGGGTGCCCACCAACAACCGGGTCTCGCCCGTGCGGAAGGCCTCCAGGATGCGCTCGTGGGCGCCCCGGGAGGCGGTGGTGTCGGCGTCCATGCGGCTCACAGGCACCCAGGGGAAGCGCCGCGTGAGCAGCTCCTCCAGCTGCTCGGCGCCCTGCCCCAGCACCTCCACCTCGCCCTCGCAGGTCTTGCTGGGGCAGTGCGGGCTCATGCGCCGCGTGAAGCCGCAGTAGTGGCAGATCAGGCGGCCCATGCGCTTGTGCAGCACCAGGGAGATGTCGCAGCTGGGGCAGGTGTAGCGGCCGCCGCAGTCGGGGCATTGCACCACGGTGGCGTAACCGCGGCGGTTGTGCAGCAGGATGGCCTTGCCCTCGCCGCGCAGGGTGTCCTCCAGGGCCTCGAGCAGGTGCTGCGACAGCAGAGGAACCCGGCCCCCGGCCTCCCTGGGTTCCTGGTTCAGGTCCACCAGCTCCACGGCCGGGGGCCGGCGGCTGGAGATGCGCTTGGGCAGCTGCTGCAGCTGGTAGCGGCCGTCCATGGCGTTCTGCAGCGTCTCGGTGGATGGCGTGGCCGAACCCAGCAGCACCGGGCAGCCGGCCAGGTGAGCGCGCACCACGGCCAGGTCGCGGGCGTTGTAGCGCACGCCGTCTTCCTGCTTGTAGGAGTGGTCGTGCTCCTCGTCCACCACCACCAGCCCCAGGTCGCGAAAGGGGGCGAACAGGGCAGAGCGGGCGCCCACGGCCACGCTGGCCCGCCCGCGCCGGATGCGGCGCCAGTTTCGCAGGCGCTGGCGGCCGGTCAGGCCGGAGTGCAGCACGGCCACCTCGTCGCCGAAGCGGGCGCGAAAGCGGCCCACCAGCTGGGGGGTCAGGCCGATCTCAGGCACCAGCACCAGCACCTGGCGCTGGCGCTGCAGCACGCGCGCCGCGGCCTGCAGGTAGACCTCGGTCTTGCCCGAGCCGGTGACGCCGTGCAGCAGGAAGCTGCCGCGCTCGGCCTGTGCCAGGGCTTCCAACACGCGCTGCTGGGGGGGCGTGGGGGGCAGGGGGGTGGCGGACGCGCCGCCCAGCTCCCCCGCCTGAACGGGATCCAGGCGTTCCTGCTCGGAGAGCTCCAGCACGCCCAGCTCCTCCAAGCGCCGGACCGCGGCGCGGGCGTGCGCGCCCTCCAGCTTCACGATGTCGGGCAGCTCCATGGCCCCGCCGGCCTCGGCCAGGCGCGTCACCACCCCGCGCATGCGCACCCCGGCTCGGGGTGCCAGGCCCGCCAACATCGTGGGCTCGATGCGCAGCTTGGCCAGCGTCACGCGGTCGCGGTTGGTGCCGCTCTCCTGGTTGGCGCCGCGGGCCAGCTTGTCGCGCCGCAAGCCGTCCAGGGCCCGGCGCACCTCGTCGGCGTCCAGCTCCGCGGCAAGGCGCAGCTGCAGGCCGCGCAGCGTGATGCCCGGGCGCTGGATGAGCTCCCGCAGGACCGTGGCCCGGGGCTCGGCCACCTGACCCTCGCCCAGGGCCACGGCCGCGGCCTCCTCGGGAAGAAAGACGCGCCGGGTCTTGGCCTGGGCTCCGGAAGGCAGGGCCGTGGTCAGCATCTCGCCCAGCGAGGTCAGGTAGTAGCCGGCGGCCCACTGCAAAAAGCGCAGCTGGGCAGCGCCGAAGACGGGCAGCGGATCCAGCAGGCGCAGCACCGGACGCGTCTTGGCGGGGTCGATGTCGGGCTCGTCCAACACCTCGATCACCCAGCCGTTGACGTTGCGGGCGCCGAAGGGCACCAGCACGGCGTGCCCAGGGCCCAGCTGCCCCCCGGCGGGCGCGGGGCCTTCCGTATCGTCGGTGACCGCGTAGGTGAAGAGGCCTTCGACCGGCGCCGCCACGGCCACCCGGACGAAGAACCCGCCGTTCATTCCGCGAGCAGCTCGCGCATGATGGCCCGCAGATCGGCGCCCAGGTCTTCGCGCTTCAGCGCGAAGTGCAGCGTGGCCCGGATCAGGCCCAGCACATTTCCGGTGTCGAAGCGGCCGCCTTCGAAGCAGTAGCCCCAGGCCCTGCCCTGCTCCGCCAGCACCGCCAGCGCGTCGGTGAGCTGGATCTCGCCCCCTGCGCCTGGTTGTGTGCTGGCCAGGATGTCGAAGATGCCCGCAGGCAGGATGTAGCGCCCGACGATGGAGTAGTTGCTGGGAGCGTCCTCGCGCTTGGGCTTCTCGACCATGCCCGTGACGTGCATCAGGCGGTCGGTCATGGCGCCGGCGCAGATGCCGTAGCGCTCGGTGTGCTCCCAGGGGACCTGCAGCAGCGCCACCATGCAGCTGTCGGGGGCGGTCCAGGCCTGCAGCAGCTGGCCCAGGGCGGGCTGCTCGGCGTCCACGACATCATCGCCCAGCAGCACGGCGAAGGGCTCCTCGCCGATGGCGGGGCGAGCCGTGAGCACCGCGTGGCCCAGGCCCAGGGCCTGGTGCTGGCGGATGGAGACGATCCGCGCCAGCTGGGAGGCACGGCGCACCTCGGCCAGCAGCGCTGTCTTCTCCCTTTCCTGGAGGTAGGCCTCGAGCTGGGGAGAGGGATTGAAGTGCTCTTCGATGGCGCCCTTGCCCTTGGCCGTGATGAAGACCAGGTCGCCGATCCCGGCTTCCACGGCTTCGGCCACGACGTAGTCGAGGCAAGGGCGGTCCACCAGCGGCAGCATTTCCTTGGGGACCGATTTCGTGGCCGGCAGGAAGCGGGTTCCCAGTCCGGCGAGGGGAAACACGGCCCTGGTCACGCGCGTTGAATCGGCCATGGCCATCCTTCGTGCGACGCTGGTTTTTCTTGCGAGGATAGGCGTTGGGGTGCCCGCTGCTAGAACTCGCGGGAGCGCCGCTCCAGCTGTTCCGCCTCGGTCTTGCAGTCGATGCAGTGGGTGGCCACGGGGCGGGCAATGAGGCGCCGCTCGTTGATGTCTTCGCCACAGACCACGCAGATGCCGTACTCCCCTTCGTCGATGCGCTGCAGGGCGCCGCGGATCTTGTGGATCAGCGTACGTTCACGATCACGGATGCGAAGCTGGAAGTCGCGGTTTGACTCCATGGAGGCCAGGTCGATGTCGTCCGCCAGGCGCTCTTTGTCGTCGGTCAGGTCCCCGATGGTCGCCCCGGCATCCTCCAGGAGCGCCTCCAGCCGATCCGTAAGCAGCTTGCGGAAGAAATCGAGTTTTTGTCGTTCCATAATATTCTCCCGTGCGCTATTTCGAGCCTCTTGGGCGCCAGGTGTCAACGGTTTGCCGGTTCGGAAAGCGCCCCATAGTAGTGGATTCCATGAACACACGCAAGCGCATCCTTGAGCGGAATAGCCAATGTTCGCGGGTTTTCACGGGCCGGGGCCCAATCTGGCCCCGTGCGCTGGCGTTCGTGGGGGCCTGGGGCCTGGCCCTGGTTCCCCAGGCGCGGGCCGAAGCCCTGGCCGACGATCCGGTCTTCCACGCAGGTGCCGCCACTACCGCGCTGGGGGGGGCGGTCCGCGCATCCGCCGCAGATCTTGACAATATCCGCCATTGCGTGGCCGCGCTGGCGCTCGAGCCGCGCTACGATCTGCGCGGCGATGGGTGGCTGGCCCCAGGGGGATGGAGCGGCTTCAAGGTCTCGGGCCTGGACTCGCGCACCAGCCAGGTCGCGCTGGGGGTGAGCTACAGCTGGGCGCGCAACGCCGACATGGCGCTCTCCTCTTCCGAGCTGCCGGGCTGGCAGCTGCCGGACGAAAGCGAAGAGAACCTGGCCGTGACCCACCACCTGTCCGCCGGCCTGGCCGCGACCGACGCCCAGCGGCGCTTCTCCTTCGGCCTGCAGGGCGGCTACTGGTGGCGCCGGGCCGCGCTGGCAGGCGATGGCGGGGGCTGGCGCCTGGGAGCTTCGGCGGCCGCTCGCCCACACGAGACCCTGACCGTGGCCCTGGGGGGCGGGCTGGCGCTGGCTGTGACCGAGCCCCGCGGCATCGAGGATCTGCCCTGGCTCGAGGGCGGCCTGCGTTGGCAGCCCGACCAGGATCTGGCCCTGCTGCTGGACGGCTGGCTACCCCTGCGCGACACCGATGGGCTCGACTTCTCGCTGGGCGGCGAGTGGAGCGTCGCCAGCCTGGTGCCCTTTCGGGTGGGCTGGCACCGCGCCGCAGGGGACGTGCGTCACTCCCTGGGTACGGGCCTGGGCCTGAACTCCGACGCCCTCAACCTGCACTACGGCCTGTGGCTCGACCTGGGCCCGATGCAGGGCGACCAGGAGCGCGACAAGCCCTCGCACACCCTCTCGCTGGCGATACAGTTCTGAGAGCGGCTGCGCCGACCGGCCCTCAGCCCGCGGGCGGGATGGTGTCCAGATCGTAGCGCGCCCAGGTGCGGGCCTGCTCCCAGGTCAGGGGGCTGGACGAGCGGGAGCGCAACACGAACTGACCCACCTCCAGCAGGCCCTGCAGGGTGCGGAACATGAAGGAGGTGTCGATCCAGCAGGCGCGCATGCAGCCCTCGCAGCTGGCGGCCTCGTGCTTGCGCGAGCGCTCGTAGACCGCCGAGTGGAAGTACTCTTCGAAGTCGGGATCCAGGAAGTGCTTGTGCTGGTGCAGCGCGCGGTGGCAGATGGTGAACTGCCCGTTGGGGGCGATGGAGAAGTACAGGCGCCCTGCGTCGCAGCCTTCGGCGGGGAAGCGCCCCGTCTTGAGGTACATGCGGCTGGCTTCCAGGTAAGGGCTGGAGTTGAGCACCGGCCCACCCTCGCGCTTCAGGCGCAGGATGGTGTCGTAGGCCCGATCCACCCGGGCGCCCACCTGGTCGGCCGCCTGCGGATCCAGGGGCAGCTTCATCTCGGGTTGGTGGCGGATGAAGCGATCCTCCCAGGTATGGGAGCTGCCGCGTGGGCTGTCCAGCAGCTCCACGGGCAGGAAGCTGATGCCGAAGCCCAGGTCGTGGGCGAACCAGGTCAGCTCGGGCAGCTCCTCCAGGTTGAGGTGGCTCACCACGCAGTTGATGGTGGGCATGGCGCGCTTGCCCTTCAGCAGCTCGCCCAGCAGCGTCAGGTTGCGCACCACCTCTTCCCAGGCGCCCTCTCGCATGCAGATGTAGTCGAAGCGCGCCGGGTGCAGGGAGTCGAGCGAGACCGAGAAGCTGTGCAGCCCCAGGTCGACCAGGCGCTCCAGGCGGTCGCGGGGGATGTCCACGCCGTTGGTCAGCACGCGCAGGTTCAGGCCCTGGTCCAACAGGATGCGCACCAGCTCTTCCAGGTCGTCGCGGACGAAGGGCTCGCCGCCCCCCAGCGAGAGCTGGACCACGCCCAGGCGCCGCATGCGGGCACCCATCAGCTCCACCTGCTTCAGGTCGAGCTCCTCCTTCTGGTCGCCGTAGCGCCAGATGCCGCACATGCGGCAGGTCAGGTTGCAGCGGTGAGTAACGCCCCAGTGGGCGTAGACCGGCACGCGGCGCCGCAGGGCGGCCCGCGCGATGCGCCCGGCAGGGGGGAGCTGCGGCCGCTTCATGACCCGAGCTCGAGGCAGGCCGCCCGCACCGCCTCTGCCATATGGGTCAGGTCGCGGCGCCCCAGGTTGGGGTGGACCGGGATGTGCAGCAGCTCCTGGAAGGCCAGGCTGGCGTTGGGGCAGTCGTAGGACTGCAGCTCGGGGAACAGGGGAGAACGGGTGATATCCGACATATAGCCTATGGTGGTGTCCACGCCGCGGCGCCGCAGGGCGGTCGCCAGGACGTCGCGCTGCGCGTGGTGCACCACGAAGCTCATATAGATGGGCTCGGCGCCTTCGGGGTAGCTGGGCACGCCCAGCCCGGGCACGTTGGCCAGGTGCTCGTCCAGAAAGCGGCCGTTGGCCGTACGCGCGCTGTTCAGACGCTCCAGGCGGCTGAGCTGGCGCAGGCCCACCGCGGCCTGCAGGGCGCGTGGGCCGGACTTCTGGTAGTGGGCGGGCACGGCCTCGTAGCGCAGCTCGGCCTCGCCGAAGCGCTCGTGGATGGGATCCTGGCCCAGGCGGTTGCCCAGGACGATCGCCGGGTGCACGGTGAAGGGGTAGATCCAGGGGTGGGTGGCCACCATCATGGCCGAGCCCACCGCGGTCTCCTTGAGGGACTTGGTCAGGGCCCCCGGGCTGGCGGCGTCCATCTCGCGGCGGGCGTAGGCCGCCAGCTCTTCATCGTCGCTGGTGACCATGGCCCCCGACAGGGTGGTCATGTTCTTGGTCAGGCCGAAGGTGAAGTAGGAGGCGTGGCCGAAGGAGCCCACGGCCTGGCCGCGCAGGCGGGCGCCCGTGGCCTGGGCCGTGTCTTCGATCACGGCGATGTCGTGGGCGTCGGCTATTTCGCGGATGCGCGGCATGTCGCAGGGCGTGCCGAAGAGGTGGGTGGGCACCACGGCCTTGGTCTTGTCGGTGATGGCCTGTTCGAAGGACTCGGGATCCAGCACGTGGCTGTGCAGGCCGATGTCGGCCGGCACCACCTCGAATCCGGCGGCCATGGCGATGGAGGGGATGGCCCAGTAGGTGATGGCGGGCAGGATCACCTGGTCGCCGGGCTGCAGGCCCAGGCCCTTGCAGATCAGGTGGAAGCCGTAGCGGGCGCTGGGCACCATCACGGCGTGCCGCACGCCTACCGTGCAGGCGAACTCGTGCTCGAAGCGCCGCAGCACAGCGCGCTCGTCGCCGCGCCGCAGCAGCGAGCGGCCGACGGTAAGCAGCTCGTAGGGGGAGAAGCTGGGACTGAAGCGGGGGATCTTGCCCAGGGCCATCGTTCTGCTCCGAAAAGGTGGGCAGATACCTTAGCCGGGCCAGGGCCCGGCAACGAGGGTGGCGTGAACAGAGATGACGGGCCTGTACGGCTCAGAGCAGGAACTCGCTCAAGCTGCCGTCCTCACCCAGGGACACGATGCGGATCAGCGAGTCGTCCTTGGCGGCCGGCGTGACCAGCACGGGGAAGGGCAGCTCTTCGTCGTAGCGCATGTCCACGTGCAAGTGCCCAGCCAGCTGGGCCAGCACGCGCTGCCCGGCGCCCTGGGAGAGCGTGCTTCGCACCTGCTCCAGCTCCTGGTCGTCCAGGGCCAGCAGGCTGGTGGGGATGAAGGGATGGTGGGCGAAGAGCAGGATCCCGCCCTGGTCGTCCTGCAGCGCGTCCAGGCGCTGCTCCAGCCAAGGCCAGCTGCCTCCCTCGAAGTCGTGCAGCTGGGCGCTGCCGTCCACGCCCGGGTAGGCCTTGCCCACGTTGCAGCGCGGGTTCAGGTCCAGGCTCAAGAACTGCCAGCCGCGGCAGCGGAAGCTGTGGTTGACGAACAGGGCCTGGCTGTCCAGCTCAGGGTGGGTCACCAGCTGCGGATCCCAGCGCCAGTCCTCCAGCTGCTGCTGCAGGGCCGAGAGCTGATCGCCGAATACCTCTGCGAAGAGCTGGTCTCCCTGGGCGTAGGGCGCTTCGCTGAAGCTCTCGCCGTCGCGGGTGTAGGGCCAGGCGTCGTGGTTGCCCAACAGGGGCACCCAGGGCAGCTCCAGCTCGTCCAGCAGCTCGGCGGCCAGCTGCAACTCGGAGCGCTCGGCGCTGTCGGTCAGGTCGCCCAGCACCATGACCAGCTGGAGGTCGTAGGCCTGGCGCTGGGCGTTGACCTTGTCGATGGCCACGCGCAGGCGCTCGGTCAGCTCGTCCTCCTCACCCCCCTTATCGTCCCAATCCTCGCTGCCGAAGTCGTCATGGCCCTCGCCCACGTGCAGGTCGGCCAGGATGGCGAAGGACATGGCCTGGGGGCCGTCCGTGTCCGGCTGCTCGCCCTTGTGGCAGGCCGTCAAAGCCGTCAGCAGGGCCAGGGCTCGCCAGCAAGTTCTCATACCGGCATTCTACATGCCTGACACCCTTCCCCGCCCTCAGGGGATGGCCAGCAGCCTGCAATCCCAAGACAAGTCCGTGCTGGCGGCGTTCCACTGGTGCACCTCCACGGCCAGCGTGTTGGTACCCACGATCAGGCGGGACGGGGCCGTGGGGTGCAGCTGGAAGAAGCGCTGGGGCTCACCCTCTGCGCTGAGGTTGGCCAGCGTGCTGTACGTGGGCAGTCCCCAGGGCATGTTGACCTGGTGCACGGGGCGGCCGTTGAGGTAGATGGCGGCGCCGTCGTCCAGGGCGGCCTCCATGGCCAGGGACGAGGGCAGGGTGCCGTCGAACTCGAACTCGGTGCGGAAGTAGACCGTGGTCTCCCCGCTGGCGACCTCGGTCTGCTCATCGCCCTCGCCGAAGCCCAGCTCTGCGCAACCCGTGGACCAGAAGCTGTCGTTGAAGCCGGGACGTGACCAGGCCGGCGGCATGCTGCCGCCATCCCAGTAGGTCCACTCGGAACCCAGGGGCAGCAGCACGTCGGCGCTGGTCCTGGGATGATCGATGCGCACCGGGCCCGCCCCGTAGGCGCAGGTCTGCTCCAGCTCGTCTTCGATCAGGGCGTAGACGTAGTACTCGCCCTCGGCGACGCCGGAGACGTCCACGGTCTCTTCCGTCAGGCCGTCGTCTTCGGAGATGCCATCGACCAGCAGCGTGCCGTCGCAGTCGGCCCCGTCGCTGTCGAGGTAGAAGGCGATATCTGCGTCGCTGTCCGGATCGGAGGCCGTGTACGCGATGACCAGCTCCTCGTCGACCGTGTCGCAGTCGCCGTCGGGCTCGTCCACGGTGATGGTGGGGACGTCGTTGGACAGCAGCACCGAGCCCGACTCGATGGCAGCGCCCGTCTCGTCGAAGACGTCCAGCCAGACCTCGCCCCCGGTGATGTCGAAGACGCCGTAGCAATAGCTGTCCAGGGCGTAGATCTGGTAGTCGTTGGCGCAGCGGTCCGGGGGGGCGGATGGATCGGTGCAGGCGCCATGGATGGAGGCGCCTCCTCCGCCCAAGGTCAGGTAGTGGGTGCCGTTGGCGTAGCTGCGCTCGTAGCGGTGATCGTGGCCCACCAGCATGGCCGTGACGCCGTAGTACTCCAGCATGGGCGCCAGCCAGGCCTCGAAGACCCCCACCTCGTCGTCGGTGGCGTGCATGCCCGAAGAGTAGGCCGGGTGGTGCTGCACCACGAAGATCCAGGACTCGACGGCCTTGGCCAGCTCGCTCTCCAACCAGAGGTACTGGGCCGAGACCGAGGGATCCTCTTCGCAGGTCCAGGTGACGCCCGAGCCGTCCTCGCATGCGGCCGCATCGGCGCATTCGTCGGTGGTGAGCACGCCGTCGGCGTGGCAGTACTTGGTGGTGCCGTTGAAATCGGGATCGCAGGAGTCCAGGAACAGAAAGAGCGCCGGCCCGATGGTGGTCGACCAGTAGTCGGTCGTGGCCGAACCGGAGGGCAGGTAGTCCCAGTAGTAGCTGCCGGGGAAGTACTCCTCGTGGTCGTGGTTGCCCGGGACGGCAGCCATGGCGTGGGTGGGCGAAAACGCCAGGACCGGCTCGAAGAAATCCAGATACCACTCGCTCTGGGTCGAGCCGCGCCCCACCAGGTCGCCCGTGTTCACCACGAAGGCCGGATCCTCGGCCAGGATCAGATCGGCCAGGGCGCCATGGATGTCCGGGTTGCTGCGGCTGTCGCCGTAGGCCACGAAGAGCAGGTCGCTGGAGCCTGCCGCTTGCTGAGTGTGGAAGACGTGGTCCGCGCTGCTGTATCCGTCGGCCGTCACCTGGTAGTGGTAGTCGGTATCGGCGCTCAGGCCGGAGAGCTCGACCCGGTGCAGCGAGCTGACGGTGCTGTCCGTGGCCTGGGAGCCGTAGGCCGAGGTAGTGCCGTAGTCCGCCTGGGCCGCGGCATCGCCGTAGGTCTCCCACATGATGGCCACGCCGTCCTCGGCCGGCTCCAGCAGGTAGGGCCCGGCCAGGATGTGCGGGGACAGGGAGAGCAGCGCCTCCAGGTACAGGTCGCTGGATTTGGCGGTCCACTGGTGGACCTCGATGGCCAACACATTGGTGCCATCCGTCAGGAAGGCGGGATCCACGGCCACGCCCGACTCGTCGATGGGGCTGGAGGTGCCCCCCGTGGCGGCGGTGGCGTAGTCCACGCCCTTGCTGGGCATGTCCCAGCGGTCGATCTCATTGCCGTTGAGGTAGGCGATGGCGCCGTCGTCGTAGCTGATGTCCAGAAAAGCATCCGTGATGGCGGCCGCCGAGGCGACCTCGAACTCGATGCGGAAGTAGTAGGTCAGGCCGCCATGATTGTTCAGCTGCGTGGGGAGGGGACCGCCGAAGCCCAGAGGGGCGGCGCCGGTCGACCAGCCGCTGTCATCGAAGGCGGGGTCGTACCAGTCCGCCTTGGTGCTGTTGGGATCGCCCCCGCTGTCGTGGTAGGTCCAGGTGGAGCCTTCGTAGACACCCTCAAAGGCCAGGGCGGCGGTGGTCAGCAGGGCGAGGGTGAGCATGAGGGCCTCGGATCGGGGTCCCCACATTGATAGCCGGCTGGCGCGGTGCTCGCTGGGACTGCGGTGCTCGCTTCGGTCATGGCCCATACAGACCGGGCAGCTGGCCCCGGAAGGGGCAAAGGCGCGCCCAAGCAGCTATCTGCGGTCTTCAGGATTGCGAAATTGTCTTCTCCCCTGCTCGCCGATCCCCAGACCCTGCAAAGGCTGATCGCCAGGGTCGCCCTTGCGGCCGACTCCCAGGAGCGCCTGGACCGCCTGTCCGCTGCCTTGCTGGGCACGCCCTACCTGGCCAGTCCGCTGCGGGGATCCCCCAACGAACCCGAGCGGCTGGTCAGCCGCCTGGACGGCTTCGACTGCGTCAGCTTCGCAGAGACGGTCTGGGCCCTGGCGCGCAGCGCGCTGCCCACCGATTTCGAGCCCGAGCTGCGCGCCCTGCGGTACCAGGACGGGCAGCTTCGCTGGTTGGCGCGCAACCACTACATGAGCTTATGGCTGGCGCGCAACCAGGCCGCCGGGCGCGCCGAGCGCCTGCTGCCCGAGCGCTGGGTGGAGCGGGGCCCACCTCGGCAGCTCAGCGCGCTGGGCGGCTATCCCTCGTTGCCCTGGCAGCCGCGCTACCTGCCCGTGGAGCGCTTCGACGAGCTGGAGCGTCAGGGGCGCGCTGGCGACCTGCTCTGCTTCGTGTCCCTGCGCCCGGATCTGGACTGCTTCCACGTGGGCCTGCTGGTGCCAGGCCGCCCCCTGTCCCTGCGCCATGCCAGCCGCAGCGCCAAAGAGGTGCTGGAAGAGGATCTGGCCGGCTTCGTCAAGCGCAACGAGGTGCCCGGCCTGCTGGCGGCCCGCATGCTGGTTCGCGGTCGTGAAAGCTGAAGCGTTATGCTATCATTTCGTTATGCCAGCACTTCATGTCCGAAATGTGGACGACGCGGTGATCGCTGCCCTCAAACGGCGCGCCAGGAGCAATAACCGCAGCCTGGAGGGCGAGCTCAGGGAGATCCTGCGTGACGCGGCTTTCGTTGTCTCATCGGGGCCGGAAAGCGGAGGCCTGCGCTTGAGAACGGTGCACGTGGAGCACGGCGGCAGCTACGGACGCGGGGAGATCTATGAAGACGACGGACGCTGACCGGCTGTTGCTGGACACCAACGTCCTGCTGGATGCGACGAACATGGCGCGGCCGCGCCACGCTGCGGCTATCAGGCTGCTCGCTCGGCCTCAGGGGCTGGTGATCTGCGCTCAGGTCATCAGGGAGTACCTGGTGGTGGCTACCCGCCCAGTAGCGAACAATGGGCTTGGAATGGACCTGGCGGATGCCATGGCCAATATCGACGAGCTGCGGCGCGTCGCCCGACTCCTGCCTGAGGAACGGCCCGTGCTACCTACCTTCCTCTCCCTGCTCGAACAGACGCCCTGCCACGGAAAGCTCCTGCACGACGCCTTCCTCGTCGCCACGATGCGGGCGCACGGCGTCAAGGCGCTGGCGACCTCCAATCCCCGAGATTTTTCGCGCTTCGCAGACGAGATCGATATCGTCGAGCCTTGACAGGCTCCCGCGAGTCAAGCCCGTGGCCAGCCAGGAGATACCCCGTGAAACCTGTCACAGTGCTCACATCGGCTGCCACGCCACGCCAAGCGGCCCCCCTCTTGGAGAGGCTGGCCGCCAGCGGCCAGGTTCGAGAGGCCCTGCTGCTCGTGCCGCCGGAGTGCGAGGAGCGCCCACGCCAGCTGGGCGGGCTGGCCTGCCGCGTCCTGCCCACCGGCGCCCCCGGCTCCAGCGACTGCCTGCTTGCAGTGCTGGGCGCCCTACGCAGCCCCTACCTGCTGCGGATCGAACCTGGCGCTTGTCCCGATCCCCAGCCCCAGGGCCTGCAGCGGCTGCTGGACACCGCCAGCGACAGTGGCGCCGGCCTGGTCTACGGCGACTACCAGGAAGAGACGCCAGCGGGCCCGCGTGCCCATCCGCTGCCCGACTGCCAGCCGGGTAGCCTGGAGGACCGCTTCTCCTTTGGTCCCTGGGCGCTGTGGTCGACGCAGGCCCTGCTGGCGGGCGGGGAGACGGGCGAGGATCTGGGCTGGCACGCCTGGTACGATCGACGGCTCAGGGTCTCGGAGAAGGCCCCCATCCTGCACTTGCCCGAGATCCTGGCCAGCCTGCATCCAGCCGACCGACGGGCCTCGGGCCAGCAGGTCTTCGACTACCTGACCGCCGAGCGGCGGGCCCAGATCGAGGCCGAGCTGGTGGCCAGCCAGCACCTGGCCCGCATCGGCGCCCTGCTTCGCGGTCCCTTCGCGCCCTTCGAGCCCAGCGATGACGCCCCGGTAATGGCCAGCGTGGTGATCCCGGTGCGCGACCGGGCGCGCACCGTGGCCGACGCCGCGCGCAGCGCCCTGTCCCAGCAGGCGGATTTCCCCTTCAACGTGCTGGTGGTCGACAACCACTCCACGGACGGCACGGGCGCCATCCTGGATGAGCTGGCCTCGCAGGACGCGCTCCTGCAGCGCATCGTTCCCCAACGCCGCGATCTGGGCATCGGTGGCTGCTGGAACCAGGCCGTCTTCCACCCGGCCTGCGGCCGCTACGTGGTGCAGCTGGACTCCGACGACCTGTACGCCGCACCCGACGTGCTGAGCCGGATCGTGTCCCTGCTGCGCCAGGAGCGCTGCGGAATGGCCGTGGGCTCCTACACCCTGGTGAACATGGACCTGCAGGTCATCCCGCCGGGCCTGATCGACCACCGGGAGTGGACCCCGGACAACGGGCCCAACAACGCCCTACGCGTCGGCGGCCTGGGAGCGCCGCGGGCCTTCGCCCGCCAGCTGCTGCGCAGGCATCCCTTCCCCAACGTCAGCTACGGCGAGGACTACGCCGTGGCCCTGCGCATCTGTCGCCAGTACCGCGTGGGCCGCATCTACGACTCGCTCTACCTCTGCCGTCGCTGGGAGGAGAACACCGACGCCGACCTCTCTCCCGCGTTGGCCGCACGCCATCAGCACTACAAGGACCGTGTGCGCAGCCTGGAGATCGAGGGCCGCCGGCGCCACAACGCCCAGCGCAGCGAGGAAGGTCCATGAAGGACCGGGACTGGTCGACGCGTTTGACGGACCCGATGGACGTAGGGGCTGAGGCCGGAGCACCCCTGGGCGAACAGCTCTTACGCTTCTTGGAGTGGCAGGCCCAGGGCTGGCCGCGCTTGCTCGAGGCCCGCGCGGCGCTGGGGCAGGCACGGGTCAGAGAGATCGACCTGGGCAGACGCCTGGTGCGGGTGCAGTGGAACCCCGGGCGCCGCGCCAGCACCACGGCGCAGGTGGACGGCGCCTCGGTGGCAGCCCGGCCCTGCTTTCTCTGTCCCTCCCACCTGCCCCCGGAAGAGCGTGGCGTGGCCTTTGGCGCCGATTGGGTGGTCCTGGCCAACCCGGCCCCCATCCTGCCCGGCCACTTCGTGCTGGCCCATCGCGCGCATCGCGTGCAGACCGTACGCCCGGCCCTGGCGCCCTTGCTGGACTTCGCCCTGGCGACCCGTGACAGGCTGACGGTCTTCTACAACGGCCCCTTCTGCGGCGCCTCGGCTCCCGATCACCTGCACCTGCAGGCGGTGGCGGCGGGCAAGCTGCCCGAGGAGATCCTGGCCTGGCGCGCCCTCGACGGACAGCAGACGCCCGGTCGGGAGCTGCTCTCGCGACCCCGCCTGCGCGTCTGGATGGCGCCGGACCGGGCCCGCAGCATCATCGGTCTCTGCGGCGAGCCACGGGCCGTGCGCCTGGGGATCCGGGCGGCCGTGGACGCCCTGAGCGTGGTCTCCGGAGATCCGGTGGAACCGCGGCTGAACCTGCTGGCCTGCGCCCGCGGTGAGCAGCTGTTGGCGCTGGTCATCCCGCGCGGCGCCCATCGGCCGGCATGCTACTTCGCCAGGGGCTTGAACCGCTGCACCGTCAGCCCGGGGGCCATCGACATGGCCGGCCTGCTGATCACCATCCGCGAGCGGGATTTCCTGCGCCTGGACGCGGCGCTGGTCGAGACCATATATCGCGAGACCTCTATTCCACGGCATGATATGCCCCTGGTAGAGGGCTTGCTCGTCAGGAGGCTGGACCATGTCTGAACCCATCTTACGCGTCGGCTTGGGGCCCTCGCGCCAGGAAGCATCCATTGTCCTGCGCGGCCCCTTCGTGCTGGAGGTCGAGGGGCGCGACCTGTCCGCCAGCGGCGAGCTGCAGGCGGTCTGCAGGGCAGGCGCAGTGGCGCTGAGTGACGGGCAGGGCGCCGAGCTGGCCAGCGGGCCGCGCCTGCTGCTGCGCCCCACGAAACCCCAGGCCCGCTTCGTGCTGAAGGGTGTCACGGTGGGCGTGGCCTTCCACTGGCAGCACGAAGAGGACCTGGTCTTTGGGGGCGAGCTGTCCATCGAGGCCCGCGGAGACAGCCTGGACGTGGTGAACCAGGTGCCCCTGGAGGAATACCTGGTCTCGGTGATCTCGTCCGAGATGAGCGCGCGCTGTCCAGAGGAGATGCTGCGGGCCCACGCCGTCATCTCCCGCTCGTGGTTGCTGGCCCAGCTGGCCTCGCGCGCCCCAGGCGGAACGGGTGTCCGGCCCGGCGCGCAGGGCGAGCTGGAAGAGCTGGGCGAACTGCTGCGCCTGGTGCGCTGGTACGACCGCGAGGATCACGAGCACTACGACGTCTGCGCCGACGACCACTGCCAGCGCTACCAGGGCGTCACCCGCGCCAATACGCGCCAGGCAGTTCAGGCCGTGGCCGCCACCCGCGGCCTGGCCCTCTGCCACCAGGGCCAGGTCTGCGATGCGCGCTTCTCCAAGTGCTGCGGGGGCTTCACCGAGCGCTTCTCGGCCGCCTGGGGCGATGGGGATCCGGCCTACCTGCAGGCCTTCCCCGATCTCTCTCCCGACCAGGCGCCGGACTACGCCCTTCCCCTGTGCCATGAACCCCAGGCAGCGGCCTTCATCGCCGGCGCGCCGCCCGCCTTCTGCAACACCGCCGACCGCGCGCTGTTGGAGCGCGTGCTGCCCGAGCTGGACCACGCCACGCGCGATTTCTACCGCTGGGAGACCAGCGTCAGCCAGCAGCAGCTGCAGGGCTGGCTGCGCGAGAAGCTGGACCTGGACCTGGGGCCTGTGCTGGCGCTGCTCCCGCTGGAGCGGGGCGCCTCGGGCCGCATCACCCGGCTGGAGCTGCTGGGACCCCGGCGGCGCCTACAGCTTGGCAAGGAGCTGGAGATCCGGCGCGTGCTCTCCGACACCCACCTGTACAGCTCGGCCTTCATCGTGCTGCCGCAGGGGGATGAGGGGGGCGCCCCCGCCCGCTTCCTGCTGCGCGGCGCGGGCTGGGGTCACGGCGTGGGTCTCTGCCAGATCGGCGCCGCCGTGATGGCGGAGCGCGGCTACGACTGCCAGCAGATCCTGGCGCATTACTATCGGGGGGCCCAGCTCGAGCGGATCTACTGAGCGCCTCCCAGTCTCTCAGGCCCCATCCACAAACCGCCCCAGGGGCAGCACGCAGAACCCTGCCCGCGCCGCGTCGCGCCACAGGATGCGGTAGACGTCCAGCCCCCGCTCGCCCGTGGCCCGATCCCGGGTGTAGCCGCAGCCGGTCTCGCGGCGGGTGCCCAGCTGGCGGCCCTGGGGACAGGCCGGCAGGCCCGCCACCTGCTCGCCCTCCAGCGCGTACTCCACCGGCCGGCAGAGCCAGTCGGCCTGCACGTCGAAGATGGTGATCTTGTAGCCGTGGCGGGGATTGCCGCGGCGGCCCTCCAGGCCGATGGCCTGCAGCACGCGCGTGGCGTCGGCACCCTGCTGGATGAAGGCGCGCAGATCCGCCACCCGCAGCACCGAGAGCGTGCTGCGCGCCCGCACGCGCTTGCGCGTGCGTGACACCCAGGCCACCTGCAGGCTGACCGGCGGCTCGCTCAGCTCCTGGCAGACCTCACCCGCATGGGCCGGTCCCCACGCCAGCAGCGCCAGGAGCGACCACACGGGCTATTCGCCCCGCACCTTCACTTCGGCGCGCTGCGAGAAAGGCAGTCGATAGGTCTTGCCGTCGGGCCCCTTGTAGGCCAGGGTGCCGCGGATGGTGCCCTTGGACACGTTGAAATCCGCCTTGTCGGCCCATTTGACGGTGGAGTCGAGCGTGAGCTCGGTGCTCTCGCCCGGGCTCAGGTTGAGCCTGACCCGCTCGGTGGCGGCGGAAGTGATGTAGACGCCGAACTTGCCCTGGAACTCCACCTTCTTCAGGAAGATGTCTTCTTTGTACACGTTGGTGACGGTCAGCACGGACCTGTAGGTGGCCTGCTCGATGTTTTCGCCAGCGGCTTCGCGAATCACCACGATCCGCTCGGCCGCGGCCTCGAGCGCAGAGCCGATGTTGTGCTTGCAACCACCCAGAAAGACGGACAAGAGCAGCAAACCGAAGAACCTGGACATCATGGACCTCCTGACAGGAGTGGGGGCGCGGTGGTGTCGGGTAGATCTAACAGAAATGGTTGGGGGCGGGGGACACCTCCTCCACTGCGTACGCCCCAGGTCTGCGCGGCGCTTCGTCAAGCTCCCGCCAGGCGCATGCGCAGGGCCAGATCGCGCTGTTCGGGACCGTTCAACAGCGCCAGGTCGCCGGGCCTCCACTGCGACAAGAGCGCCTTGCGTGCGCGCTTCAAGCGCTTGTCGCTACGCTCGAAGGCCTGGTCCGCAGCGGAGTCCAGCTCCTGCAGGCGCACCAGCGTCTCGAAGATGCGGACCTGGAAGGCGGGATCGCAGCTGGCGATCAGCAGATCGGCCGAGGCGCCGATGGCGGCCTCCAGCTGGGCCTCCAGGCCTGCCTGCCGTCGCAGCGCGGGCAGCACCAGGTCCTCGGCCACGATCAAGCCCTCGAAGCCCAGCTCTTGGCGCAGCAGGCCCGCCAGCAGCGGCGCCGAGCAGGCCGCGGGGCGCTCCTCGTCGTAGGCCGGCCAGCGCGCGTAGCCCACGCGCAGCGCCAGGACGCCGACCCCCAGGGCCGCGTGCAGCGGGAGCAGATCCTCGGCCTCCAGCGCGGGGCGCTCCTTCTCCAGCGCCAGCAGCTGCCCCTGCTCGCCACGGGTCCAGCCCTGGAAGGCGCCAGGGCAGGCCAGCAGGCCGCGCTGGGCCACGGCGCCGAGGAAGGCCTCCGCACGCTGCGCCAGGGCGGTGGGCTCGCGAGCCAGCAGGCGCGGGGCCAGGGGCCGGCCAGCGGGGAGCGGCTCGCCTTCCAGCAAGCTGGCGCAGAGGGGCGGGGCCAGCAGGGCGTGGAAGCCCAGGGCCGCCGCTTCCTCGCTCAGGGCGGCTCCCACCACGGCGGAGAGCGCCGGATCAACCCCCTCGAGCAGCGCCAGCGCGGGCCAGGCCATGGCGCCCGGGCAGAGCGCTCGCCCGCCATCCTGCTCGACGAAGCTGATGGCGGGCAGGCGGCGCGGCGCCAGGGAGCCCAGCTCGCGGTTGAGCTCCCGCAGCTGCTCCGGTTCTTCCGCGTTTTCAGGTCCCAGCAGAAACGCCGCCGGCGCAAAGACGCGCAGCAAGGCTCGCAGATCGCCGCCGACCGACGAGCCCGCCATGCCCAACAGCAGCCGCTGCCCGGCCCGCCGCTTGCGGTCGGCCAGGCTGGTTTGTTCCCCTGTGGCTGTGACCCTGTGGCCCATGGGGCGGCGTCAGAGCTTGCGGCGCCGCCCGAACAGCGCCAGGGGAAGGAGCAGCAGGGCGGACTCGCCGCTCATGCGGTTGCTGCAGCCCCCACCGGCCACCGAGAGGTTCTGGACCTGGGAGAGCTCGTTTTGGGCGCGCTCTTCGGCGGTACAGCGGAAGCGGATGGCGGCGGTGGAGTTCTTGGTGAAGCCGCGCCAGGTGCAGGTGGCGGTGACCGAGGTCTCTTGGGTCTCGCACTCCGGCGGGGGGTCGGCGGGCGCGTACCACTCCACCTTCAGGCCCTTGCCCTCCACGAGCTCGCCCAGGTTGCTGCTGAGCGACCAGGTGCAGGTCATCTCGGAGCGGCACTCGTTGAGCACGTCGAGTCCGAAGCTGCGGGACTGGCCAGAATAGACGGTGGACTCATCCGGCGTGATCTCCCAGTCGCGGCAGGTCTCGATGCCGCCCGTGTCGCCAGTGTCGCCAGTGTCGGACAGGGCGGGTGGAGGGGCCGCCAAGAACAGAACCAGTGTGGCTACGAACATCAGGGCCTCGCAGGCTGCGCGAGCTCGATGAGCACGCCGCCAGCCGACTTGGGGTGAATGAAGATCACGCGCTTGCCGTGGGCCCCAGGTACGGGCCCCTCGCTCAGAAAACGGTAGCCGCGCTCCTTCAGGCGTACCACATCGCCGTCGAGATCGTCGGTCTCGAAGCAGAGGTGGTGCAGGCCGCCGCCCTTCTTCTCGAGGTACTTGGCCACCGGTCCCTTGCCCTCGAGGGGGTGGATCAGCTCCAGCTGCGTGCCCTCGATGGGGAAGAATGCGGTAGTGGTGGCCGCGGCGACGACGTCCTCGCGCCCCGCGAGCGTAAGGCCCAGGTCTTCGGCGAAGCGCTGGATAGCCTCTTCCAGGTCGGCAACGGCGATGGCGATATGGTCGAGCTTGACGAGCATGGCAGGCAATGGCTCCAGGGGGACGCAGGACATCCTGTACCGGGATCGACGTTTCGGCAAGGACAGTATTAACCTGGCACCGAACAGAGAATGTCGATCCTGCCGACAGTTCGAGGAGCTTCCGCGGTGCTGTTCAGGGCTGCGCAAGCAGC
>CAYVQL010000007.1:0-72793 GCA_964454135.1 uncultured Enterobacterales bacterium | reverse complement strand
CGTGTTGGGAGATTGCGACGACGCCGACGGGGCGTTCAACCCGGGCGCGGAAGAGATCTGCGACCTTGCGGACAACGACTGCGACGGCCTGGCGGACGACGACGACAAGGACGTGGTCAGCGATACCACCTGGTACGCCGATGGCGACGGCGACGAGTACGGCGCCGGCAAGGGCATCTCCTCCTGCGATCAGCCCAAGGGCTACGTGGATGACGGCACGGACTGCGACGACGGCGACGGGGCGGTCAATCCAGGCGCCCTGGAGTACTGCAATGGCTACGACGACGACTGCGACGGCGCCGCCGACGAGGCTGGCGCGGAGGACGAGAGCGCCTGGTACTACGACGGCGACGGCGACAGCTACGGCGACGCCGCCTTCACGCTCGTGCAGTGCTCCCAGCCCTCCCTCTACGTGAGCGACGGCAGCGACTGCGACGACGGTGACGCAGGGATCAACCCCGGCGCTGCCGAAGACTGCCTGGATGGCCTCGACAACGACTGCTCGGGCGTGGTCGACGACTGCGCGCTGTCGGCGGCCGATCTGGCGCTCTACGGGCCTGCAGCGGGCGCGGAATGCGCCCCGGCGGCGGCCGGCGACAGCGACGGCGATGGATTGAACGACCTGCTGGTGGGCTGCCCGGGCGACAGCGGCACGGGAGCGGTCTACCTGCTGCTGGGGCCGGCCAGCGGCGCGACACTGGCGGGGGCCGATGCGCAGCTGCAGGGCGAGGCGCCGGGCGACCTGGCGGGCCAGGCCCTGGCAAGCGGCGATGTGGACGGGGATGGCTACGCCGACCTGCTGGTGGGCGCCCCGGGCAGGGATCCTGCCAACACGGGCGTGGCCTACCTGCACTACGGTCCCCTGAGCAGCGGCAGCCTGGGCGACGGCCTGACCATGGAGGGCAGTGACCCCGGCGACGGTGCGGGTGAGGCGGTGCACATCGCTGGCGATGTGGACGGTGACGGCAACCACGATCTGCTGGTGGGCGCCGCGGGCTCCGACTACGTGGGCGCGGACAGCGGTATGGCCTACCTGCTCTTCGGTCCGGCCTCGCCAGCCAGCGCCCTGTCCGCCGCCGATGCTCTGCTGGTGTCCGAGGCTGCTGGCGACGAGCTGGGCTACGCCTTGGCCAGCGGCGATCTTGATGGCGATGGCAGCCGCGACGTGCTGGTGGGCGCTCCGGGCGAGGCCGGGGATGGTACGGCGGCAGGCGCGGCCTACGTGGTGTACGGCCCCTTCGCTGGCATGACCTTGCTGGCCACGGCCGACGCCAAGCTGGTGGGCGAGTCCGACGGCGACCGGGCGGGCTGCGCGCTCTCAGCGGCAGGCGATGTGGACGGCGATGGCTACGACGATCTGCTGGTGGGCGCGGACCAGGCCGACGGGGCGCTGGGGATGGCCTACCTGTTGCTGGGCGCGCCCAGCGGTACGGTCAGCCTCTCCAGCTCCGATGCCAGCTTTGAGGGCGACGGTGCCGGCGACGAGCTGGGCGCGGCCCTGGCCATCGTCGGCGATGTGAACGGCGACGGTCCGGCGGACTTCCTGCTCGGCGTGCCCGGGCTGGACGACGGCGGCACGGCCGCGGGCGCCGCCTACCTCGTGCTGGGACCTGCCACGGGCAGCACCAGCCTGTCGGACGCCGATGCCATGCTCACAGGTGAGGCCGCTGGCGACGAAGCCGGGGGCCAGTTGGGCGGGGCTGGCGATGTGGACGGCGACGGCTTCGACGATCTGCTGGTGGGCGCCGCGGGCAACGACAGCGTCGCGGCCGAGGCCGGCGCGGTCTATCTCTTCGTCGGTTCCAGCTTCTGATGCGCGCCCAAGCCACCCCCGTACGCCTGGTGGACCGCACCGGTCGCGTGCGCTTTGGTGTCTTCGACAGCCCCTTTCGCGAGCTGAACCTGGAAGACGTCGAGCTGTCCCGCATAGGGGTACTCTCCCGTGCCCTGGCCCGTTTCCGGCTCAAGCAGTGGCAGCACTACGCCCTGATCACGCCTGAGGTCTTCGTGGGGCTGGCGGTGGTGGACGTGGGCTACCTCAAGCTCAGCTGGTGCTCCGTGGTGGACAGGGCGGACAACCGGCACTTCGAGCACCACCGGCAGGTGCCGCGGGCCGACATCAGGCTGGCCCGCACCCTGTGGAACGACGGCAGCCACTTCCGCCTGTCGGGCTACACCGTGGAGATCCGCAACCAGCTGGACGAGGGCCGGCACGATCTCTCCCTGCACCTGGAGGCTGCGGGCGACCTGCCCGCCGTGCGCGGAAAGCTGCGCTGCCTGCACGGCGAGTCCATCCAGCCGCTGGTTGTGTCGCTTCCCGTGGGGCCCAATCGGGCCATGTACAGCCACAAGGTGCCCCTGCCCCTGGAGGGGGAGCTGCGCGTCGGCGAGCGGTGCTACGTCGCCCGCCCGCAAGACAGCATCGCCATCCTGGACATCCACAAGGCCCACTACCCGCGCCACACCTGGTGGATGTGGGCCACAGGCTGGGGCCGCGACGCGGCGGGGCGCTCCCTGGCCTTCAACCTGACACGCAACGTCAACCGCGACGACAGCCTGCACAACGAAAACGCCCTCTGGCTCGACGGCCGCATCCAGCCCCTGGGTCCGGCACGCTTCTACTTCGACTCTCGCGACCTGATGCGGCCCTGGCATCTGGACAGCGCCTGCGGCGCTTTGGAGCTTGCCTTTCATCCGCAGGGGGAGCGCCAGGAGAACGTGCGCCTGGGCCTGGTGCGCTCTGTCTTCCACCAGCCCTGGGGCCGCTTCCGCGGCCTGGTCCGCTTCGGGGATGAGGAGATCGAGGTGGACGAAGCCTTCGGAGTCTGCGAGCACCACGACTCTGTGTGGTAGCGCGGTCCCTGCGGATCCTGCTATCCTCCCCAGGCTTCGATCCAGCTTGCCTGTCCGGAAGAAAGGGAGTGCGCGTATGAGCTACGAGTCCAAGCCAGGAACCATCCAGGCCATCGGCATCATGCATCTCATCGGCGGTATCCTGGCGATCCTCGTCGGTATCGGCATCGCGCTGGGGACCGTCTTCCTCTACATCCCGTGGATCTATTCCCTGGTCGTCGGCATCTTGGCCATCGTGCGTGGCGCCAAGCTGCTGGGCGACGGCGCCTATGGCGCTGGAAACAGCAAGGCGGTCGCCATCATGCAGATCATCAACATCATCTGCTGCGACTGGATCAACCTGACCCTGGGCATCGTCTGCCTGGTGCTGGCCGGCAACCAGGATGTGGACGAGTATCTCTCCGGTCACTGAGGTGTCGGCGGCCGCAGCTTCACGGGTTCCTCTGCCGAATCCTTCGGTTCCCCGGAGCCGGTTTGTCAGGAAAATGAAAAACCACGTCAGGGCGCGACGGTTTTGCCTCCTTCGCGCCCTTTCTGGATGAAGACCGAGTTGTTCTGAGCCTATCGCCCGTCCCGAACCCGGGGAGCGTGTCTTGACCGAGGAGTGGAGACAGGGAGTGCAGAGCCCGCGGCTTCTCGGAGAGGGGCCAGCGCCCGGGGCCCTCGCCCGGGGAGCGGCAGCTTCCAGGGCGCCGGGTGAGCTGGTTCCGAGGCGGGTTCTGCCCGCCTGCCCTGACTGCCTGGTCCGCTGCGAGAAGGAGGAACGTCGCGATGTGGACGCGGTCCTGCGCGCTGGGGATGACGAGCAGGTGGTTCTCTTCGTCTGGCGCCGCTGGCGCAGGATTGTCTGTGCGCGAATCCTGGCTTGGGACATTCCCTTTGATGAAGTGGATGACATCCTGCAGGACGTGATGGCGCTGTTGAGCAGGGAGTTGTCCTTCTTCCTGGGGGGCTGCCTGCGATCCTGGATGATCTCGCTGACCGACTACCAGTGCCGGTCCTGGCTCAAGGCCGCCGTGCGCGCGCGAGCCTGGCAGGCGCGGCTCAGAGGAGACAGGGCCCCGCAGAGCCTGTACGAGGAGGAACGCCTTCTTGCGCTGCGTAGCGACCTGGCCGTCGTGATGGAGTTCTTTGCTGCGCTCGATTCCATTCAGCGGGCTGTGTTCAAGGCTGTCTTCATCGAAGAACGGGGCATCCAGGAGACCGTGGACCTGCTGAGAGAGCAGCACGGGCTGCAGCTGTCGGAAGACGCCGTGCAGTCCCGCAAGCGGCGAATGCGCGCCAGGTTGGCCACGCGCCTCGAAGAGCTGCACGCAGCGGGGAGGAGGGAGGGATGAGGACCATGACCGACACCCAGCACGAGCGTCTGGAGCGCGCTGGTCTGCTGGAGGGCAGCCTGGATCGTCAGACCCGAGCGGCCTGGCCCTCCTGGGCGCAGGGGCACTTCGCCCGTTGTCCGCGCTGCCAGGCCCTGGCCGTGGCGGAACGCTTGTTGGCGGGAACCCTGCGCCACGCCGTGGCGCGGCGGTACCTCTTCGCCAGCCGCCCCCCGCCCAGCATGGAAGCGCTGCAGGCGCGCCTGCAGCGGCGCCAGGCTCCCCCTCCAGCGGCCCTGGTCGATGGCAGCAGGCCCATGCCCGCGCGCCAGTTCCGCTCCCAATCGCCGCTGGACCTGGTGCGCACGGACTGGGGCGTGCGAGCCTGGCATGGCGACGCGACCCAGCTCTTGCTGCTGGCCGCGCCCCAGGCCAGACACCCCGTGGTGCTCCGCGAACGCCGCGAGGACAAGCCCGGTGTGGGCCTGGACGCGGCCTACGAGGTGACCCGGGAGACCGTCTTCTTGGCCGTGGCGGCGCGGGAGCGGCTGGTGCCCCTGCACTGGGAGAGCTGGCTGGACGATGCGCTCAGCAGCGCGTCGTTGGAGAGCCTGCTGGACGAACACCAATCCCAGGCCGTGCACCTGGCTGCGCTGCGGGTGCGGCCTCCCATTCGAGCTTCGCGGCTGAACATCCAGGAGGCTGAGCTTCCCGACGCCAAGCCCCCGGTCAAGGCCCTGCTGCAGCGGGCGGCCCAGGCCGGGCGCGCGGACGACGCGGCCGCTGCGGCTCGCCTCTACCGGCAGGCTTCCGAGCTGGCGGCGGCCAACGACGACACGGGCGGCCGGGTCAGGGCGGCCTGCGGCCTGTCCCTGGCCTTGAGCGGCCTGGGCTACCTGGCCGAGGCCGAGCGGGTTCTGCAGACGCTCGTGGCGGGCCAGAGCCTGGATGCGACCTGGGGCTGCTGGATCTGCAGGCACCTGGCTCAGGATGCCTTCTACCTGCTCGATCTGGAGGCTGCGCGCGCCTGGTTGGCCGACGCTGTCGCCCTCGAGCAGCCGCCTGGTCCCTGGGTCTGCATGAACCTCGGCCTGTACGCCGCGACTACGGGGTCCTGGGCCGAGGCGCTGCGACAGCTGGATGCCGTCGATGACAGCGCCTTGCCACCCACTTCGGTGGCGGCCGCGGCCTGCTATCGCAGCCTGGCCCTGCTCGGTGCTGGGCGTCCGGACGAGGCGCGACGCATTTTCGATGAGATCGTGCCCCCGGAGAAGACCGTACTGGAGCTGGAGCTCTACTACGCACTGGTCAGGGTGGCGATGGCCCAGGCCGCCGACTCGGCGCTGGACTGGGAGGCGCTGCTGAGGCTCCTGGCCGGGCAGCTGGCCGAGAAAGACGACGAGGTGCTGGCCACCTGGGATGCCCCGCCGCTGATGATGCTGGTGGAGCGAGCCCGCAGGGCGGGCCAACACAGCGCTGCCAAGCGGCTCTTCCGCCTGCGCTTCCTCGACAGCCGGCGCGCGGCGGATTCGCAGGTGCAGCTGTTGGCCCTGGCAGCATCCCACGACGGACTGCTGCTGCACAGCCCGGGCCAGAGCGGCAGCCTGCGCCGGCTGGCCCTGACTCGGGCGGAGTTCTCGCGCCTGGTGGGCCGGGCGCGGGACGAGCTGCGTGGCGGGAGCGGGCAGGAGGCCTGTCGCATGCTGGGCGCCATGCTCTTCAAGGATGGGCATGTGCCGCGGGGTGAGTTCCTGGTGGGCTCGGACGGTCTGCTGGCCGATGCGCCCATTCAGGCCATCGCCTTGGCGTCCAGGGACCGCGATGCGCCCGCGCCCGTCGCGCGCGACCTGGTGGGGCTGCGGCAGAGCCCGTGCAGAGAAGGGGAGCAGCCGCTGGCCACCATCGCCAGCCTGGCCGACGCCAACGGCGATCTGCCCTCCGCCGCCAGCGAGGTGCGGCGCGAAGAGGCAGCGCTCTGGCTGCGGGGTTCCCAGGTGCGACGAGAGCGCTTGCAGCTGGAGCGTCCTGTAGGACTGCTGCACCTGGGGCTGCACGCGCGGCGGTCGCTGGGCGTGACCCAGCTCTTGCTGGCTGACGGGCCCATGAGCCCGGTGGAGCTGGCGCAGCTCTGTCTGCCGGGCAGCCCGGTGGTGCTGCTGGCGGGTTGCGACACCGGCGCGCACCGAGCCCACGGAAGCCTGGAGCGTTCCTTGGCCGACGCCTTTCTGCGTGCGGGGGCGGCCGGGGTCATCGCCACGCGGTGGCCGGTGGAAGACCGCGAGCTCTTCGTCTTCGTGCGGGCGGTGGTGGTGGCCTGGCCGTTCAGCGATCTGGCTGGCACCGTGGCCCGCACCTGCCTGCACCTGAAGCGGCAGGGGTATCCGGCGCGCCTTTGGGCGGCGCCCGTTGTCTATTGAGGACGTGGGGCCTTGGTCATCGTTGCGGGAGCGCCGGGGCATCCAAGATGCCCCGGAAATGCAATCGGCTTTCAACCCTGGCAATGCATCGATTGGCCGCAAGGATGACCGAGCCCAGGACGTGGTCTGTTGAGGAGCAGCCGGAGCGGAAATGAAGATACGCCGCGCGGCGGGTCTCGAGCCCACCGCGCGGCGTATCGGAAGTCCCTCCCATCGCACCCCACACCCTCTGGAACCAGAGAGGGCGGCAGAGAGCCAAAACCGTCGCTCGTTGACAGACATTTGACAACTTTCCTGTGTCCGACGCTATTCGCCTCTTCTGGTCGTCCTGGTCGGCACAGGCCGAGTTAGGCGCTGAGGATGCTCTGTCGCCACCTTCACGCTGCAGTCCCCGGCTTGCCCCTCCTGCCCCTGCTGGTCGCCTGTGCAGCGCCGAGCGAGCAGGGATCGGCCAACGACGAGCCTCGAGACAGCCTGGTGATCGGTGTCCCCGCCGATGTGAGCAACCTGCTGCAGCTCTTCGCGCACAGCATCGCGGATGTCTACGTCAGCGAGAACCTCAGCTACTTCCTGCTGGAGCAGGACTTCGACTGCCGCTTGCGCTTCGAGCCGGCCCTGGCCCGCAGCTGGGAGCTGTCCGCGGATGGTCGCGTGGTGAGCTTCGAGCTGCGCGATGACATTCGCTGGCCCGACGGTCAGCCTGTGACCAGTGCGGATGTGGCCTTCACCTTCGACCTGATGGCCGATCCCCTGGTGGGCGCCACCCAGGCGGCTGACCTGGAACCCATGGTCCCCGGCGCTCGGCCAGCGGTGCAGGACGCGCAGCACCTGGCCTTCCACTTCCACGAGCCCGGGCTGCCCGAGGTGATGCTGGGCTCCATCGCGGGCACGCCCGTGCTGCCCCGGCACCTGCTGCAGGGCGTGGATCGGGAGCGCCTCCGAGAACACCCCTTCAACCAGAATCCGCAGCTCAATGGGCCCTGGGCCCTGGCCTCGTGGGAGCGCGGTTCGCGGCTGATTCTGGAGCCCAATCCGGCCTGGTCGGGGCCCGCATCCTATCGGCCCAGGCTGGAGCGGGTCGTGTTCGAGGTGATCCCCGAGTACTCGACGCGGCTATTGGAGCTGCAGGCGGGGCAGCTCGACCTTGTGGCAGCCATCGATCCCCTGGACCTGCCCGTGCTGTCGCAGGACCCGAAGATCCGCCCGCTGCGGCGTGGTTGGCGCCTGCTGGACTACGTCGGCTGGAACAACATCGATCCGCAGGCCTGGTCCGAGCTGCAGCAGCAGCACGAGGGCACGGGGCGTCCGGATCCCGCTGCTGCGCCTCCTCATCCGCTCTTCGGCGATCCGGCCGTGCGCAGGGCGCTGGCGCGCGCCATCGACACGGAGCGCCTGATCGGCGATCTGTTGAGCGCCAAGAGCACGGGCGAGCGCTACGGTCGGCGAGCTGTCGGCACGATCACACCGGCGCTCTGCGATCTGCACAACGACGACATCGTGCCGCTGGCCTTCGAGCCGCAGCGGGCGCGCAGCGAGCTGGAGGATCTGGGCTGGAAGGACAGTGACGGCGATGGCGTGTTGGATCGCCAGGGCCGCAGCTTCCGCTTCGACTTGATCACGCGCGTTGGTGCCGATCGGCGCAGCAAGGCCGCGCTGCTGCTGCAGGCGGACCTGCGAGACGTGGGGATCGACATGCGCATCGTCACCCTGGAGAGGGGCGCCTACTTCCAGCGCTTGCGGCAGCGGGAATTCGACGCCCTGCTGGGGGGCTGGTCCGCGGGTCTCTTCATGGATCCCAGTGACATCTGGCACTCGGGACCGGCTTATGACTTCAACTTCGTGAGCTATGCCAACGCCGAGGCCGATGTGCTGATCGAGCGTGGTCTCGCCACTCCCGATCCCGCGGCCGCTCAGCAGACCTGGAAGGAGCTGCAGGCCGTCATCTACCGCGACCAACCCTACTGCTTCCTGTACTGGGCGGACGAGATCGTGGCGCTGCACAGCCGCTTTCAGGACGCGCAGGTGAACATCTCCTGCCCCTGGGACAAGCTGCACCGCTGGTGGGTGCCGCCCGATCAGGTGCTGCGCGACGACTAGATGATGAGCCGCTTCCTCGTCGGTAGGCTGGCCTCCGCCTTGCTGCTGCTGTGGGCGGTGGTGAGCCTCTGCTTCCTACTGCTCGAGCTCTCTCCCGGCGATGTCTCCGACCACTACTACAGCCTGGACATGCCCTCCGCCTCGCGTGAGCTGATCCGCGCTCGCTGGCACCTGGATGATCCTGCTTGGCAGCGCTACCTGGCGCTGCTGGGCAACCTGGCTCGCGGCCGCCTCGGCATCAGCTTGATCCATCATCAGCCGGTGCTGGCGCTGATCGGCAGCACCCTGCCCCACACCTTGCTGCTGTCGGGATCCAGCCTGCTGCTGATGTACGGCCTGGGCGTACCCCTGGGCACCTGGCAGGCCCTGCGCAGCGAGCGGGCCGCCGAGCGCCTGGTCTCGCTGGCCGAGCTCTTCCTCTTCTCCATGCCCAGCTTCTGGCTGGGTTTGGTGTTGATCCTGCTCTTCTCGGTGCAGCTGGAGCTCTTTCCGGGGCATGGCCTGGCACACTGGAGCGCTGCTGAGGCCGGTTTCTGGTCCGGCCTGGCGGATCGGCTGCACCACCTGGTCTTGCCCAGCCTGGCCCTGGGTCTGCCCGGGGCAGCGGGCGTCGCCCGCTACCAGCGGACAGCGGTGCTGGAAGCGCTGGGCCAGGACTATGTGCGCACAGCGCGGGCCCTGGGCCTGCCCGAGGCGCGGATCGTCTGGGGACACGCCCTGCGCAACGCGCTGCTGCCGGTCATCACCCTGGCGGGGATCTCGTTTCCCTTCCTCTTCTCGGGAGCGGTGCTGGTGGAGAACATCTTCGCCTGGCCGGGCATGGGGCGCCTGATCGTCACGGCCATCATGGACCAGGACAGCCCGGTGATCATCGCCAGCCTGCTCATCTTCGGCGTGCTGGTGATCGGCGGGAACCTGTTGGCCGATCTGCTCTGCGGGCTGGCGGATCCCAGGGCGCGCCAGGGGGGGGCCGGATGAGCGCACCCGGGCACGGTCGCCGGCTGATGCTGGTAGCGCCCCACATGGCGCTGCTGGCTCTGGCAGGCTGGTGCGGACTGCCGCGGGCGGGAGAGCTCCTGTTTCCAGGTCCAGCGCTGGGCAGCTCCGCCTTTCCAGGCTGGTTGGCCCTGGCCTGCTGGCTGCTGACTCTGGGTCTGCTGCTGCGGTGGCTCTGGCCCGGGAAGCGCGTAGCGCCCAGGAGCGGGCAGGGCCTGGGCGGACGCTTCCTCTCCCAGCCGGCGGCGGTGGTCGGCCTGGTGGGAGCCAGCGTCCTGCTGCTGGCCAGCCTGCTGGCCCCCATGCTGGCCACCAGCGATCCCCTGGCCGCCCACGTCGTGGAGCCCCTGCGCGCGCCAGGTCCCGGCTGCTGGCTGGGTTTGGATGCCGTGGGTCGCGATCTGCTGGCGCGCTCGCTGCACGGAGCGCGCCTGTCCTTGTCGGTAGGCGTGCTGGCCACGGCCCTGGCCGCCAGCCTGGGCCTGGGGCTGGGCGTGCTCGCTGGATACCGGGGCGGCCGGGCGGACGCCGCGATCATGTGGTGCGCGGACCTGCTGCTGGCCCTGCCGCGCCTGGTGTTGCTCTTGGGCATCATTGGGATCTTCCGCCTGGCGGGCAGCCAGAGCTTGCTGCTGCTGATGGTCATCCTGGGCCTGACCGGCTGGATGAGCGCGGCGCGCGTCACGCGGGCCGAGGTTCGGGGCCTGAAGGGTCGCAGCTTCGTCATGGCGGCCCGTGCCCTGGGCCTGCCCACCTGGCGGCTGTTGTGGAGGCACCTGCTGCCCAATGTCCTGGGGCCCGTGCTGGTCTACGTGACCATGGGCCTGGGGAGCACCATCCTGGTGGAGGCCGCGCTGTCGTTTCTGGGCCTGGGCGTGCCCATCCCCCATCCTTCCTGGGGCTCCATCGTGGCTGACGGCCGGCACCTGCTGCTCAGCGCCTGGTGGGTCTCCACCATCCCGGGGCTGTTCATCCTGTCGGCGGTGAGCTGCTGCAACCTGGTGGGTGAGGGGCTGCGCAAGGCCATGGATCCCCGCTTCCACGGCTGAAGCTCGAATTCAGGGCTTCTGTTTCCGCTTCAGCTGCTGCGCAGCGCGTGCGCGCGCACTGGCGTCGTCTTCGAAGGCCGCCACCTCTGCGGCGGCGTCCATGGCCGCTTCCATGTGGATGCTCACGTCGCGGCTGCCGGAGAACTCGTGCAGCACCGCCTGCAGATCCACCTCCTGAGCTTCTCCCGCGGCCTCCAGCTCGCGGGTGGCCTCCATGTACTCGTCGATGATGCTGTCGGCGTTGGGCATGCTGCTGAGGTCGAGGCGTGTCTCGGAGGCTATCTCGCGGGTCTCGCACCAGTTGCGCTTGTAGGCCAGCACATCGGCGAAGCGGTCCATGCGTAGGCGGACGCGCTGCAGGGTGCCCTCCACCCGGCCGCGCTCCGCGGCCACCTCGTCGGCGAAGGAGGGCGGGATCTCCACGCCGGGGGGAGGTGTGGGTACTGCCCCGTCCAGCTCTTCGCCGACCTCCTCCAGCTGGCGCACGAAGGCGCGCAGGGCGGTCTCGCTGCGCGCCAGCGCATGGATAGCCGGGCGCACCTGGTCCGGGGGCAGGGTCTCCACCGCGATGTCCGGCAGCTGCGGGCAGTTGCGGGCGGCGATGGCCAGGCCCATGTGCAGCGACTGCTTGGCGTGCACCTTCCAGACGCGCAGCAGGTCACGGTGTTGCCCCTCGGCTTCGCCCTCGAGCTGATCAGCCACGACGCGGTAGTTGCGGATCAGGGGTTGTCGCCCCTCCAGGCCCACCAGCTTCTCGGCTTCCGCTCGGTTCTCCTGGGCGCGCTGCAGCAGCTTGCGGCGGTTCTCCAGCAGCTGCTGCTCCAGCTCGGCGTACTTGTCGATCTCGTCCCGGATGTCTTCTCCCCGTCGCCAGGCAGCGCCCCTGGCCTTCTCTTGCTTGCGCTGCTTGGCGGGTGGCGCGGGCAGGGCCGGGGAGGCTTGGTCCGTGTCCAGGCTGCGGCGCAGGGCGCGGCTGATGCCCAGCACGCTCAGCAAGGGGATGGCCCCGGTGAAGTGGATGGCCGCCGAGACGATGAAGAAGCCCACCAGCGCGATGATGGTGCCCGAGGCCGTGCTGGCGCTCAGGGCCACGCCCGCCAGCAGCACGGCGAACACCGCCAGCACTGCCGTCAGGGCTACGCGCAGCTTGTCGCGTCGCTGGAGTTCTTCAGGCATGCCGCGAAGCTAATCCCTGGTCTGAGGGGGGGCAATGGCCCGCCACCCGAGGTCGGCGCGGGCCTCGGTGAATTGTGGACGGCTGGCCCCTTGGGGATCTTCACTGCCACCGGAGATGGGCGGCGATCAGGGACAGTCGAAGAGGAAGACGTAGTCGGAGGTGTCGCCACGCACCAGGCTCAGACCCCCCTGCGGCCCGCCGTATTGCAGCGTGCTGAGCTTGCGCTCCGGTCGCTTGCCCAGGGCGACGAAGACCGCCGTGTTGCCGAAGACCACCGCACCCCTGCCGAAGACGAAGGGGGTCGCGAGCAGGGGATTGTCCGCCAGGTCGTAGACGTAGTGCAGCACAGCCTCGCGGCTGGCCAGGGTGGTCTCCACGGTGCCCGGGTTCTTGCCGATCCAGCTGGTGACCCTGTGCTCGATCCCGTTGACGCGCCAGTGCCGGACGCGTCCCATGCTGTCGTAGTCAATACCGACCTCGGTGGCCTCGATGGTGGCGTCGGAGATCTCTTCCCGGTAGCGGGTCAGCTTGCCCGCCTCGCTGTAGGTGTAGCTGATGGTCCAGGGTTGTTGGGACATCAGCTCCTCCACCTCGGTGGAGCCCAGCTCGCGTGCCAGGGCCTGCCGCTTGACGCTGTTTTCGTTCCTGCCCTGCTGCGGGCGGCCGCGCTCGTCGTAGCGAAAGCTCCAGTAGTTGTCCAGCCTGCCCTCGCGGTCCACCATCTCCACCCGGCAGGGCATGTGCTCAGGTCGATTCCCGTGCAGCGCGGCTTGTTCTTCGGCTTGCTTCTCCTCTTCCCTGGCCTTGACCTCCGCCTCGGCCGCGGCCCGCTGCTGCTCGGCCTCGAGGGTCTGGTTCACGGTCCATTGCTGGTAGCCCCAGCCCCCTAGGCCCAGGCAGCCCAGGCAGAGCAGGACGAGCAGGCAGCCGCCAGCCACCACGGGTCCGAGCTTTCCGCCTTGCGCCATGGGGCTTCCTTCCATCCAAGAGCTGCGGACGGCAGCGCCGCAGCCCGGTTTTCAGGACATAGCCCGGAGGGATGGACCTTGCCCGGAGGCTATTCTGGCCCATTGCCTGGGAGCCCCTGGGTCGTTCGGGAGACCTTGGTCGCGGATGCGGCTGTCGGATGGAAGGTTGAAGAAATCCCAGCCGCGAGCCGTCATCTCCAGCCACCCAGCTTGCGGGAGGAGAACGGAGGCCAGCGGCCCGGCCGAGCAGGATCCAATTCGTGTCCTGCGCCCACAATATGCATAGAAAGTTGTTTTCGGTTTCTCACAAGAAATCGTCTCGGCGAGATGGCTGCGCGTGGTGCGGGCCTGGATTTGATCGGAGGAGCCATGAATCACGCCCTGAATTCGCTTCGTCGAGGCCTATCGCCGCCCCGGCTCACGCCCAGTCAACTGACCACGGTCTCTCGCCAGTGGCGGGATCAGCGCCTGGCCAGCGGCGAGGTGCTGTGGCGAGTGGGGCAGCGCTGCGACTCGCTGGCGCTGCTGAGCAGCGGCGAGCTGGCCGTGGAGATCTCGGGGGTTCAGGTGGGACGCATCCGCGCTGGCGAGATCCTGGGCGAAGGGGCCGTGATCCCCGGCCAGCGCCACGGCTGCACGCTGCGCGCCCTGGGGCAGGCCCGGCTGACCGTGCTGGAAGAGCCCCGACTCAGCCGCTGGCTGGGCTGCGATCCCGTGGGGGCGGAGGCCTCGCTGGATCTCTGCCTGCTCTCCGTGTCCCGCAGGGCGCGCCTCGTCGCCCGCGAGGCCGAGCGAAGCGCGGGCGAGCGCCGGGGCCTGGTCGAACGCCTCGACGTCATCTTCCCCTTGCAGACCTCCCTGCGGTCCGCCATTGCCGCGGTCAGCGAGCCGCCCCAATCCCAGGCCCTGCTGATGGAGCTGCCACACCTGGCACCCTTGCAGCTGGAGGAGCGCTTGGTCCTGGCACGCGCCTTTGAGCCCCGGCGCTTCCTGGCCGCCGAGGTGGTGGCCTTTCCCGGAGAGCTGGGCGAGGTGGCCTGCCTGCTGGTCGCAGGGAGCCTGCTGACCATGTCCCGCGGTGTGTCCGGCGCCGCAGTCTTCTCATGCGAGCTGAGCCCGGGCGATCTCTTCGGCGCCCAGTGCTTGGTGGAGCCCCTGCGCAGAGAGGTCTCGTTGATCGGCAACGCACCGGGATGGCTCTACACGCTGGGGCGGGAGAGCCTGGCCGGGCTGCCCTTGAAGCTGCGCCTGCGTGTCAAGCGCTGTTTGCTGGATGGCCTGGCCGGCCAGCTGCGTGAAGCCAGCCGCCTGGTGGCCTGGGGCCGACGTAGCCAGGCGAGGGTGCAGCCGAAGCTGGCCAGCGCCTGATCACTCCACCAGCTGCATCTCCAGCGGCCCCGAGATGCTGAACTCGATGTCGTTGAAGTCCTGGTCTCCGCCACCGTACTCGTCCTCGAAGCCTACCAGCCAGACGCAGTCGCCGGCGTAGGTGATGGCCGCGTGGTTGAAATCGTCCGCGTTGCGGCTGGAGGGTCCGCTGTAGTAGACGTTGCCGTTGTCGGTCACGTGGATGGAGAAGACCAGCTCGGTGCCGGGATCGAAGCTGCCCAGCAGGGAGACCGTGCCAGCAGCGGTGACGTGGCCAGTGCCCAGGTAGACGGTCACCGGAGACGACAGGTAGAGCTCGCTCGTGAAGCCGGCGTCGCTGCCCACGTAGGTGGTGGCGATGTCCAGGGTCTGGGTGACCACCAGGCCGGCGGCCGGGTGCATGTCGTAGGCGCTGCTGGGGTCGTAGCACTCGTCGTCGAGGCCGCTGTCCTGGGGCGCGTCCGAGTCCGAGGGCTCGTCCGAGTCGGGGGGTGCGTCGCCGCCGGTGTCCTGGGGATCGGCGCTGTCGCCGGCAGGGGGATCGCCCGCCTCGGGGGGGGTGATGTCCTCGGGCCTGTTGAAGCCGTAGTCGCTGCAGGCCACAGCCCACGACAGGCTGCAAGGGAAGAGGAAAGAGAGGAACGGGACGCTGTTCATGGTCGACTCCTGCCCAGGGGACTGCAATTCCCGCACCATGCCTTCGCTGCGGGGCTGGAACGTTTGAAACTCGGATATGGACGGCTATGCGCCTGGGTCGCGGAGGTTGTGCCGCAGCTGAAGGGACGTCTCCGCCCCGCAAGTCCGCCGCCTTTGTGAAGAGCGGCACCGATGGGGGCGCTCGGGCCGCCCGTGGGGACAGGCCTTCTTGCCAGGCAACCCGCTGGCGTTAATCATGACCTATGAGCTCAGGTATTCCGGAAACGCCCCGCCGCGAGATCTCTTTGATGTTCTCGGGTGGCGTGGACTCCACCATGGCTGCCATCGAGCTGTCGAAGAAGTACGACCGGGTGCACTTGTTGACCTACGCCAACGGCTACGGGCACTACAAGATCGAGCGCACCAAAAAGCGGGCGGACGAGCTGCGACGCTTCGCTGGCGATCGCTTCGAGCACACGGTCGAGTCGGTGCGGGACCTCTTCGAGCTGTTCACGGTGGATGACCTGCTGGGGCAGTACCGCCGCTATGGCTCGGGCTTCATCTGGTGCCTGGGCTGCAAGATGGCCATGCACACGCGCTCCATCCTCTACAACCTGGAGCACGGCGTCAGGGAGATGTCCGACGGCTCCTCGTCCTCCACGGGCGAGATGGTGGAGCAGAGCCTGCTGGCGATCTACATGTTCCGGGAGTTCTACGCGCAGTACGGCATCGAGTTCCGCACTCCCGTCTACGAGATCCCGCGCGAAGAGGAGATCCGCCGCCTCGACGCCATGGGCTTCCGGCTGGGCCTGCGCGTGGGCAGCCGCTTCTTGCGCGTGCAGCCCAAGTGCCGGGCCGGCGAGCTCTACTACCTGCCCTTCCTCCTGTTCGACCAGCCGCCGCTGCACGACGAGGACAAGGTGACGGCCTTCATCGAGGAGAAGCGCGCCGTGGCGGGCGATCTGATCCGGCGGCGCTGCCGCGCCCTGGGGATGGAGCTGCCCGAGGGAGACCTGCGCTGATGGGTTGCTGCAACAAGCAGAAATCGGGCAAGCCCATCGGGCGTCGTCGCTACTACGGTGGCCTGCTCCTGTTGGGAGGCGCGCAGCTGGGCGTGCTGGGCGCGCTGCACGCCATCTCCGTCCCCCTTCCGCGCTACCGCAAGCTCTTGCCCTTCTACCACGCCTACGCTCGCGAGACCTTCACCAGCGTCTGGCGGCGCGATCGCATCCGGGTCCAGGACGAGCCGGACATCGGCGACGATCTCGAAGACTGCGCCATCGAGACCGCGCCGTGAGCTTGGAGGCCCAGCGCATCAGGCGCGACTTTCCCGTCCTGCAGCGCCGGCTGGACGGCAAGCTGCCCATCTACCTGGACAGCGCCTGCACCAGCCTGCGGCCCGAGCCCGTGGTGCAGGCCATGGCGCGCTTCCAGCTCGAGCAGCCCGGCTGCCACGGGCGCGCCAACCACCTCTTCGGGCGCCAGGTCACGGCCGCCTATGAGCAGGCCCGCGCGGATGTGGCCCGCTTCGTGGGCGCCGCGCAACCCACCGAGATCGTCTTTCTGCGCAACACCACCGAAGCCATCAACCTGCTGGCCAGCTGCCTGGCCCTGCGGCCGGGCGACCGCGTGCTGTGCTCCAGCCTGGAGCACAACTCCAACCTGCTGCCCTGGCTGCGGCTGACCCGAACGCGCAGGATCCGGCACGTGATCCTGCCCGTGGACCCCGCGCGCGGCTTCTCCATGGATGCGCTCATCCAAGAGCTGAAGCAGGGAGCGCGCCTGGTCTCGCTGCTGCAGGTGTCGAACCTCTGCGGCATCGCCTACCCCATCGCCGAGATCTGCGCCGAGGCCCATCGCCATGGAGCCTGGGTGTTGGCGGACGGGGCCCAGGCGGTCTGCAGCCACGAGGTGGACGTGCAGGCGCTGGGCGTAGATTTCTACACCTTTTCCTTCCACAAGATGTTCGGGCCCGCGGGGATCGGCGCGCTCTACGGCCGCCAGGAGCTGCTGGAGCGCCTGCCGCCCTACCTGGTGGGGGGCGATACCATCGAGGACACCAGCTACCAGCGGGCCCGCTGGGCCAAGCCGCCCCAGCGCTTCGAGGCCGGCATCCCCAACTACGCCGGGGCCGTGGGGGCGGCGGCGGCTATCCGCTACCTGCAGGGCATCGGCCAGGCTGCGCTGCGCCAGCACGTGGTGGCCCTCAACCGGCGCGCCAGCGAGGGCCTGCTGGCCTCGCCGCGGGTGCGGCTGATCGGACCTGTCGAGGCCGAGCGCCGGGGCGGCGTGCTCAACTTCCACGTGCAGGGCTTGGGCGCCCGGGGGCTGGCCTCGCTGCTGGATCGGCGCGCCGGCATCATGGTTCGCTACGGAAAACACTGTGTAAACGCCTGGTATCAGGAGTCTGGCCTGCCCGATTCGCTGCGCGTCTCCTTCTCGGCCTACAACACCGAGGACGAGGCGGACCAGCTGGTGGCCACGGTGCTGGATGTGATCTCCATGCTGGGGTGAGGTGGCTGCTTCCGCAGGAAAAACGACGGGACGCGGCGGCAAGGACCAGATAGCGGACCATTGAAAAGGGAAACCGCCCAGGCGAGCTGGGAGTATGCCGAATGGACAAACCGCATATCGAGATTCTCGACGGAACCCACCGCAAGATCCCCATCTCCGGGGCCCTGGTCATGGGTCGCCATCGGGACGCGGACCTGCAGCTGTCCGACCTGTGGGCGTCCCGCTGGCACGCCAGCATCATCCAGACCCCAGAGGGCATGTTGCTGCGCGATCTCGGCAGCAAGCATGGCAGCTTCGTGGAAGGAACCGCCATCTCCGAGACCCTGCTGAAAGACGGACAGCGGCTGCGCATCGGCAAGGTGGAGATGATCTACCACGAGGCTTCCGCCGAACCTGCTGAGCGCGCTCCGACCCCCACCATCCTGGGCTCCAGCCAGAAGGCCTCCTCGCGGGCTGCAGTGCAGAGCATCCTCCTGCAGCAGACCAGCACCGAGACCACGACCGCGCAGCTGATCAGGGCTCAACAGCGCCTGGCTGCCGTCTACTCCGCCAACCAGGCCTTCTCCAGCGAGCGCCACGTCGGGCGCCTGCTCTCGCGAATCCTGGAGCAGGCCTTCAACCTGCTGCCCGTGAGCAACGGGGCCATTCTGCTGCGGGATCAAAAGACGGGCAAGCTGGTGATGGAGGCCGAGCGCTCGAAGAACCCCGAGCAAGGGCGGGTGGCCGTCAGCTCCACCATCGTCGATCGGGCGGCGCAGCGAGGAGAGGCGCTCATCACCATGGACGCCGCGGGCGACGAGCGCTTCGACGGGGGGATGAGCATCGCCCAGCAGAACATCGCGTCCGCCATGTGCGCCCCGCTGGTCTACCGGGAAGAAGTGCTGGGGGTATTGTACGTGGACGCCCGGGGGCGCACCCACGCCTACCAGTCCGACGATCTGCAGCTGCTGGTGGCCCTGGCCGGGCCGGCGGGCACCGCCATCAAGAACGCCCAGTACGTTGGATGGCTGGAGCAATCCTACCGCGACACGCTGACAGCCCTCGCCAACGCCATCGAGCTGCGGGACCACTACACGGTGGGCCACACCTGGCGCGTCACCAACTTCGCGCAGCGCGTGGCCAGCGCGCTTGGCTGGAGCGAAGAACGGCTCGCCAAGGTGGAGATGGGCGGCTTGCTGCACGATGTCGGCAAGATCGCCGTCCCCGACGCGATCCTGGGCAAACAGGGCCCCCTCAATGAAGAGGAATACGAGGCCATGAAGATCCATCCGGAGCGGGGAGCCCGCCTGCTGCGGGACATCAGCTTCCTGGAACCCATCGTGCCCTTCTGTCTCTACCACCACGAGCGCTTCGATGGCCGGGGCTATCCCTTCGGCCTCGCCGGCGAGAAGATCCCCGAGGAGGGGCGCCTGATCGCCGTGGCCGACGCCTTCGACGCCATGACCAGCGACCGACCCTACCGGCGAGGCATGGACCCCGACGAAGCCCTGCGCCGCATCGAGCAGGGCAGCGGATCGCAGTTCGATCCGCAGTACGCCGCCGCCCTGGTGCGCTGCCATCGAGAGGGCGAGCTCGACCAGATCCTGCAGGGCGGTCCGGAGGGCGGAGGCGTCATCTGCCCCTTCTGCAGCACCAATATCCCCATGCCCAACGACCTCGAGGCGGATCATACCTTCGACTGCCTGGTATGCCATCGTCACCTGCGGCTGAAGCGCGAGGGCTCCGCGGCCTACGCCGAGCTGGTGCCAGGGGTGGGGTAGTCGTCCCCGGCCATCCTGCGGACCGCCACTCGCGCGGGCCGCCGGAGATTCAGGCCGAAGATGCGCCGGGCTCGGGTCTGCTGCGGATTCGGGAATCCCTAGCTGATCCGGCCCGACGCGATTGGCTGCAACCTTTCCAGCAACCGTGGGATGCTGGAGTTGCCGCAGCCGACGGCCCTGCCAGGGCGACGTGTTCCCCCGGGCTCCACCCTGTAGCCTGCGCCGTCCACCGCCAGCAGGGATTCGTCTTCGTCTTTCCGTAGGCCGCCACCCGGTCCCCGCCCTCGATGGCGGAGAAGAGACCTGCCGTGGGGAGCAGGGCTGCGAGTGGACGCGATTTCATGTTCAAACCTCGTCCGGAAGAGGGGGGGCGTGCCGGGCTTGGGTGTGTGGGAGACGCAAGTTTCGTGCCGTTTCGATAATGACAGTTTGACGGTCGACATGTTCGTCGAAGGTTGCAGGGCTGCAACCAGTTTTCTCTGAAGTGTTGCGCTATTGCGACGTTCGCCGCGTTGCGCCCTGTGTGGCCGCGCTGCCCGCCAACAAGACGAGCTCCGAGCCCCCCTTCACACCAAGGCCAACAACACCCGCAGCAGCGACAGGCCGCTGACCAGCCCCAGCAGAGCCCCGACGAGCACCAGGCCCGCCCTGCTCTCCACCCGGCGCCGGGACCAGAGCGTGGGCTCCGCGTCCTCACCTGCGCGGCGCTTCAACCAACTCCGTCCCAGCTGCCAGCTTCGCCCCAGGACCCCCCTCTGCCAGGCGTGCACTGCCAGGCCCAGACCCAGGGCGCAGAGCGCGGCGGCCAGGCCGCCTAGCTTCAGCAGGGGCCAGCAGCACAGGGCGGTTCCGGCCAGGGCCAGCCAGAGCTGCGCGGCTCGCAAGCCCCGGCCCCAGCCCCGTCCTGCCTGCAGCGCGCCCAGGGCGGCCAGGGCCATCAGCAGCAGGGCCAGCGGGCCGCGCAGCCAGCCGCGCAGATACCAGAAGGAGACCTGCACGGGCTGCTCGGGCTCCAGCCAGTAGCGGGCGTACTGCAGCTGCGTACCGGTCTGGGGCAGGTCGATGCGCACGGGCATGGCGCCGGTGCCGGCGGAGGCGGGGGGCGCCATGGGGCTGGCCGCCTGGTCGCTCGCGGCGATCGTGACGGGCGCTGCGGTCTGGTGCCAGCTGCCGGCCCCGGCGTAGCGCTGGGGCTCGATGTCGCCGCGCAGGGCGCTGTAGATGTTCTTGGCTGGCAAGAAGACGCGCCACTGCAGGGCCGAGACGGGCAGCTCCAGGGCTGGCAGGGCCAGCTGCGGGGCGCCGGCCAGGCCCAGGGCCGTACGCTCGCTCTGCAGCACCAGCTGCAGAGTGAAGCTCTCCAGCTGGCTGGTTCCCAGGGAGCGCTGCAGGGGCAGCACCAGCCGCCCCCGGGCGTCGCGGGCCGGCTTGACCGGTCGGCCGTCCAGGTGGGCGGAGCGGGCCTCCATACCCGGCGGTAGCTGCATGGTCAGGCTATGGCGCAGGCGGTTGCGCAGGCTGATGCGCAGGTCGGTCAGCACCGTGCCTTCGGCCGAGACCGTGGTGGTGGCCTCCACGCGGTCCGCCGAGCCCGTGGCGGCCTCCATCTCGGGCAGGCTGGCGGCGCTGATGCGCAGGCGTGGCTCGGCGGCGTGGAAGCGGTAGGCCATCAGGATGGGGCTGACGGCGCTCTGGGCCATCTCCCAGGGCAGCTGCCGTACGTCCACGGCCAGGACCTGGTGGCGCTCCAGTTCCTCCAACTTGAGGTTGCCGGTCACCTCCACGCCCAGCCAGCCGTACTCGCGCTCCACGCCCGGGCTGCGGGGCAGGAGCAGCTCGAAGGGCTCGCCGCTGTCGTCCATCTGTCGGCGCAGGCGCAGCGAGATCTCGTAGTCGTCCCGGATGGGAAAAGCCGTCTCGCCCCGCAGCAGGCTGCCCTCTTCCGCGGGCTCCAGGCTGTAGCGGAAGGCACCCTCGCCGTCGGCCGAGATGACGGTCATGCCCGGCGGTAGCCAGACGGCGAATTCCTTCACCCCGGCGTGCAGGATGTCGTAGCGCAGCACGGTGAACAGATCGAGGGCGCCCTCCTGCACCGAGAGCAGGTTCAGGCTCTCGGCGTAGATCCTGGCCTGGCGGTCCTGCTGGGGGCCAACGTCGCGGAAGCCCACCAGGTGGATGCGGCTGGTGGGCTCCAGGGAGGCCTCGAGCTGGGTGCCTCCGCCCTGGGGACGCACCTGGGCCCGCACCGCCGAGCGCAGCCTCGGCTCCAGGCCGGAAGCGGGAAAGTGGCAGGCGAACTGGGTGACCGGCGTGCGGGCGATCAGGAAGTCGTACTCCAGGGAGCCCCTTCTGCCTCGCGAGGGCACCAGCAGCTCCAGCTCCAGGTTGATCTCGCCGCTGTCGCGGGTGATCCAGACGTGGTAGCCATTCCGGCTCGACAGGGGCAGGGGATCGGTGCTGCCGGCGACACGGGCCTGGACCACCACCACCTCGTCACCCACCAGGGGTACGGTCTTGTAGAGGCCCTCGCCGGCCAGGGAGACGCTCAGCTCCAGGGTCAGCGCCAGGGCGCCGTCCGCCGCCCGGCCGCGGAAGCGCGAGGCGCCCAGCACCACCAGGGGCGTCTCGGGCGCCACCTGGGTGGCGCTGATCTGGGCCAGCCGGCTGCGCAAGGCCTCCCAGCGCGCCAGGGGCAGCACCACCTCGCCCGTGGCGCTGGGAGGCGGGCTGGGAGCTGGGCGCCCGCCGCTTTGTAGCTGTGCCCAGTCATTGCTCTGCATCACCGTTTCGAAGTTGTTGTCCGCCTCCGCCTGGCGGGCGGCCTGGTAGTCCTGGTCGTCCTGGGCCCCTGCGGGACCGGCGAGCAGCAAGAAGACTGCGGTCAGGAGAACAGCGAGACGCCTCATCGCACCGCCCCCCGCCAGGCCGCCAGGCCCAACAGCAGTGCGCTGCCAAAGAGCAAGGGGCGCGTGATGAACATGCCCAGGCCGATATTGGCGGCCAGCAGCAGCGCCAGGTTGCGCCAGCTCAGCTGGTCCAGCAGCAGAGCGGGGCTGGCGGCGGCGTTCCTCAGGCGGGCCATGGCCCAGGCGCCGTGGGAGCGCAGCAGGGAGAAGGCCAGCGCCGCGTCCACGCCCCACAGGATGCGCTTGTGGATGCCGAGCACGTAGTGGGCCAGCGCGAAGAGCGAGAGGAAGCCCAGCGCGGCCAGCAGCCGGCGCGGGCCTCGCGCTTGAGGGCCCCCGTCCAGCGTGCCCAGGAGCAGCAGGCCCAGGCCGAAGGCCGCCAGCAGGGCTGCCCATCGCAGCCAGGGCACCAGGCTCTGGCTCAGGTAGGCCACCGCGATGTTCGGCACCTCGCGCCCCGCCAGGATGCGCTCGAAGCGGTAGCGCTCGCCCACCAGGGGGAAGGCGCCCACCACCTCCTCGCCCCCCTGGCGGCGGGTGCTCTCCTCCTGGTAGATGGTCTTGCGCTGGGCCAGGATGTTCTGGTATCTGCCACCGCCTGCCCAGGCCTCGCCGCCCAGCAGGGCCTGCCGCAGCCAGCCGAAGACGCGCTGCAGCGGGCTGTAGTGGATGCCCGAGTACTGGGTCAGGTTGGCGTCGAAGTCCAGCGGCGCCAGGTGCTCGGGCAGGTAGAGATGCCAGGTGACGGACATGACGTCCACGTCCAGCGCCGGCAGCTCCAGCTGGCGGCGCCCCAGCAGCCCCAGGGGGGCCTGGCTGCGCGCGTAGGCCAGCTCCACCACGAAGCTGCTCTCCTCGATCCCCTGGGGTGCGGCGATGAAGAGCTGCTGGCCCACGGCCAGGTCTTCGGGACGGGAGAGCCCGTTGCGCTGCAGGATGCGCGGCCACAGGCTGCTGTCTCCCAGGTGGTGCAGGGCCAGCGCGCCCAGCGTGTCGCCGGGCTGCACCGTGTGGGCGAGCTCCCCCCCGGCGGAGCTGCGCTGGCTCTGGCGCAGGGGAAAGAGCAGGGCCTCGCCGGCGCCGGGGCTGCTGGGATCGGGATCGAAGATGGCGGGACGCACGGCCTGGCCGTCCAGCAGGGAGTGGGTCAGCTGGGCGCCGGCGGGCAGCTGCACCGCCAGGTGCTGGCGGGTGTTGTTGCGCATGGTCAGGCGCAGCTTGGCCACCTCGCTGCCGTCTTCCATCAGCACTGTGGAGGCCTGGATGTCGTCCACGATGGTGCTGGTGAGCTCCACCTCTTGCTGGCGGGTCAGCTGCAGGGCCACGCTGGGGGCTTCTTGGAAGCGGAAGCCCATCAGCAGGGGGCTGGCGGTCAGCTCGGTCAGCTCCAGGGGCAGGTCCCGCAGCGTGAGGGCCTCGGCGCGCTCGGCACTGGCCAGATCGGCCTGCAGGCCTGCCGGCCCCTGCACGCCCAGGGCTCCGGTCATGGCCACGCCCTGCGGGGGCAGGGGCATGGGCAGGGAGAGCTGGCGCTGCAGGTCGGCGGGGAACTGGAAGTGCACCTGGATGCGGGCGCGGTCGTGGCCCTCGGCCCGTGTGCCCGCCTCCACCAGGTAGCGCAGCAGCACGGCCAGCTGGCCGTAGTCCTCTCCCTGGGCCGCGGCGTCGGCGTACCACTGCAGCACGGCGTCGCCGCTGACGTCGACCACCTCGATGTCCGGGGGCAGGCGCAGGTCGATGCGGTCGGTCTCGCCCTCCAACAGACTGCAGTCGAAGACCGCCATGCCCTTCACCAGGGCCTCGTGCAGGGTGTAGAGCGTGTTCAGTCGCACCTCCATGCGCAGGGGCGTGTCGCTGCCGTGGGTCAGCAGGCGCTTCCAGGTCAGGTCCAGCAGGCCGTGGGCGTCGAGCTGGCCCAGCACGCGGGTGCCCCCGGCCTCGAGGATCAGGGTTCGCACGGCGCCGTGCGCCAGGCTGGCCTCGATCTGCTGCTCGGGCAGCCAGATGGAGACGGCGGTGGGTCCGGATGGCGGCAGGGCGAAGCGCAGCTGACGGGAGAAGCGGTCGTCCTCGCGCCCCTGGAAGAAGGCCACCCGCACGGTATGCTCGCCAGCCTGGTCCACGCCCACGGTGTACATGCCGCCTTGCTGCAGCAGGGAGGTGGGTCGGCCGTCCAGCAGCACCTCTCCGATGGAGGTGCCGCTGTCCAGCACGGGGATCCGCAGCGGCGCTCCCTTTGGCTGCTCCAACACCCGGAAGCGGGTGCGCAGGTTGCCGGTGAAGACCCCCTTGCGGAAGCTGCCCTGCAGCTCGCGGTCCAGCTGCAGCACCGCGGTGGGCGGGGAGGGCTCGCGCTCGCCCTGCTCCAGCTGGGCCAGGCTCTGCTGCCAGCTGGCCAGGGGCAGGGTGACGCTGCCGGGGGTCTGGGCGCAGGCCAGCATGGGCCAGGTCCAGAGCAGCAGCAAGCGGATCAAGACGCGAAGGGGACGGGGGCTGGGTGCCATGTTGCGCTCTCCTGGGTGAACACCGGCAAAGGAGCAAGATGCGTGCCCGGTGCTCCCGGTGGAGCGCGAAGGCGCCCTGCTGGGGCTCGGCGGGGTTCAGGAGCGGCGGGCGGGCGCAGCCGCGATCTGCGGATGGTCGCAGCCGCGCTGTCTGTTGTAGATGCCGGCTGGCGCGAACGGTTCCCTGGCGGACTGCTATCCGTCCTCGGGACCGGCGGCGTAGCCCCCGCCCACACCCAGAGCCTCCACCGGCCCCCCCTCCCACAGCAGCTCTTCGCCGCCTGTCTCGACGTCCCGCAGGCGTACCGAGAGAACACGCTGGATCAGGTCCGCCCTGTCCCTGGAGCGCCCGATCTCGCAGCGCGCCAGCACTGCGGTCCTGGCGTCTTTCCAGCCCAGGACGCAGCTGCCCTGCAGCAGCTCGTTGCGCTGTGTGCCGTCGCTGGGGCGAATGGTGCTCTGGTAGCCGTGCCCCTGCCGGTCTCTCAGGATCAGCGCCAGGTAGCGCCCGTCCGGTGAGAAGAGGGCCTGCTCGATCCCTTCTGCCGCCTCGGGGAGGCAGCCGTCCTCTTCCGGTTCCTGGCCCAGCTCCAGCTGCCCGTTGAAGACCTCGAGCGCCTCTTGCTCTCTCGCGGCCCGCGGCGGGCGCACGAAGACCCGGGCTGGCGCGTACAGGCTCATCAGGGCGACGCGCCTGTCATCCGAGGAGACATCCAGCGCGGTGTCACCGAGCCAGTAGTCGACCACCTCGCCCGAATCGGGAGAGAGGGCGGACAGGGAGACGGAGGGGCCGTAGCCGCAGCTGTCGGCATCCATCTCGTAGCTCTCGAACCAGATGCTTCCGGCGGGGGTCCAGCGCAGGAGGCGGCTGCCGTGAGATTGGTTGTACGGGATCCTGAAGGTCGCCTCGAGCGCCAGCCGCGGCTCACCCCCGGTCAGAGGGGAGACGAAGACCTCGTGCCGGTGAAGCACGGTCCGGTCCTCCACCGAGTGGTCATCCTCGCTGCAGCGGTTCCAGGCGACCTGGGTTCCATCCGGGGAGAGCAACGCTCCCTTCACCCCCACCTGTCCGAAATCAGGGATCAAGGGCGTCGCCGGTGAGGAGTGGTAGCCCGAGATGGAGCGGCGCACGCTCGTGGGGATCTGCCTTCTCTCGCCACCGTTCCAGGCAAGGAGTCCGCCTTCGCGCGTCGAGACCACGCGCCCCGCTGCGGCTGCGATCACGCGCTCGCCAGCGGCCAGATCCAGCAGCCGCTGCGGTTTTCCGCCATCCAGGGGCAGCCGGTAGACGGCTCGCTCGGTCATGAAGTGGAAGAAGCGCGCGCCCGGGCGGTCCGCTTGGGTCGTGGCCAGGAGCTCGTACTCGGCCCCTCCGATGGAGTCGTGGTTGAGGCAGCAGCGGAAGCCGGGCAGATCGCCCGCCGTGGCTCGTGCGTCCCCATGGGCGCAGCGGCTGGCGAGCTGGGGGTCGCTCCTTCCACCGCCCTTGGCGATCCCGCTTCTCTCCATGGGGTCGTTGGCCGGCACGGTCCACTCGGCCGTCCCCGAGGACATGCCGCTGGCGCCGTAGCCCGAGGCGCACGCGGGTCCGTCCTGCGCTGAAGACCCGCAGTCCTCCACGTACTGGTCGCCGTAGGCGTAGACCAGGCCCCGGGGCCCCTTGCAGGCCTTTTCCCATTCCACGGCGCTGCACAGGCGCTTGCCCTGCGCCGCGCAGGCCCGACGGGCGTGCTGCAGCGAGACGCCTGCGCCGGACGGGCTGGCGGCCATGGTGCGGTCGATCAGGAAGCCCTCGACGATCAGGACCTCCCACGGCGGATCTTCGGTGGCAGCCCCATCCCCGCCCACGGCGGCCTCTCCGCTCAGGAAGCTGCCCTGGGGCACCCAGACCATCTCGGGGTGCAGCCGCTGGACAGCCTCGAGTTCCTGCGCGCTGGGCAGGGGATTCTGGCTCTCGACCTGCTTGCGAACCTGCAGGTAGCGCTGCCAGCCCTCGTCCACGGGGCGAGGCTCTGGCACCGGCCGCTGCGGGCCACATGAGAACAGCATCGCAGCGGCGAGGGCGGTCCTCATGGTCAGCGCTCCCAGCCCTCGCCGGTGGCCCTGGCCACGGCCTGGTCGCCGGCGTTGGGCTGCGTGCTCACCATGGGCCTCCTAAGGGACGGTCTATCATGGGTTCGGGCCCGAACCGGGGTCACGGCGGGGGCAGGGCCGGGCCAGCGCTTGCGGCGCGCTCCCTGGCGAGACAGGTTGAGCACGCAGTCCCCGGAGGCCCCATGATCGCACCCAGATCCTGTCCCACCAGCCTGCTGCTCATCCTGGCTACGGCCTGCAGGGGCGACGAGCAGGACAGCGGCCAGGCCTGGTCCCCTTCCGTGGAGGAGGTGCAGGGCGTGCTGGTGCTGCGCCTGGCGGGCACGGCCTACGAGATGGGCTGGCAGACCGCCGAGCTGCTGCGGGACGAGCTGCTGGCCGGCGGCGAGTACATCGACGACTCGGAGCTGGCCCTGATGGAGCCGCTGGCCGCCTACTACGGCCTGGACCAGTGGGCCCGGGACGGTTCCTACCAGGACGTGATCGACGAGTGCCAGGGCTTGGCGGACGGGCTGGACGACGAGGCCTGGAGCATGGAGCGCTGCCTGTTGCTGGCCTACGGCGACGTGGTGATCGAGGCCATCTCCCAGAAATGGGGCTGCAGCCAGTTCATCGCCTCAGGAGCCGCCACCCTGGACGGGGGGCTGATCCACGGGCGCAACCTGGACTGGTCCGAGGTCAGCTTCATCGTGGAGAACCCCACCTTGATCGTGCGCCATCCCACCGGGGGCGTGCCCTGGGTGGCCTTCGGCTTTCCGGGCAATATCAGCCCCTACAACGGCATGAACGCCCTGGGGCTGTCCTTCGCCTCCAACGAGGCCTACGGCACGGCCGCGCCCGACGGCCAGGGCCGGGCCCACACCCAGATGGCGCGCCAGGTGCTGCAGCAGTACGGCAGCCTGGACGAGGCGCGTTCGTTCATCGAGGGCGAGCAGCACACCTCGGCCGAGATCCTGGTCTTCGCCGACGGCGACAGCAGCGAAGGTGCTGTGCACGAGCTGGCGGCCGACGGCATGTCCGAGCGCCGGCTCTCGGCGGACGGCCTGCTCTACACCACGAACCACTTCGTGGATCCCGCCACCGAGCCGCTGCACGAGGCGCTGGAAAAAGACGCCAACTCCCTGAGCCGCTACCTGCGGCTCGAGCAGCTGCTGGAGCCCGACGGGGCGGCCAGCCTGCACGGCCAGCTGGACCTGGAGGCGGCCGTGGCCGTGCTGCGCGACAGCTACAACCCCGTCACCAAAGAGCTGCACGATCCGGCGCTCTTCGACGGCGGGGGCACGCTGGCCAACAACGGGGCCATCCAGTCGCTGGTGATGTTGCCGGAGCAGGGATTGATCTACGTGGCGGCCGGGGGCATCCCCGTGCCCCAGAACAGCTTCGTGGGCTTCAGCCTGGGCTGGCTCTTCGGCGAGACGGAGAGCAACGACGTGCAGGCGCTGCCGTGAGGACGAGATGAACGAGGACCCCGCTTGCCCCGCAACCTGCTGAACCCCGCCCTGCTCATCAAGGCCTACAGCCAGGGCGTGTTCCCCATGGCGGACAGCCGTGAGGGGCGCGTTCGCTGGTACAGCCCGGATCCGCGCGGGTTCATCCCCCTGGACGGCTTCCATCTGTCCCGCAGCCTGCAGCGCGTGGTGCGCAGCGGGCGCTTCGACATCAGCACCGATCGGGCCTTCGAGCGCGTGATGAGCGCTTGCGCGGCGCCGCGCCCCGGCCACCCCGAGACCTGGATCAGCCAGCCCATCATCGACGTCTACTGCGCGCTGCAGCGCCTGGGCCTGGCCCATAGCGTGGAGGCCTGGCGTGAGGGGCGCCTGGTGGGCGGGCTCTACGGCGTGCACCTGCGAGGCGCCTTCTTCGGCGAGTCCATGTTCTCGCTGCCCGCCGAGGGGGGGCGCGACGCCTCCAAGGTCTGCCTGGTGTGGCTGGTGGCCCACCTGCGTCGCAACGGCTTCCGCCTGCTGGACACCCAGTTCGTCACGCCGCACCTGGCGCGCTTCGGCTGCACCGAGATCTCCCGGCAGGAATACCTGGTACGCTTGGAGAAGGCCTTGGCCGTGGATGCCTGCTGGAAGTGGAAAGATGCGAACCCATGCCCCGGACCCCGCAAGAGGTGAGCAGGAAGTGAGGGAGCCCCAGCCTCTCCAGGGCCAGCCGATTTCCCGTCGCAGCTTTGTGACCGGATCGGGGCTGGTGCTGGTGGCCCTGGCTGCAGGCCTGCCCCTGCCAGGCGCAGGCGCCCAGGGGGATCTTCCCACCGTGGGATGCCTGCTGTCCGACCCGCGCAAGTGCCAGGGCTGCGACAGCTGCATGCTGGCCTGCGCCCTGGCCCACCACGGGCGCGCCGGGCTCTCGCTGGCCCGGCTGCAGGTGCGCATGGAGCCCTTCGGCGCCTATCCGGACGATGTGACTCAGCAGTCCTGCCTGCAGTGCCCGCAGGCCCCGTGCGTGCAGGCCTGCCCCACCGGCGCCCTGCGGGGCGAGGCGGGCTCGGTGGCGCGGGTGGACGCCCAGGCCTGCGTGGGTTGCCAGGCCTGCCTGGCGGCCTGTCACCAGGCCCCCAGCCGCATGGGCTGGAACCAGGAAGAGGGCCACGCCCAGAAGTGCGACCTCTGCCTGGGGGCTGTCCACTGGGACCGCAGCCAGGGGCTGGCCTGCGTCAACGCTTGTCCGCTGGGCGCCCTGGTCTTCTCCGATCGCCTGCCCGATCCAGGGCGATCCGCTGGGCCCGCCGGCGAGGCAAGAGGAGCCCTGGAGAAGGACCTGCGGGGGCGCAACTGGCGGCGCCTGGGCTTTCCGAGGCGCTGAGAGGGAATCCCATGGCCTTGCGCGCACCCGCCCCCCACCTGGCCGCCCGCCTGCTGGCTCCTGTGGACCCCGGTCGGCGCTTGCCTGGCTATCGGCTGCACCCTCGCATCGGCGTGCAGCGGCTGGACCCGGGCAGCCTGGCCGAGGCGCTGCTTCTGCTCAGCGATCCGCTGGGGCGGCTGGATACCGGGCTGCTGGCGGCCTGGGTGCTCGACGAGCTGGAAGACGGCGAGCTGGCCGAGCGAATCGCCGCTGTCCACGAGGGCCCTGGTAGCCCGGCCGCACGCTGCGCCGCCGTGGCTCAGCTGCTGGAAGCGCGCCTGCTGGCCGCGGCCGCGGTCATCGGGGGGTCACGGTCATAGGAGCGCCCATGCACGGCTACGCCGGTCAGATCCTGCACGTGGACCTCAGCCGGGGAGCCTTCAGGCGCATCCCCACGGCCCGCTACCTGCACTGGGTGGGCGGCCACGCCATGGGCACGGCCCTGTTCTGGGACCTGGTGCCGGACAAGACCATCTCGGCCTTTCATCCCTCCAACCTGGTCACCTTGATGACCTCGCCCCTGACCGGCACCCTGGTGCCTGGGGCGGCGGCGCGCTGCGAGGTGCAGGGCATCGGCGCCCAGTCCGCGCCCCGCGAGTGGTTCACCCGCAGCAACCTGGGCGGCCGCTTTGGCGCCATGCTCAAGTACGCGGGCTGGGACGGGCTGGCCGTTCAGGGCGCGGCCCGGCGGCCCTGCTGGCTCGACATCCGCAATGGCCAGGTGGCGCTGCGTACGGCCGAGGGGCTCTGGGGACTGGACGCCTGGGAGACCCAGCGCCGTATCTGGGACGAGGTGGGCGGCCAGGGCAAGGCCTGGCTCGAGCTGGCGGCGGGTGCTGGCGGCGGGCGCAGCCGGCAGCAACCCGCCGTGCTCTGCATCGGGGAGACGGGGGAGCGCCTGGCGCGCGTGGCGGCGCTGATCCACGATGCGGGCAACGCCGCCGGACAGGGGGGCTTCGGTGCGGTCTGGGGCTCCAAGAAGCTCAAGGCCGTCAGCGTCATCGGCACCGGCAGCGTGTCCGTGGCCGATCCCGCGGCCCTGCTGGAGACGCAGGCCTGGGCTCAGCGCGAGTACGCTCAGGACATACGGGAGGGCGCTTCGCCGCCGCCCCGGGGCATGGAGGTGCCCATCGGCTTCGGTGGCTCGCCCAAGCCCGGCGTTCTCTGGAGGCCGCGGGACGGAGGCTCGCGCCCCACGGCCTGCGTGGCTTGCCACGCGGGCTGTCGCAAGCACCACGAATCGGGCGTGGGCAACGACTCCACCTGCATGGAGAGCGCCTTCTGGTCGCCCTTCGACCTGCAGCGACACAGCTCGGCGCTGGTCAACGCCCTGGTCCGGCGCGTGGCGCGCAAGAACGAGCCCCTGGCCGCCGGCCTGCATCTGCTGCTGGGGCGCCAGCAGGCCTCCTACCGCGCCGCCGACCTCTGCCAGCGCCACGGCATCAACGCGGCCGTGCTCTTCCGCGGTCTGCCATGGCTGCAGGCGCTGCACGAGCAGGGCCTGCTGGGCCCGGGACGCGCCATCGCCACGGAGCTGGACTTCGGCCGCCTGGGCGAGGAGGAATTCGCCGAGCGGTTGCTGGGCGCCATCGCCCGCCGTGAGGGCCTGGGCGACGACCTGGCCGAGGGCCTCTACCGTGCGGCGCAGCGCTGGGGGCGGCTGGAAGAGGACCTGGAGAGCGGCCTGCTGCCCCTGGCCCATTGGGGCGTGCCCGAGCACGGCTACGACCCGCGGGCCGAGCTGGAGTGGGGCTACGGCTCGTTGCTGGGCACGCGCGACATCAACGAGCACGACTTCAACGCCCTGTTCTGGCATCCCAGCCTGGCCAGCTGGGCGGGCCGTGAGCCCCAGCCGCCTGCGGAAGAGGCCGTGCGCATCGTCTGCGAGAAGCTGATTCCCTTCCAGGGCGAGCCGGAGATGCTGGACTTCGGCCCGGACAACATGTACGGCAAGCCCATGGCGCGCCTGGTGGCCTGGCACAGGCGCTACAGCCGCTCCTGGAAGCAGAGCATGGGCTTCTGCGACTGGAGCTTCCCCGATTTCCTCAACCCAAGCCGCGCCGACTGGAGCGGCATGACGCCCCACGGCGAGCCGCGCTTCTTCAAGGCCGTCACGGGTCGGGAACTCTCCTTTGCCGCGGCCATGGAGATCGGCCGCCGGGGCTGGACGCTGGACAACGCCATCTGGACCTTGCAAGGCCGCCATCGCGATCAAGCGCGCTTCGCGCCCTACATCTACCGCGAGCCCTATGCCAGCTTCGGGCCCATTTCCATGTACGTGATGCCGGGCCGGCGCGAGGGGCGCTGGGAGTACCTGAACCTCTGCGGCCGCCACCTGGACGAGGAGGGGGTGGAGACCTGGAAGAGCCGCTACTACGCGCTGGAGGGCTGGGACCCGGCCACCGGCTGGCCCACGCGCCAGGCCCTGGAGAGCTGCGAGCTGCCGGCCGTGGCCGATGCGCTGGAGGCGCAGGGGAGGTTGGGCGCCTAGCGCCTGCGCCGGCCGGCGCGGCCCAGCAGCAGGCACAGCGCAAGCCCGCTGAGAGCCCAGCTGCGGCCGGCCCTGCGCCCGCCGCTGGCGCAGCCCGCGCTCTGCTCTCGCTGCAGCTCGTCGGCCGTCTTGATGTCCACGTAGCTCTCGATCCAGTCGCGGTGGATGTCGACGCGCGTGGCTCCCAGCATGCCGTTCTCGCAGGGCTGCTCCTCGTCTATGTCGGCCAGCACCATGGAGTTGACGCCCACCAGCTCGTAGTCGCCGTCCAGGCGGCGCCAGAGCGCCGGCCCGCCCGAGTCGCCGTAGCAGATGTTCTGCCCGTCTTCGGGATCCGCGCCGTAGATCATGTACCTGTCCCAGCCGTGGATGGGGATGTCGGCGTAGTGCTTGATGCCGTAGTAGCCCCCCTCGGTGGCGGTGCTGCCGAAGCCCAGGTGGCGCAGCTGTACATCGAGCCAGCCCTCTTTGATCCGTCCCCGCCGCACGCCCATCACCTCGGCCGTGGGCAGGCCCGGGCTGGCCAGCTTCAGCAGGCCGATGTCGTGAGTGAGGCTGTCGCCGTCGTAGTCGGGGTGGGGATGGATTTCTTCCACGAACACAGCCGCTTCCAGGCTGAGGTCGGTGAGGTTGTCGTCGAGGATGGCCACGGGGGTGTAGTCGGCGTATTCGTTCAGCATGGGATCGATGCAGTGAGCCGCCGTGACCAGCCACAGCTCCGCCACCTTGGTCGCCGTGCAGCTGGGGCCCCACAGCTCGCCATCCGACGAAAAACCCAGGGCCACCACCGCGTCGAACTCGGTGGTGCGGTCGCCGTTGACGATCTTGGCTGGGGGGTCGGCGGCTGCCAGGGCGGGGAGCAGAAACAGGGCGAGGGGTAGGGACAAGGGGGCTCCGGGGCGGAGGTGTGGAGCAGTCTCTGTCCGTAACAGTGCGCTTGGGGGAGCGGGTGTTGACGATGCGATGAGCGGGCAGGGCTTGCTGCGAGGAAGGCGGGCGGAGGCTGCGCCGCGCCGAAGAACACCTTGGCCTTCCCCGTTCGCGTGCTTAGCCATGCCCCATGCTTATCGACTGGCTGCTGCAGCACCACAGCGCTCCCCTGGTCCTGGCCTGGGGCGCAGGGGTCGTCTGGGCCTGGCTGCGCCTGCGCAGGGGGCGCTTGTCCGGCGCGGCCATCGACCTGCGCGGCAGCGCCATCCTGCTCTGCCTGGCGCTCATGCTCGGCGCGGGCCTGCTGCATATCCTGCCCATCCCCACCCCCCCAGGGGCCGGGCTGCTGCTGGAGCTGGACAGCGTACGGCTGGAGGCGCAGTGGGCGGTGCTGGCTGCCCTGGTGCTGTTCACGGTGCCGCCGCGCAGGGGGCCGCTGGGCGTAGCCAGCCTTGCGCCCCTGCTGCTGAACGGCTGGCAGGGGGGAGGCGCGCTCTTCGCGGCCACGATCATCGCGGCCACGGGAGCCCTGGAGCGCGGCCAGCCGGGCCGCAAGGCGCTGCTGGCGGCCATGCTGCTCTTCCCGGCGGCGGCGCTCGTGGATGACCAGAGCCTGGCGCTCTGGGCGCGCATCCGGAACCTGGGGCTGGGCATGGATGCGTCGTCGCTGGTGGTGGACATGGCCGAGCAGCTGCTGCGCCTGGCGGGCTGGGCTGCGGCCCTGGTGGCGGTCTTCGTTCGCCAGGGGGCGCTGGCTGGGAAGCGTAGCGGGAGCGCCTGAGCTACTCCCGCGGCCACAGGTGATGCAATGGCCGCAGGTAGCGCAAGGGCCCCGCGAAGCGCCAGATCAGCACCAGCACGGCGCACCAGGCCGCGATCATGCCCAGGGCCAGCAGCACGGGCCCGGGATAGCCGCCGGGGAAGTTGGCCACGGCCGTGGGGATCACCACCAAGAGCAGGGGGGCGCCGAAGAGGATGGCGGCTGTGGCGCCCAGCACGGCGCTGGTGGCCACGGGCCCGCGCAGCTCAGGGTCCAGCACGCGCAGCAGGGCCAGGCCCGTGGGCATGGTGCCCGTGCTGCAGCCGAAGAGCACCACGGCGTGCTCGAAGGGCGCGGTGGGGAAGGCGCGCCTGGCCAGCCAGATGCAGACCAGCAGGGTGGCCAGCCCGGCCGTGGTGGTCATGATCAGGATGGGTGCCAGGTTGGCGCGCAGCACCTGGATCTGGATGGCGGCCAGGGCGGCAGCGGTGGCCACGTCCACGACGGTGCCGGCGATGCGCGAGAGCAGGCCGTCGTGCAGGCGGTTGGGAACGCGCAACACCGTGATCAGCTTGCGGCAGCCGATGGCCAGGCCCGCCCCCAGGATGAAGTGGAAGCCGAAGAGCATGGCCACCAGCTGTTCCTTGCCCGCCAGCAGCCGGCTGGCGCCGAAGAGCACGGCGAAGGTGATGGCGTAGACCGTGCCGATGGCCACCAGCTGCAGGGTCAGCGGCTCCATGCCCCCGGGGGGCGGCAGCTTCAGGGGGGGCGGGTCGGGGCGCTGCTGCGTGCCCGGGCCGCCTTTGCTGCGGCCCGGATCCTCGGTCCAGCCGCGCTTGCGGGCCCAAGAGATCAGCGGCACGCCGATGAAGGCGCACCAGGCGAAGCCGATGGCGGCCATGATCAGGCCAATCTGGCCGCCGTTCTCCATGCCCATGGCCTCCCAGGCCGTGCCCAGGGACAGGGCCTGGCCCGGGCCCTGGCTGTAGGCCAGGGGGGCCATCAAGCCGAAGCCCGGGAAGACGGGCTCGCCGCGCAGCTGGGACCAGATCAGGACGAAGACAAGACCGATGGCCCCCTGCATCATGGCCAGGATGGGGATGCCAATGGCCATGGAACGGGCGTTTCCGGTGGCTTTTCCAGGTGTGGGGGATTGAAGGCAGACGGCGATGAAGACCAGGGCCAGGGCGTGGTAGACCACGCGCTCCAGGAACTCGGGATCCAGGGGCAGCAGCTTCAGCAGCGAGGGCCCCAGCAGCAGGCCTGCCAGCCCGGCGATCAGCGAGTCGGGCATGACGAAGTCGCCGAAGCGCTGGACGACCCGGCGCAGCCCGGCGGCCCCAAGGAGCAGCGCAGCCAGGATGAGTAGGTTCAAGACCGCGCTACCCTGCCAGAAGACCATCTCAGCTCCCTATTCGCAGGGCTCGGTACTGACCCAGGAACAGGCGCCACTTGACCACGCTGGCGTCGTGGAAGTCAAGCCGCAGCAGCTCGCCCTCGCGGCGCAGCTGCAGGATGGTGCCGCCCTCGATGGTCACGGCCTGCAGCTCCTCCAGCGGTGAGCTCCACAGTGGCCGCCCCTCGTCGTCCACCACCCGCAGCTGGCGTTCGGTCAGCGAGATGCTGCCCTCGGCCACCAGCTCGCGCTCGGCGTCGGCTTGCAGGCGGTACAGCGCGCCGGGATCTTCCAGTACGACCTCGGGAGGCGAGCCCACCGGGGCCGCCCGTGGTGGATCGCCGAAGTGGGCCAGCAGGCTGTCGTAGGCCTGGGGCACGGTGGTGAGCTGGGCATCGCCGGCCACCGGATGGAGGCGCTGCGCGATGTCCACCCGCCAGGTGGCGTCGCAGAAGCGGCAACGCAGCTGGTTGCCCGAGCTGGGGTCCAGGCGCAGGCCCTCCACCGCGAAGCAGCTGGGACAGGCCCACAGGTAGTTGTCCAGCCCGTGGGCCAGGCGGAAGCCCAGGGAGAAGAGGGGCGTCTTCACCCTTGAGGGGTCCACGGAGATGTGGCGCTGCACCTCGGCCTCGATCTCCTCTTCGCTCATCTCGGGGGGGAAGCGAATGGGGCCGGTGAACTCCTGGCGCACCGACGTGAGGCGCGGGTAGTGGGCCCAGCGCGGTTGATGCAGGTGGCCGTTGATGTTGCGACAGAACACCACGGGGCAGTCCAGGCGCTTGATCAGGCGACCGATGCGCGGCAGCACGGTCAGGGTGCGCCCGTCCCAGCTGCGCCGCCCCTCGGGGAAGATGCCCACGATCTCGCCCGCTTCGATCCACTCGCTCAGGTCGATCATGGCCTGGCGGTCCTTGGCCATCTTCTTCTTGGGGAAGGTGCCGTAGAGATCCAGGAAGAAGCGCAGCCAGGGGATGCGGAACCAGTGGGCGCTGGCCATGTAGTGGATGCGGCGGACCACGAAGGTGCCCAGCAGCCAGGGATCGAACCAGGTGACGTGGTTGGACAGCAGCAGGTAGGCCCCGCTGCGGGGCAGCTGCCAGAAGCCTGTCGCCGTCAGGCGCATCAGCGGCAGGGCCGTGAAGAGCAGAAAGAACCAGCAGGTGCGCCAGAAGACGCGCTGGGCGAGGGTGATGCGCTTGGCCACGGGTACCTCCGCGCGAGGGATTCCACGATCAAGAACTGATCTGCTTTAAGGCCCGGCTTGGCGTTTTGCACGTCCCGGTCCGCACGTCCCTTGCCGTCCCAGCGCCTGTGCGGGTTAGGATTGTTCCCAACCAGCCCCCGGTCGTGCAGGGAGGTCTTCAGCTTGAGCAGGCCGCATCCTGGCCCCTGGCGTCACCACTCCCCCCCCTTGCTGGGCCTGCTGGCTTTCACCTGCCTGGCCTTCGCGCCCCTGGCGGGTCGCTTCTCCACGCACATGGTGTGCCACGGTGTCCGGCCAGGACGCGACCTGGTGCTGCATATCTGGCAGTACTGGTGGGCGCAGCGCGCCCTGAGCGGTGAAGAAGCGCTGTTCTCCACCGAGCTGCTGACCTGGCCTGCTCAGCTGGATCTCACTGAGCTATGGGGCGGGCACCTCGACCTGGTGATCGGCTCCCCCCTGGTAGGCGCCTTCGGACCCCTGGCAGCCTCCAATGCCGCGGTCTTCGTGCTCTACCTGTCCTGTGGGGTGGGTGTCTACCTGCTGGCTCATGCCCTCAGCCGGGATCGGCTGGCAGCCGTGCTGGCCGCAGTCCTCTACCAGCTGTCTCCAGCGCTGCTCAACGAGGTGCAGCAGGGCAGAGTCGAGGAGCTCTGCTTCGGCCTGGTGGCCCTCTTCCTGCTCTTCCTGGGGCGTTGGTATCGAGAGGGACTGCGGCGAGACCTGGTCCTCGCCGCGGCCTTCATGGGCCTGGCGGCCTTCGACTACCTGGGCGCCGTGCTGATCACCGGCCTGGGATTGCCCCTGCTGGGGCTGGGTTTCTTCCTGGCGGCGCCTGCGGAGCGGGGAGGGGATCCGCCCGCGCGGCGTGAGCTGCTGCGCCGGACGGGTTGGTTGGTTCTGGTGGCCTCAGCTGGCGTGCTGCCCGTGGCGCTCTACGTCTGGTTGACCCTGGGGCCGAGCACCCTGCTGCCCCCCCTCTTCCACCGCGGGCCGGATCAGCCCTTGGGGGAGTGGATCATGGTCTCCTCCGGTGCCTCAGCCAGCATGGACTGGTCTCGCCTGTTCGGCCTGCGACCCATGGGTCGACCCAACGGCGCGGCGCTGGTTCTGCCCCTGGCCGCCCTGGTGGCGGCCTTGGGGGGTTGGAGGGCGGGTCGACGGCTGTGGCCCTGGGCCTTCTGCGGGTTGGTGCTGCACCTGATGGCGCTGGGACCCTGGCTGGTGAGCTTGCAGGACGGGCTGAGACTGCCCTCGCCCTACCAGGCCCTGGGTTGGTTGGTGCCGGGCTTCATTCGTTTTCACTGGCCCTACCGCTTCCTGCTGCTGGGTGGCGTCTGCCTGGCCGTGATGGTGGCCCTGGGCCTGGCCCAGCTGAGGTCGGCGCTCCGAGGAAGATGGAGCGGCCTGGGTTGCGTCGCCGTGTCGGGCCTGCTGCTGGGCTTGGCTCTTCTGCAGGTCAACAAGCGCTTCCCCATGCCCGTCTGCGAGCCGCCCCCGCTGCCCGAGAGCTACCAGGCCCTGTCCGAGCTGGAGGCCGGGGCCATCTTCGACCTGATCCCGCCCAGTGGACCCTGCGTCTATGCGCCGATCCTGGCCCAGATCCAGCACGGCCTGCCCAGCTGCTGCCTGGACACGCCGCGGGCGCTCTGGTCCAGCGAGCTGCGCCGGCTCTACGAGACCAACGGGGCCTACGCCAGCCTGTCGCGCCTGTCCCGCGGGTACTGGACGCAGACAGCGAACCACTTGCCCCTGCGGCACGAGCTGGCCCAGCTGCGCAAGCTGGGCTTCACCCACGTCGTGCTGCAGCAGTGCCGCGTGCGGAGTAATCGGGCCGAAGGGCCCGAGGGGCCGCGGAAGAGGGTACGCCCAGGGATGAAAAACGGGGACAACTACAGCTCCCGAGAAAGCAACTGCCATATCAAGATGCCGCAGAAGTCCATCTTGCGCCGGCGTCTGGGGGAACCCGTCTTTCAGGAATGCCTGCCAGACGGCGCCATGATGATCTTCGAGCTGCCCAGGGGGGGCGTCGATTAGGGCTGCGCCTCTTCCCGCAGGGCCAGCCCCTCCAGCGCGGCCAGATCCATCAGTGCGCCGTTCTGTTCCGCCAGGATCAGGCCCTGCAGCCTGGCGGCCGAGAAGGCCTGTTGAAGCGCGAGCGCTTGTCGCAGGAATTCCTGGATCGGCTGCTCTTCGCCCCGTAGCAGGGCCAGGCGCAGGAACCTGTTGGCGGCGTTGGGGGCGGGGGCCAGCAGTCGCCTGCGCAGCCCGCGGCGCAGCTGGTAGACCCTGCTCGGTGACCAGGGATCCTTGCCCAGCTGGGCGTGTTCCCGAGCCTGGGCAGCCAGCTGCTGCAGCGCTTCGTCGCAGTCGGCGCGCGGGCAGGGCTCGTAGGGCGCGCCCGGCTCCAGTCCGGCTTCGGTCTGTTCCAGCAGGCGCCAGCTCATGGTGGCGCATTGCAGTCGCAGGGCCAGCTGCCGCTCGAGAGGGCCGCGGACCTCGGTGATCAGCAGCAGGTCGGGCGTCTCGGCCCCTCCGGCTCGCAGCAGGAATACCTCCTCTTGCAGCTGCACTGCCCGCCGGATCTCGCCGGGCGCGCTGAACCAGGGTTGGCCGTCTCGCACCAGCTGGGCGACCACGCGCTCCATCTGCTGGTCGTCCTGTAGCCCGCGCAGGCCCGCTTGCAGCGCCTTGAACATCCTGAACGAGAAGCGCTCCATGGACTCAGGATCCGGATACCAGCCGTTTTCCAACAGGAAGCTCACGAAAGAGGCGTTGTCCTCGGGCTCGACCGTGTCGCCCAGCTTGTTGGAGCAGCTCACGGCGACGAAGGGGGTGCGGGCCGCCATGCAGATGCCGTAGCGGATGGAGAAGCGCTCCCGGTGGTGGCCCAGGGTCAGGATCTCCTGGACCTCGTCGCCAATGGCCAGGGGCAGCAGCTTGAAGGGGGCCCAACGCTCCTCTGCCAGATCCCTGGCCCTCAGGTCTATGCCGTGGCCCAGAAAGACCACCTCCACCAGCCCGGCCTGGTTGAGGAGATTCCAGGCGTAGAGCTGGCCCAGCTCCCAGAAGGGCCTGTCCTGGGGCTGTTCGCCTTGAGCCAGGGCGCGGAAGTGGGCCTCGAAGTCGTACCAGCCCTCCACCCAGCTGCGTTCCAGGCCCAGGCTGCGGCTCAGGCTGTCGGTGCGCTCGACCAGCTTGCCGTGCTGCAGGGCGAATTCGTGCTCCACGCAGGGCACGCCCTGCGCAGCGAAGTGCTCGGCCACCAGGCCGGTCCAGGCGTGGAAGCTGGCCCGCTCCCACTCGGACACTCCCTTTGCGCTGACCGCATAGCGATGGCTCTGTCCGCGCAGCAGCAGGCGCGGGCGGGGCCCGGCCAGGGGAGCGCTGTCCAGCTGGGCCCCGACGCTCTCCAGCCGCTGCCGCGCGCCCTCCAGGATTTCGGCCTGCACGTGAGCTCGCAGCTCGTCTTGCGCCAGGCGTCGGCGGGGATCGCGGATGGCCGCCATGGCCTTGTCCAGCAGCAGGGCGAAGAGCGCTTCGGTGCCCCCGACGTCCACGGCCCGGCAGAGCTGGACCAGCATGCCGCTGGGAAGTGCCAGGATGCGCTCTTGTCCCAGCAGGGTGAAGGCTGCCCGGCGCAGCCTGGCTCCGGAATAGGGATTGAGCCACGAGGTCTGCTGCAGCCTGCGCTGTTCGTTCAGGCGCGCCAGCACCAGGCCCGCGTCAGGGCCGAAGCGCTGCTGGAGCGCGGGCGGCAGCTTGCCGGGATCCAGGTCCTGGCGACTGAAGCTGAACGCCACCCGCTCCACGGGCTCGGTTTCCTGGCTCATGAACCAGAAGTTCACCAACACGACCGGGATGAACCCCAGCAGCAGCGCCAAGGCCAGCAGGCGCAGACCCACGGTGGCGGGAGAGCCGCGGTAGCTGCGCGGATCGAGGGAAGGGGGCAGGGGAGGACGCGGCGGCATGGGGGACGTCCTAGCGCAGGAAAGGGGGCCAGGCCCGGAAGCCCAGCCGGCCCTGGCGGGTCCTTCTGATCCCAGCCCTTGCCGATGCCCCGAGCCGTGTCCAGCTTGTCCTCATCACCCCGCAGCCAGGTGCCCCATGTCACACACCTTCTTCTGGATCGCCTTGCTCTCGACGCTGAACGCCAACGGCGACGCCACCCGCGCGGGCGAGCAGCTGGAGCCGAGCCAGGCGGGGATCGTGGCCGGCGGCGACGACGGGCAAGCTGAGCCCGCCGCGGCCGGCGACGAGCTCTACGACCCCGCTGAGGACCTGCAGGCCGCCCTGTTCGGCGACTGGACCATGGCGACGGGGGCCTAGCCCCTAGCGCTTGACATAGGTCCCCATCAGCTCGCAGCGGGCCAGCACGTGGCCCTCCATGGCTGCCTCCAGCTGCGCCTTGTCGGGCTGCTGCAGGTCGGGCAAGACCACGTCCAGGGCGTAGAGCTTGTGGAAGTAGCGGTGCTCGCCGATGGGGGGACAGGGGCCGCCGTAGCCGGTGCGTTTCCAGTCGTTCAGGCCCTGCAGCGTGCCGGAGGGCAGCTCGCCGCCGGGCGTCTTGCCCACGGCGGCTGGCAGACCCTGGCTGTCGGCGGGCAGGTTGTAGAGCACCCAGTGCACCCAGGTCATCTTTGGTGCGGCGGGATCGGGTGCGTCCGGGTCGTCCACGATCAGGGCCAGGCTGGCGGTCCCTTCCGGTATCCCGGACCAGGACAGGGCAGGGGAGCTGTCCTCGCCCTGGCAGGTGTGCAGCTGGGGCACTGCTGCCCCCTGCTCGAAGGCTGCGGAGCTCATTTCAAAGGCTGCTCGGGGTGGAGGCTCGGCCGCCGGGGCGGGGGGCGCGGGCTCCACCGCCGGGGCGGGGGGCGGTGCAGGCGCCTGGGCGCTGCATGCGCCGAGGAGCAGGATCGTGAGGATGCGGGGCGGAGAGAGGCGAAGCTCCATGGAACACCTGGGCTGGCGGCGAGGGTGGGGGCGGGAGTAGAGAGTACGCCTTGTCATTCTCTCACCTCGAACGCTGGAGGTCATCCATGGGAGCCGTCGAACAGGGCCGAGAGGCCATGGCGTTCTGGCTCGAGCAGCAGCCAGGCAACTACTACCTGGCGGATCCCTTGCTCCGGGCCCTGGTGGCGCGGGCGGGACTGGGAGAGCGGGAGGCGGCGCTGGAACGCTTCGGCGCGGTCGCGGCCGGTGCGCTGGATCGCGCCGTCCGCGAGAACAATCAGGACGCCAACCTGCCCCGCCTGGAAGCATGGGATGCCCTTGGATATCGCCAGGAGCGGGTGGCCCACCACCCCAGCTACCACCAGGCGGGCCGCCTGATCTACGAGAGCGGCATCATGGCCGCCTACGCCCAGCAGCCCAACCCCCATCGCTTCGCTCTGGCGCTCTTCTACCTGTCGAGCCACGCAGGGGAGGCGGGTCACAACTGCCCCTTGGCCTGCACGGCCGGCGCCATCCGCGCGCTGCAGGCCCTGGGAAACGAGGCCCAGCGTCGGGCCTGGCTGCCCAGGCTGCTGCGGCCCGTCTACGGCGAACACGCGGCCGCGGCCCAGTTCCTGACCGAGGTGCAGGGCGGCTCGGACGTAGGGGCGAACGCCTGCCTGGCGCGGCGCGCGACGGACGGCAGCTGGCGCATTCGCGGCGAGAAGTGGTTCTGCTCCAGCGCCGACGCCGATCTCTTCCTGATGACGGCGCGTCCCGAGGGCGCCCGGCCGGGCACGGGCGGGCTGGGCCTGTTCCTGGTGCCGCGCGAGCGGGATGGGGTGCCCAACGGCTTCCGCATGCGGCGCCTGAAGGAGAAGCTGGGCACACGCAGCATGTGCAGCGCAGAGATGGACTTCGAGGATGCCGTAGCCGAGCCGCTGGGGCCCCTGGAGCGCGGCTTCCAGCACACCATGGAGCTGGTGATCGACACCAGCCGCCTCTACAACGCCTTCGGCTGCGCGGGCCTGGCCCATCGCGCCTGGCTGGTGGCCCGGGGCTACGCCGCGTGCAGGAGCGCTTTCGGTAGGCCGATCAGGGAATATCCCCTGGTGCAGGAGACCTTGGCCATGATCCAGGCCACGGCCGAGGCGGCCTTGGCTGGCTCTTTCTGGCTGGCCGAGCTGCAGGAGCGGGTCGATGCGGACCTGGCCGACGAACAGGAGCGGGCCTTTCTGCGCATGGGCTTGAACCTGAACAAGCTGCGCGCGGCCATCGACAGCCACGACGCCATCAACCGGGCCATCGAGGTGCTCGCGGGCAACGGCACCATCGAGAGCTTCAGCGTGCTGCCCCGCCTGCTGCGGGACAACGTGGTCTTCGAGAACTGGGAGGGCACGCACCACACCCTGCGCATGCAGGTGCTGCGCGACGCCCTGCGCCTGGGGCTGCACCAGGGCTTCTTCGGCATGTTGGAGCGGCGCCTGGGAGCGGACGCCCTGGCCACGGACCGCCAGGCCTTCCAGCGCTGCCTGGACAGCGGCGACACGCTGCTGCTGCGGCGTGTCTGCGATCGCCTGGGCACCTGGCTGCAGCTGGCCGGGCTGGCCGACATCGAGCTGCCGGGACTGCAGGCGCGGGCCCAGCTCACACGTCAACGCCACTTGACAGGCGATCCGCTGCGGCCGGGATACGGAGATCTCATCGCTCGTTGCCAGGAAGCTTGATGGTCCCTCGCGCTTTCCTCGCCTGCTCGCTGCTGGCGGGCTGCATCTTCCCCTCCACCAGCCAGGAGGAGACCGTCGACACGGGCGCCGGCCCCCCCGGTGGCTGGGACACGGGCGATTTCGTGGGTGAGCTGCAGGCCGGCGATATGCGCTGCGGCCTGCCGAGCGAAGAGGCGCTGCGCGTCCTGGACGGTGGCTCCCTGCCCGCTGGACCCGGCCCCTGCCGCGAGGCCGAGCTGGTACGCGTGGACTGGGTCGCCGATGGCGACACCATCCACGTCACCCGCCAGAGCGACGGCGGTGAGGAGGACGTGCGCATCATCGGCGTGGATACGCCCGAGACCTGGGGTGGGACCGAGTGCTACGGTCCGGAGGCCTCGGATTTCACAGCGGCGGCGGTAGAGGGGCGCCTGGTCTGGCTCAGCTTCGACTACGACTGCGAAGACGATTTCGATCGCACCCTGGCCTACGTGCACCTGTCCAGCTCCTTCAACTGCTTCCTGGAGCGCCTGCTGCTACGCGGGGGCTTCGCCGACGTGATGACCTTCAGCGCCACCTCCACCTGGTCCCAGACCTTCGAGCAGGATGAGCAATGGGCCCGGGCCATGGGTGAGGGCATGTGGGGGGCCTGCTACTGATGAACCTGGTCCTGGCAACCTGGCTGCTGCTCAGCGCTCCGCCCGCCTACGCCCAGTGCCAGGCGGACGGCATCGTGCTGGAGCAGCACGTCAACCAGGCCAGGCTGGCCTGGCGGCGGGGCGAGGACGCGCCCTTCCAGGTGGCCCACGCCCAGCTGCTGCAGGATCTGGCCTGCCTGGCGGGATCCGGATTTCGCACCAAGAACGCCGAGCTTTTCGTGGTGCTGGCGCTGGGGGCTTTGGACGCCGGCCAGCAGGAGCGGCTGATGGCCGCCCTGCGGGCCTTGCTGGTGGTCAGCCCCGGCTACGCCCTGCCCGACGACCTGGTGCCCCAGGAGCACGAGCTGCGGGCAGCCTATGTCCTGGCCCAAGAGCTGGGACCGGACGTGACGGGCTTCGCCGTGCTCTACCTGGGCAAGGAACCGCCCGCTCCCAGCGCGCCGGCCGCGCCTGCGCCCGCGCCCGATCCCACCGTGATCGAAGCCCGCCTCCGGGCTCAGCTGCTGGCCGAGGTGCGCCTGGACATCGAGCAGGACAAGCGCCTGCGCCAGGCGGGCATCGTCACCGCCACGCTTGGTGGCGCGGCGGCCGGGCTGTCGACGGCCTTTCTGCTGGCCATGGTGACCACCGGGGACGAGAAGCCCTTCATCCAGTTCCCGGAGCGGCGGGCGGTCATGAAGAAGGTCTGGACCGGCACGGCCATCGGCGGGGTGGCCGTGACGGGGCTGGGGATCTGGATGGTGCGGGCTTCGGGGGTGGGCTGCGGGCCGGGGGTGGGGGTGGGCCTGCGGTTCTGAGGCGCGGCACAGGGGCGGCTATTGCTCATCCAGGAGTTCCACCAGCATCCTCTGTTGCCCCGAGTCTACGCACACCGACCTCGCTCCCGTCTGCGGCTCTTAGTAAACCATGGCCAACGTTGACTAACGGCCAGACAACGGAAACTAATCTGCTGACACCAGCAAGTGAGTTCCGTCATGGACGAACTGACGAGGCGGCTTCGAGCCACAAGGGTCTTCACTCCCTCCGTGCCGATCACACGCCGAGAGCTCTTCGCCGGCCGAAGCGACGAGATCAGCGCACTCGTCAAGGCCTGCGGAACTCCAGGAGGGCACGCCATCCTCTTCGGAGAGCGGGGCGTGGGCAAGACCTCGCTCGCGAACATCTTCATCGAGCTCATGCAGGGCCTGGGTGAGGAGTTGACCGTCGCGAAGGTCACATGCGGATCGAATGACAAGTACGAGAGTATCTTCAGGAAGCTCCTGCGCCAGATCACTGTGCCCGCCTCCACCGCCCGCAATGTGGGCTTCCTCGCGGAGAAGCGAGAGGGCTTCCTGCGTCTCGACCAGATGCTGGGTTCCAGTGAGAACTCCCCGGAGGATCTCCGATTCCTGATCGAAAGGCTCGGAGTCTATCTCATCCTCGTCATAGACGAGTTCGACCGCATTCGAACTCGCTGCCGTCATCTTCTCCCCTCATCCCGAACTCGCACCCGTCACCTCCCCCTCCCCCTCCACCCTCCTCCTCCACCCGCACTCGCACTTCCACCTCCCCTGTCACCGAGGGTGGGTGGCGCCAGCCGCACTATCCCTCTACGGCTTGCTCCCCGGCAGGAGGGTCCCCCTCGGGAGGCTCCATCGGCTCCTTTGGCCCCTGCGGCCCCTTCTCCGGTTCCGCTCCCTCCTGCTTGCTGTAGTAGGCCTTGTCGCCCTCGCTGCCTCCCTCGGGGGTCACGGACATGCGGTTTTCGCCCTCCAGGGCGATGGTCACGCTCTCGTTGGGCTGCTCGCCGTCAAGGGCACGGGTGGTGATCGTGAAGCTGCCCGTGCCAGATTCTTCCACCGTGTAGGCGTAGACCTCCTGGCGATCACCCCAGGAGAAGCGCAGCTGGTCGGCGGTGATCTCCAGGGAGGAGTCCTGGTATCCCTGCAGGCTGCTGCGGATCTCGGCCAGCTGGGGGTCGTTGGGATCCTCGGCCATTCGCTGCTGGATCATCTCGAGCATGGTCTGGTCGTCCGAGCCCAGCGCCAGCTCCTTGATCTCGTCCTCGCTCGGCGGCGGATCGCGGAAGGCCAGGGTGATGAGCCGGTAGCGGTCCTTCTGCTCGGCGCTCAGCTCCATGCGCCAGCTGCCCTGCAGACGCAGGGCTTCGTCGCCCTTTTCTGCCTGGTCCTTGTCGCCCGGCTGGTCCTGCTGGCCAGCCTGGCCCGGCGGTCCAAGTTGGCCTTCGGCTGGCTGCGCCTGACCCTGCTGAGGGGCGCCCGTCTCGCAGGCCAGGGCGGCCACGGAGAGGAGCGCGAAGAGGAGACCGGGGTTGCGAGTGGCCATGAGAAGCTCGGATCGTGACGGTGGGATTCCCCCTCCTCTACCAGCCCCGAGGCCTTCCCGCATGAGAAAAAGGGGCCGGTGTCTAGTCCGTCAGGAAGAGCTCCTGCAGGTCGATCTCGAGGAAGGGGGGCTGCTCCGAGGCCGGGATCCAGTCGTCGCCCGTGCCGCTCTCGTAGGAGACGCGGATCACCAGGTCGGTGGTGTCGTAGACCACGTCCCAGACGTTGCTGCTCATGGCCGCCACGCGCGAGATGGCCTCGGCCTCGTCCAGGCCGATGGGCACCTGCGCGCCGCCGCTGTCGGGAATGACCACCTCGTCGTTCCAGGTGAACTCGCTGCCCTCGGCGTAGGCTACGGTCATCTGGCGCATGGGCCAGTAGCGGCCCTCGTAGGTGCCGCTGTCGATCATCAGCCCGCTGCCGTCGCCGCCCATGGGGCCGTGGGCGGCCGCCTGGTGGATGCGCACGCCGTAGGCCATGGCCTCGTCACCCCGGTACAGGGCGCAGGGCTCGGGGTAGCCCGTCTGGATGGGCTGGCCGCCCTTCTCCACCTCGATGTAGTTGCCGTGGGCGTCCAGCACGTAGTCGCCGTGCGCGTCCACCTCGAAGAGACGCACGTTGCCCTCGCCGTCGATCTCCTTGGCGTCGGCCTCGTCGTTGACCCACTCCGGGTGGTCGCCCTGGGTCCATTCGGTGGCCACGCCGTCGTAGTCGAAGCGCAGCAGGCTGGGCTCCACCGTGCAGTCGTTGTGGTGGTGGAAGGCGCCCACCTCCAGGCCGTTGGTCTCGAGGATGACCGACTGGGCGTCGGCCCCGTCGTTCTCGGGGTCGCCCCAGGACAGCAGGGCGTTGTAGCCGATGGTGGGGGCGCGGTTGATGCCGTCGTCCACGGTGTTGGTCAGGTAGGGCAGGGAGCCGTCCAGGTCGTAGGAGAACTGCAGCGCCTCTCGGGCTCGCAGCAAGGCCGGCTCGGTGGTGACGCGCTCGTAGGGGCTCTCGGCGCCCACGGCGCTGACCGCGATGCCCTGTTGGCTGATGCCCGCCAGCACGCCAAGCGAAGCGCCCAGCCAGGAGATGGAGGCGTAGGGCACGCCTTCGTCGGGCACGAACGCGGTGACCATGGCGTACTCGTAGATGCCTGAGTCGGAGGTGAAGTCCATGTTGCGGGTCATGTACAGCCCGCCGTCGTCGGTGCGATCGCCCCAGGCCGCGAAGTAGGAGCAGTCGAGCCCGGGCACCTGGCCGTGGGCGCCCGCCGCGCGCAGGGCCTCGATGGCGCTCCGGACCTCGGGCGGGGCCGGCCGGGCGGACATGCCGTAGTACTCCAGCAGTGCCTCGGTGTAGCCGTTGGACAGGAAGGTGGACAGGGCCGAGAGGTTGTCGAAGTCCAGCTGCGATGACATGGCCAGGTCTATCAGGGTGATCAGCCGGATGGGGAGCGATATCAGATCGTCGTCGGTCTCGTCGTTGTGATCGTCGTACTCGACCCCGGCGGCCTCCATGCCGGCAGCCATGCCCTGGAACTCCTCCATGAAGATGTCGGGCGTGTTGGGCTCGTAGTACTCCCAGGCCGTGTCCAGCATGTTGCCCAGCATGGTGTCCGTGGACTCGGCGCTGATGCCTATCTCTTCCCCGATGGTGCCCATATAGGTCCACCACAGGTCCAGCAGCTGGGGCCCGGCCAGGCGCCCGTGCTGGTAGCCCATGTCGTAGTGATCGCCCTCCAGACGCAGCACCCACAGAGGGCCGCCCCATGGGGCTTGTTCGATCTTGGCCAGCACGCCGCAGCCCTCGGTGTCGATCACTTCTCCCAGGGTCCACTGGTCGGTGGGGGCGCTGCAGGTCTCGGCGGCGCTGTCCTGCTCGTCTTTCTTACAGCCGGGCAGGAGCAGGGCGAGGCAGAGGAAGGAGAGGGGGGACTTCATCGTGCACTCCGGGATGGGTGAGGGGGCGCGGGTGCGGAGTATTATAGCTGCGAATGGCTGTTGTCCCGCCTCTGGCTCACCGCTGGTGAACATGTCTGCCGAATCCGCCTTCGAAGCGGCCTTGCTGGCCTACTTCGCCCTGGTGCCCCTGTCCTTCGTGGCGCTCTTGGTCCTGAAAGCCCCCTACGGCCGTCATCGCCGCCGTGGCTGGGGCCCCCAGCTGGACACCAGGCTGTCCTGGATCCTGTGGGAGTCGCCCTCGGTCTTCGCCTTCGCGCTCTTCTTCTTTCTGGGCTCCAGGGCCATGCAGGGGCTGCCCCTGCTCTTCTTCGTCCTGTGGCAGGCCCACTATCTGCAGCGGACCTTCATCTACCCGCTGCGCATGCGGGCGGGGGCCGGGCACCGCACGCCGCTGCTGATCCTGGGGCTGGGCGCGGGGCACAACCTGCTGGCTTCCTACCTGAATGCCAGCTGGCTGAGCGAGCATGGCCCCGGCTACGCCGGCGAGTGGGTGACCGATCCGCGCTTCCTGGCGGGCCTGGCGCTCTTCGCAGCGGGCTACGCCATCAACCGCCACTCCGACGCCCTGCTGCGCCGCCTGCGGCGCCCGGGCGAGGGGGGCTATGGCATCCCGCGCGGCGGGCTCTTCCGCTGGGTGAGCTGCCCCAACTACCTGGGCGAGATCCTGCTCTGGAGCGGTTGGGCCCTGGCCACCTGGTCGCCGGCCGGGCTGGCGTTCGCGCTCTACACGGCCGCCAACCTGGTGCCGCGGGCCCTGGCCCACCACCTGTGGTACTTGCGGGAGTTCCCGGACTATCCCCGAGGGAGGAGTGCGGTGATCCCGTTTCTGCTCTGAGCGTGGTGCGGGCGCTGCGAGTCGCTTCGCCTTCCGTTACGATCATGGCATGAAGCTGATTCTGCCGCGTTCTCTCGACAAGGAGCTGAATCCCGTCGGCGAAGAGGTGGCCCGTGCGCGTTCCCTCTCCGCCGAGGAACGTCTGCGGCTCGTCGCGTTGGTGTGCCAGGCTTCGTTGCAGGTGCTCAACCTCAACCCCAAGCGCGACCGCGTGCTCGTCCTGCGCGATCGCGTCCCAGCCTCGACGACCGAGGCGCTACGTCGTCTGGGGGACCGGACGTGAATCCCCTCGAGTTCGATGCTTTCACCATCGCCGTTCGTCTGGCCGCTGCGCTGGACAGGGCCGAGATTCCCTACGCCATCGGCGGCGCCATCGCCTACGGTGTCTGGGGGGATCCTCGTGGAACCATCGATGTCGACATCAACCTCTTCGTCGAGACCGGTGGGCTCGACGCTGCGCTGGACGCGCTGGAGGGTGCTGGCGTCGCGCTGGACAGGACAGCCGCGCATCGCGCGGATGCGAGGGGCGATGTCATCATCGGGTGGTGCGAGGGGCTGCGGATCGACCTGTTCACGCCAAGCATCCCCTTTTCCTGGGAGGCGATGCGCACCTCTGTTCGACTCGGCGGCCCGCTGGGCGAAGCTGCCTACCTCTCGGCCGAGGCGACCGCTGTGTTCAAGCTCTTGTTCTTCAGGGCCAAGGACCTGGTCGACCTGGAGAAGCTGATCGCTGTCCAGGGAAACGACCTGGATGCCGCGTACGTGCGCCGGTGGATGGTCGACATGATGGGCGAGGATGACGAGCGCGTGGAGGCCTGGGACCGGATGTTGGCGCGGCAGCGACAAGACCCGGGGTGAAGGTTCCACCCTTCCACCCTCTCCCTCTCGCCGTGGGCGCAGCTACTTCTGATCCCCGTGGTAGTAGTGCATCCACTCGTCGCGCTCCTCCAGCCACTGGTAGAGGTATTCGCGTTCTTGCAGGTAGTCGTTGGGGTTGTAGCTGCTCCAGCTCGAGTGGAAGGTGCTGCCCCAGACCTCCCAGTCGCGCTCGGCGTTACGCTCCATCTGCTCGTAGTAGCTGTCCAGCTTCTCGTGCAGCCACTCCAGCCGCAGCGGGCCCTCGTTCATCAGCTCCCAGAAGCGACCCCAGAGCTCCTCGCTGGCCTCCTCGCCGTTCTGGAAATGGGCGAAGATGGCGTTGTAGCTCTTGAAATCGTTGTAGCTGTTGGAGGGGACGCGGTAGGTGTACCAGCCCTGGCCGAAGCTGTGATTGAAATCCCAGGGGCAGTAGCGGAACTCGAAGGCCTCGGGGTCGTTGTAGAGGTAGGAGTTCTTGCCGGCCGAGTCGTCGGACGAAGTGTGGTGCACGAAGATGAACCAGTCCATGAACTCGTCGCTGCGCATCCACTCGTCGGCCTGCGCGTAGAACTCGTCGTCGCTGCTGTCGGCGCAGAAGGCCACCAGGGCGTCGATGTCGCTCCAATCTTCAGGCGGGCCTTCTTTCTTCTCGTAGCCGTCGTGCAAGGTGCCCTTCAAGCCGCCGCCCGAGCCGGTGCGGAAGAAGTTGGCGTCGTGGTTCACGGCCTTGTACAGGTTGCCCTCGCTGGACAGGCCCATCTCCTGGGCGAAGTGGTCGTCGGGGCGATCCGAGAACAGGTAGAGGCCGTGGTAGGCCCCGTTCATATAGGCCACGCCGAAGAAGGTGCGCGGCGCCAACCGGTCACGCTTCCAGTGGTCTGCGATGGCCTGCCACATGTCGTAGGCCAGCTTCTGGCGCACGTAGCTGTTGTCGTCGAAGGGCGTGATCACGTAGAGGTGGTCCTTGTTGCCCATGTCCCAGTGAGAGGCGTCCAGGTCCTCGTCCGAGAAACGCACGGTGTAGCTCTGCTTGGGGAAGCCCGAGCTGTAGGCCCCGCGTACCTTCATCTCCACGTGGTACAGGTGGCCCATCACCGTGAGGTCGGCGGGAATATGGGTGGAGGTGAGGGACCCCGAAGGCTCGAAGTGGAAGACGGGCAGGCCCCATTCCTCGGTGTACTCGGCGGCGACCACGGGCTCGTTTTCCGGATTGCCCACGGCGTCGGCCACCCAGAAGCTGGCCACGGCGCTCTCGGGGAAGCCGCCCTGCTCGTCGGCGGGCCTGGCGGCCAGCAGCAGGTCGTAGCGGGCGCCGTCGGCGTAGCCCGTCTGCCAGTCCACCTCCCAGGTCTGCTCGTCGAAGCTGGCTCCGGAGGGCAGGCCCGTGATGCTCAAGGAGTAGTCCTGGCGCTCGGCTCCGCTGCCGCAGCTCATGGAGAAGCTGACCCGGTCTCCCTCGAGGTAGAAGGGATCGGCGATGTCGGCCTGGGGCTGGCAGCTGTCGCCAGGGTCGATGGGGTCGCTGTCGTCCGGGTCGTCGCCGCCGGGCTCGCTGTCCTCGCTGTCTCCGCTGGTCGGGCCGCTGTCGCCGGTGGCGGGCGCGCCCACGGTCAGGCGCTGACAGGCCAGGGAGCCGGCGCAGAGCAGGAGGGGCAGCAGGTGGCGGTGTTGGAATAGCATGGGGGGTCCTGGCGCTCAGTATGTCATGGGCTGGAACCCCGCTCCCGCACGCCCAGGGGCATGATCAGCAGGGGCTCGACCTGTTCGCCCAGCAAGGCCTGTACGCGGTCGTCATGGAAAGCGCCCATGGACACTGTGCCCAGCCCCAGGGCCTGGGCCTGCAGGTAGACGTTCTGGGCCAGGTGGCCCACCTCCATGAACACGTAGCGCAGGCCGCGCTGGCCGTACTTGACGGTGGTGCGCTCGAAGACCGCGGCCACCAGCAGCACGGCCGGCGCCGTGCCGAGGGGCTCCTGCCCCAGGGCGGCCTCCTTGATGGCGGCGCGCTGGTCGCCGCTGCGCAGCAGCTGCAGCGTGCCGTCGCTGATCCGGTAGTGGTACAGGCCCGCTTCGAGCCCGGCCACGTCTCCGGCCGCCACGTAGAGCTCCAGCGGGTGCAGGGCTCCGGCGGAGGGGATGGCGCGGTAGTGGGCGCTGCGCCCGGTGATGCCCTGGGCGGCCCAGAGCACCTGCATCAGGTCGTCCAGCTCCAGTGCAGTGGCGGCGTAGCGGCGCAGCGAGCGCCGGTTGGCGATGGCGTCGTGCAGCGTCATGTTCGGCTCCTGCGCGGCGGCAGGGGGCGCCGCGGCGGCTGCGTTGGGGGTGGTGGCCTGGCTCGCTTCGCTCGCCTGCGGGCTCGTCGCCAGCAGCACGCTGCGCTGGGTGGCAGCCCAGGCCAGCAGCGCCGCCAACGCCGCCAACGCGGTCCAGGCCCAGGTCTTCAACGCCGCCTCCGCAGGCCCAGCAGGCCGCCCAGGGCCAGCAGGCCCAGCCAGGCGCGCCTGCCGGCCAGCGCGCCGCAGCCGCAGCCTTCGTCTACGCCGCGGTGGTCCGGAGGCAGCCCCTGCTGCGCGCCAGGACCGTCGTCGGCAGCGCCGCTGTCCCCCGCCGGCTGGCTGTCTCCGGGCTGGTCGCTGTCGCCGCTGTCGGAGGGCTCTCGCCAGTTGGTGAGCTCGTCCACCAGCTCCCAGAGCGCGGGATCGCCGTCCTCGTAGGTCACGGCCCAGAAGCCCACACCCTGCAGGCCCTGGTCCACGGACCAGGCGATCTTGTCCTCCAGGCTCTGCACGTCGTCGTACCAGAGCTGGTGCGTGCTGTCGGGGAAGCAGTAGGGCGTGGAGGTCACCTCGTCCCACAGGCGGCCGTAGCTCTCGCACTGTGAGATGGCCGAGACCCAGGTGACCGAGCTGCCCTCATCCGTGGCCTCGCCCGGCACCGAGTTGTCCGTGGTGGGCCAGTTGCGGCCGTACAGGGGCAGCCCGACGATGATCTTGTCGTCGGGAGCGCCGTAGATGCGGTAGTCGTCCACGGTCCACGAGATGGCGTAGTCGCTCCAGGGATCGCCCCCGTGCAGGGGGGAGTTGGGCCCCGGATCCCCATCGGAGTAGTGGTAGCCGTAGGCCATGATGAAGAGCCCATCGCTGGCGGCTGCCAGGGCGTCGTAGTCGTAGGCCCCGGACCAGTCGATGGCGGGCGTGGCCAAGAAGACCTCGTCCACGGCCATGGAGAGCTCCTGGGTGAAGGCGGTCAGCTGGTCCTTGTGCTCGCTGTTCAGGCCCTCCACGTCGATGTTTACGCCGTCGGCACCGTAGGCCTCCACCAGCTGCGCCAGTTCGGCCACGGCGGCGCTGCGCCGGCTGGCCGAGGGGAAGAAATCCGCGGCCGTCTTGTCGTCGAAGCATGTGACGGTCAGGTGGATCTTGACGCCGTACTTCTGCCCCAGGGCCACGGCCTCGGTGGCGTGGTCGGTCCAGTGGTGCTGGTCGTCCAGGCTGCCGTCCCCTTGCAGGTCGACGTTGAAGATGGCCAGGTGGGAGAGCTGGTCCCAGGCGATGGTCTGCAGGTCGTCTCCCCAGTAGGGCCAGTAGCCGTATACCGTGACCTGGGGTCCGGGTGAGGGCTCGTCGGGGGGAGGGGGAGGGGCGGCCGAGCGCGCTGCGCTGCGCCCCAGACCATGGGCCTCGTCCCAGGCGTGGGGGGACTGCGAGGAGGGGGCCGGCGCCGAGCCCTGGGGCGGCGTCGTGGCCTGGGCGGCCAGCGCGGTCAGGAACGCGGCAGATGACAGGAGAGAGGGAATCGGTCCGCCTCGAGCCACGGGGTGCATACGATAGCCTCGCCAGCGGGCGTTGGGAAGGCGCGGCTGTTGCTGCTACAGTGCCTGCTCCCTCCGCTGATCAAGGGAGCTGCGTCCTTTGCACGCGCCGCCGACCCTCCTGCTGTGGCCTCTCTGCCTGGCCTGCGCTCTCGATGCGCCCGACGCCCAGCAATACCTGGCTTTCCAGCTGTCGGATGGACAGTACGTCGTGACGCCGCGAGACAAGGGATCGCTGAGTGACCTGCAGATCCTGGCGGGCGATCTGGGTCAGGTGCGCACGGGTGGCTACGTGCGCATGGAGGACAACGGCGACAGCTTCTACGAAGGCGGCAGACAGCTGGAGATCGCCTACCAGACGCAGGATGGCGTGGCCGTGCCGCTGGACGAGCACGGCCTGCTGCTCTGGAGCTTCTACGGGCACCTGGAGGATCTCTCGCTGGAGCTGCCGCAGCACGGGTTGGATCCCGAGGTCTTCTTCCCGCTGGACGCGGCCTGGACTCCGGTGATGCCCGACTTCTACCTGGAGATGCTGCCCAAGGAGAATGCCGCCTACGCCACCGCCGGCCACTTCTTCATCTTGTTGGACGACATCATCGCCAAGGACGTGCCCCTGGCCGCCAACGCTGGCATCGTGCGCCACGAGTTCGGCCATGCCCTGTTCCACTGGCTCAGCACAGGCGGGGTGCTGGCCTCGGCACCCTTCGGTCTTCGGGAGACCGAGAGCTCCTTGTACTACGCCAGCCTGCATGAAGGCATCGCCGACAGCGTCGCCGCTCTGACCCTGGACGACCCGGATTTCTTCGCGGCCTCGCTGCCCATGGATGAGCGCAACCTGACCGGCAACTGGGTAGTGGCCGACGTGCAGCTGCCCGCCGCCTACCTGGAGAACGCCTCCGACAGCCTGCTGGATTTCTACGATCCCTATCCCCTGGGGACGGTCTTCGCGGCCACGGCCTGGGACCTGCGCGAGGCCCTGGGCAGCCCGGACGAGGCGCTGGCCATCGTGCTGGATGGCGTGCGTCTGTGGGTTGAGCCGGGCGAAATGGGCGACGCCTGGGGCATGCTGGACGCCTGGGTGCAGGCCGCCCCCAGCGAGCTGGCTTTCGACACGCTGTGCGAGTCGGTGCGCGTGCGCTTCGAGGGCGTGCACCAGGTCGAGGCCTGCGCCGGCTCCTTTGCTGGGGAGGAGTGAGTCGTGGGTGGCCTCTGTCGGCGTCTCGGATGCGGTACGGCCGATCAGGCTTCCCCTCCGGGCCTCCCGCGCGGGGGTCCCCCTCCCCTGCGGGGCACCCTCACCCCGCTGCTCGCGGCCCTGCGGGGAGGCTTGCCCAGCTGTGGGATGCGTGTCGCGGTCCGGGGGAGTCGAGTGCGGCGGGTACGGCGATGAATGGGGTCGCCGTGGGCCGCGTTTGGCTGGTGGCGCTGAGCCTGGCTGTCGTCCTGGCCTGGCCCCAGGCGGCACAGGCCGGAGCCGCCGGCCTGGCGACGGGGATGGCGGCGGTGCGCGTGGGCAGCGGCGAGCACCAGCTGCGACCGCTGGCTGGGCTGTGGCTGCGCTTCGATATGGGGGACATGCTCTTTCTGGAGGCCGAGGGCGCCTATACCCAGCGCCACGAGGGAGGGGAACTGGCCAGCTTCCGCGAGCGCTGGCTGCGGGGAGGCGCCACGCTGGGCTGCGGTCTGGGCAAACCACGGGCTCGCGCGGCCCTGGCCCTGGGGCCCGCCTTCACCTGGCGCCAGACCCTGTTGAGCGCCGAGCGGGACTGGCAGGTCTCGACGCCGATCCAGCCGGGCCTGCGCTACCGCGTCGGCCTGTTGCTGCGTCCTGGCGAGCGCTGGGCCGTGGACCTGCTCTACGGCGGATCCACCCGCGGCCGCTCCCACGACCAGGATCTGCTGCTGCAGGGGGGGCTGCGATGGTAGGCCGGTCCCCGCATCTCTTGCCGGGGCTGGCGCTGCCGGCCCTGCTGCTGGTCTGCCTGACCGGCTGCTCGACCATGGGGACCCTGCAGGGAGCCCGTCCAGTGGAGCCTGGCAAGAACCTGTTTCAGGCCTCGGTCTCGCTGCAGAACAACAGCAATCCCCTGTCCACGGCGCTGGACATGCCCCTGCCCCAGCTGCAGCTCGGCTACCGGCGCGGGCTGGCCCCCGACGTGGACCTGGGCGCTCGCATCTACCTGCTGGGCCTCTTCGCGGATGTGCGCTACCGCTTCCTGCAGCGCGGTCCCTTGCACCTGGCCCTGGATCCGGGTCTGGGGCTGTTCGCGCTGCCGATTCCGGGCAACGCCATCGGCAACGTGGACTTCGACCTGCCGCTGCTGGCCGAGATCGAGCTCAACCCGCACCTCTCGTTGGTGCTCTGCGCCCGCAGCGTGGCCCGGCAGCACTTCGCCTGGATCGACGATCCCGACCTGGGCTCGGGCACCTCCGGTCGCTACGAGCTGCTGGGCGGGGGGGGCTCGCGGCTCGATTTTCACTTCAAGCGCCTGCGCTTCGGCTTCTACGGCGATGTCCTGGTCAACACCACGCGCCGTGGGCCCCTGTGGTGGGATGGCGGGGCCGACTTCGGGTTCGTGACGGGCAAGGGGAAGGCGAGCCAGGAGGGAGAGGAGGACTGAGCTCGGTCTCATGGCTCCCGGGAGCGAGACAGTCGCATCGCGCGAGTGCTACGTTGGAAGAGAATATGCTTCGCTCCCGGAGGACTACCATGGGGAGTGCGCTTCCTGCTCTTCTGCTCGGATTCCTGGCAGCCTGCAGCAGCGAGCCCGAGGGCTCCTACGCCGGAGAATGCCTGGACAACATCGACAACGACAGAGACGGGCTGGTCGATTGCGAGGACGAGGACTGCACCAACTCGTTCGACTGTGAGGAGGGCGGCGACACCTGGTTCCCTCCCCCGTACGACAGCGAGCGCGACTCGGGCTGGGATCCGCACGACACCTATTTCTTCAACGAGACCGAGATCAATGCCGTGCAGTACGGCTATACGACCAGCGAGTGGGACTACTCCGTCGACCTGCTCGGCTGGGGTTCGGACGTCCTGCTGGACTGGTATCAGTACGAAGGGGGCTACGTCTGGGAGGAGTGGCACTACTTCGACAACACCGACGCCGCCCCGGACGGCTCGTGGGACGAGTGGGATGTCACCATCCCCATCGTCAGCGACTACAGCCAGCAGCAAAACGATGTGAACACGCTCTTCCAGGGCACCCTCGACCGCGAGTCCGCCCTCACCTGGATGATCACGACCTGGGACATGAGCGGCGCCCACGCCGACTGCGTGGTCTGGGGCAAGCGCCAGGAGTACTACGGAGGATATGGCTGCCTATCGATCAGCTTCTGATCCCGAGCTGGAGGCATCCATGTCCATCGCCGCGATCCGCGAGCGCTTCCCCGAAGTCGTGGACCTGTACGAATTCGTCGCCCGCAGCCACGACAGTCTGGCCCTGCTGGGCTTCTCCCGCGGCAACAGCCTGGCCTGCGTCTCCGTCTGTCGCGACGAGATCTGTCAGCCCCTGGTCGAGCGCGTCGCCACGCGCTGGGGGCGGCCTTTCGTGATGGGGGGCCTGGCAGGTCTGCTCTTCCTGGGTCGTACCGGCTTCTGCGCAGCGTTGCACCACGGTCCCTGGGAGGGGGGGCGGCAGCGCTTCGTCTTCTTCGGCTTGACCCATATCGGGTGGGACGACGATGGTGTCCAGGGCAGCTGCCGTCGCCCCGGTCAAGATGAGCCCTCCCTGGCCTGCGGAGCGCTGGCCGGCTTCCAGCGCGAGCTGAGCGGTGAAGGAGCGCAGCTCGAGTTCGCCTGGGATGATCTGGAGTACGGCCTGTTGAAGCGCCGCCTGGCGGCGTCCATCAGCGAGCAGGAGGTGCCCGATCTGGTGCAGGTCACCCGCCTGGCCCGGCGGGCCATCGACGAAGATCTGGCGCGCCTGGCAGGCGACGAGATCGACGCGGCTCGTGCCGACTGGGCTGTCTTCACTGGCATCCAGATCCACGGCCCGGGGGGGCGCGAGCTGGTCTGGCCAGGTAGCGCCTATGCCGTGATCGCGGGGCAGCGGCGCGAGCTGAACCTGTAGACTCGTATTGTCGCCGGAGGTCACCATGATCGAGTCCTGGCAGCAGGTCCCCGTCCTCGTCACCGGTGGTGCGGGCTTTCTGGGCAGCCACGTCGTGGATCGGCTCCTGGCGCGGGGCGCGCAGGTGCACGTGCCCCGCTCCAGCGAGACCGACCTGCGCTCGGAAGAGGCCTGCCGCGAGCTGTTGGGCCGGCTGCGCCCGCGGGTGGTGATCCACTGCGCCGTCAACGGCGGTGGCATCGGCTATATGCGCGAGAACCCAGCCAGCGTCGGCTTCGACAACGTGGCCATGAACCTGGGGATCCTGCGGGCCTCCATGGAGAGCGGCGTGCAGCGCTTCGTGGGGGTCTCTTCGGTCTGCGCCTACCCGCGCGACGCCAGGATCCCGATGCGCGAGGACGAGCTCTGGGACGGCTTTCCCGAGCCCACCAACGCCACCTACGGCCTGTCCAAGCGTATCATGATGGCCATCGGCGCGGCCTGCAGGAAAGAACACGGCTTCAACGCCGTCTTCCCGATGCCAGTCAACCTCTATGGGCCGCGCGACTGCTTCGATCCGCAGCGCTCACACGTGGTGCCGGCCCTGATCCGGCGCTTCATGGAGGCGCGCGCCCAGGGCCAGCAGGAGGTGGTGGCCTGGGGCAGCGGCCAGGTCAGCCGCGAGCTGCTCTACGTAGAGGACTGCGCCGACGCCCTGTTGCGCTGCGCCGAGCTGCTGGACAGCTCCGAGCCCATCAACCTGGGCACGGGCGTGGAGACCCGCGTGGCGGATCTGGCCCAGGCCGTGGCCGACGCCGTTGGCTTCGGAGGGCGCATCCGCTGGGACACCAGCTACCCGGATGGTCAACCCCGCAAGTGCCTGGACGTGAGGCGGGCCCAGCAGCTGCTGGGCTGGAGGGCGCGCGTCTCCCTGGAAGAGGGCCTGGCCCGCACCGTTGCCTGGTATCTAGAGCAGCAGGGCGCGGACCGGTGAGAGCCCTCTGTGCCAGTGCGCTGCTGCTCTGCGCTTGCCTGGAGCGCATCACGGACAGCCCGCCGCCGCTGGATGTGCGCTTCTACCAGGGCGCGTCCGGCGGGGGGCAGGCCCAGGGCGTGGGCGACGGCAACACCCTGGTCCCCTTCGCTGGCTACGATGGGCCCTGGGTCACCGTGTCCGGGCAGATCGTCAGCGAGCACCAGCGGCCCGTTGACCTGGATCTGTGGAAGGTGGATCCGTCGGCACCGGGCAACCGGGAGCACCTGGGGAAGCGACCGCTGGCCATCCCCGGGCCCTACAGCCTGGACGTGCCCCGCGGCTTCGGCGGGCTGCAGATCGAGGCCTTCCACGACCTGATGGCCGACGGCCCCACCGATGACGATCCCTTCGCCATGCTGCTGGTGGAGGTGGGGGAAGAGCCCCTCGAGGACGTCGATTTCCTGCTGGAGGCCGGCGCCCGTCAGCGCCACCTGCCCTCGCCCCCCGCGGGAGAGACCACAGCCGACGGCGAGCCCCGGGGGCCGCAGGGCGGACCGGACCACAGGGAGGCCCCTCCCGGCGCCCCCGGTGGCTCGGGACACGCGCACGATCCGGGCGCTGGCCCTGCGCAGGCGCCGAACCCGGCTCCCCCCAGCGGGGGTAGCGATCCCTTCGCCTCTCACCAGGGAGAGAAAGTGGTCGTCGCCGGCACCCTGGTCCACGAGCCCGCTGACGAGGCGATGGACCTGGACGTCTTCCGCTCCGATCCCAGTGGCCCGGGCGGCCGGGTGTTCGTCGGAAAATACAAGGTAAAGGCGGGTCCTTTCCGGTTGCAGGTGCCGCTCGAGTTCGGCGAGATCACCCTGGAGGTCTTTGTGGATCGGGCGGGAGATGGGCCCTCGGCCGATGATCCTTTCGCGGCCTGTCCCTGCAATCCGCTTTCACTGCGCGATGGCGATGTGGGCGGACTGGAGATCCTGATCCCCTAGCCCCGTTGATCTCGGTCCAGCCTTCAGGTATCTTCCCTGCGGACCAGCCCGCGGCCACCGCAGGTGGCGCGGCTATCCAGGAGATTGAAGTAATGCCCTTCTGCCTTGCACTTTTGGGCCTGTTGACCGCACCGGTCGAAGCGCAGACCGTGCCAGACGTACCCGGCGACCTGATCATCACCGAGTACATGGCGTATCCCTCGGAGGTTCCCGACTACTTCGGGGAGTGGTTCGAGGTGTACAACGCCTCCGGCCGGGCGATGAACCTCGTGGGCCTGCTCGTGCGCGACTCGACGGGAGCCAACCAGTTCACCGTGCAGGACGACCTGTTCATCGATGTCGACCAATACCTGGTGATGGGGGTCAGCGACGTCAGCACCTATGGAGAGAACGGCTACAACGGCGGCATCGAGATCGACTTCCTGTACGCCTTCGGCGATTTCGAGATCGGGCAGCAGACCGACACAATAGCCTTGATCTACGACGGCTGGACCGTGGACTCGGTGACATGGGACACCTCCTGGGCCGTGCAGGATGCGGTCTCCCACCAGGTCAACCTCAACGCCCACACGCTGGAATGGGCCAACGACCTGTCCCACAACTGGTGCTCTGCCGACTCCTACATCACCGGCGTGGGCTTGAAGGGCACGCCCGGCACCGAGAACGACTGGTGCGAGGGGGCGAACGACGACGCCGATGGTGACGGCTACATGGCCTCCGAGGGCGACTGCGACGACGCGGACCCCTACGTCAATCCCATGGCCATCGATGGCGACGGCACAGACTGCATCCTGGAGGGCAGCGACGCCGGATGCGGCAATCCGGACGACGACGCGGACTGCGACGGTGTGCGCGACGACGGCACGACCGACGACGACGGCGACACCTACACCGAGGCCGAGGGCGACTGTGACGACGACAACGTCAATGTCTTCCCGGGCGGCGAAGAGGGCACTTCCAAGGCCGCAGCCGACGGGCTCGACAACGACTGCAACTGCTACATCGACGACTTCGACTACGACGACGACGGCTTCTCATTGGTGACCACGGGCAACCATCAGGAGACCCAGGGCTGTCAGGAGCCCGAGGTCTGGGACTGCGACGACAGCGACCGTGACGCCAACCCGGACGCCACCGAGGTCCCCTACGACAACATCGACAACGACTGCGATGGCTGGGACGAGTGCGATGTCGATGGCGACGGCTACAAGGCCGACCCCGCGGAGGTCTGCCCCGGGGGCAGCTGCTGCAGCGGTGGCGACGACTGCGACGACGGCAACCCGGACGTCCACCCCAATGCCTCCGAGGGCAGCGAGCCCGACGGCATCGACAACGACTGCAACGGAACCGTCGACGACGATTTCCAGGATATGGACGGCGATGGATTCACGGGCCCCGACGGCGACTGCCTGGACGATCCGGACGACCCCCGCTCGGCCGAGGTCTACCCGGGCCACGAAGAAGAATGCGACGACACCCTTGACAATGACTGCAACGGCCTGATCAATGACGGCTGCAGCAACGCCTCCCGCTTCGCAACCGTGCGCGGGGGCGGCTGTGCCGCGCTTCCGCTGGGGATGGCCAGCGCGGGCGGACTGCTGCTCGCTGTGCTGATGCTGGGCCCTCGGCGTCGTCGTTGAGCGGAGCTCCTCCCACCCTTTGATACCGGCAAATGCCACATAGTTGGAGATGAACCGGAATGTTGCTGCCAGCCCTTCTCACCACTGCATTCCTCGCCGCCCCGGGCCTGGCCCAGGACGCGTCGGATGACATCCAGGACCACACCGTGGACGTGGAGCTGTTTCGGCCCCACCCCGACGCCTACGGCTACCTGCACACGCAGTCCGCAGCCACCCTCGGCCACCTGCAGATCAACGGCGGCTTCTGGGTCAACTACTCCAACGACCCGCTGGTGCTGATGTACGGGGGCGAGCGCATCTCGCCGGTCAACGTCACTCCCGATGGCGACAAGGGCGACGCGGTGATCGACGGCCGCATCATGGGCGATGTGCAGGTGGGCATAGGGCTCTCGCGTTTCTTCAGCTTGACGGTGGACGTGCCGCTGATCCTCAAGCAGACCGGCTACACCCTGGACACCATCGACAACCCGGCGCTCAGCGCCGAGACGCTGATCTCGGCCGGCGTCTCGGACCTGCGGGCCATGCCCAAGGTGGTCTTCGCCGATCGGGACTACCTGCCCGTGGGCATCGCCCTGGCCATTCCGGTCAGCTTCCCCACCGGCAACGGCGGCAGCTTCCTGGGCGAAGAGAACTTCACGGTCCAGCCCACCTTCATCATGGAGCTCTCCGACGGCTCCATCCACACACGCGCCTACAAGGTGCGCGGCGCGGTGAACCTGGGCTACAAGGCTCGCAAGACCGCCCGTCTGCGGGACGTGGCCCTGGCCCACGAGTTCGCCTACGGCTTGGGCTTCGGCGTGCATCCGGTGGAGCCGCTGGAGCTGACCCTGGATTTCCACGGCGCGGTAGCTGGCTCCCGTACGGCCCAACAACCAGCGGAGCTGCTGGGGGGCCTGAAGTTCCTGGTGGGTCGCTATATGTCGTTCAACATCGGCGGCGGTGCTGGCTTGATCGGCGGTGTGGGCGCTCCCGACTACCGCCTGCTGGGCGGCTTCGCCCTGGCGCCCTCCTTCGATCCCAACGCCCGTGACTCCGACAAGGACGGCATCGTGGACGGCATGGACCGTTGCCCCAAGGACCCCGAGGATCTGGACGGCTTCCAGGACGAGGACGGCTGCCCCGAACTCGACAACGACGCCGACGGCCTCGACGACGACGTGGACCGCTGCCCCAACGAGCCCGAGGACGACGACGGCTACATGGACAACGACGGCTGCCCCGATCCGGACAACGACAAGGACAGCATCCTGGACGTGGCCGACCGCTGCCCCGACGAGGCCGAGGTGCTCAACGGCTTCGAAGACGAGGATGGCTGCCCGGACGCCGCGCCCATCGACGACACCGACGGCGACGGCTACAAGGATGATATCGACCGTTGTCCCTACGATCCCGAAGACTTCGATGGCTTCGAGGACGAAGACGGCTGCCCCGACCTCGCCAACGACAACGACGGCATCAGGGACGCCGAGGACAAGTGCCCGGATGTGCGCGAGGTCTTCAACCACTTCGAGGACGAGGACGGCTGCCCCGACGAGGCGCCGCGCGTGGTGGTCACCGAAGAGGCCATCGAGATCAACGATGTCATCTATTTCGAGTTCGCCAAGGCCACCATCCAGACCCGCTCCTACGACCTGCTGAACGAAATCGCGGCGGTCATCCAGGATCACCCCGAGCTGGTCAAGATCCGCGTCGAGGGCCACACCGACGCCATCGGCGACGACATGAGCAACCTCAAGCTCTCCCAGGCCCGCGCCGAGTCGGTGGTCAGCTACCTCTCGGGCAAGGGCGTGACCGGCTCGCGTCTCGATCCCCGCGGCTTCGGCGAGATGAACCCCATCGCCACCAACGAGACGGACGATGGCCGTGCCAAGAACCGGCGCGTGGAGTTCATCATCGTCAAGCGCGACAAGAGCAAGGCCAAGCAGCAGTAGGACGCGGCTCTGGGCGCCGTCGCTGCTCCTCGCCTATCTCTGGCGAGGAGCAGCGGAAGCGTCGCTGCAGCTGCTTGTCACTGCTTGTTGCGGGTAGAACCTAAAATAATGTAAGATGGATTGCTTACAGGAGTCGGGCTCACCCTTCGTACGAGGTCATCATGACGCGTCAGCTCTCCCAGGCCAGCATCTTCCTGCTCATCAGCGGCTGCTGCGGCAACTGCTGTCCGGATCCCTTCGACACCGGCAAGGACACCGCGCCCGTCGTCGTCGATACGGGTGACGACGACGACTCCGGCGATGACGATGATTCGGGCGAGGAGGAGCCCACGGGTGTGCACGGCACCATCGAGGGCACCGTCAACGTGCAGCTCTTCGAACTGGACGACAATGACGACCTGGTCTACCTGGCCTGGGAGGACTCCTGCTTCGGCGATGTCTTCCCCTACGGCTCCATCTTCGTGGCGGCCTACTCCACCGACGAAGAGACGGGGGTCGAGACCTACTACACCGAGGACGTGATCGCCGCGCCCAGCTGCGACTCCAGCGAGAACACCTACAGCCTGGCCGTCGATACGGACCTGGTGGACGAAGTCAACGTCTACGCCGTGCTCGACAAGTGGGGCGACCGCATCATCGGCGCCACCGACCCGCTGGGCATCTACGGCGATCCCATCGCCATGGAGGACGGCGAGACCGTCAGCGATGTGAACGTGGAGATCGTCACCCAGTACTGGTGCGGCGAGGGCTCCTGCCCCGACTGCCCACCCAGCTGGGGCGATGGCAGCTGCTGGTCCTGGGACGGCAGCGCCTGGGTCTACATCTGCAGCGGCGGCGGCAGCTGCGATGCCATGACCCTGGCGGGCGATCTCTTCGTCGAGGTTCCCTACAACGGCACGGGCTCCGATGCGGCCACCATGCTGATGCTGCCGGGCAGCGGCGAGCCCTACTACGCCCAGCTCGATCTCGGGCTGACGGCCACGGCCGATGGCGCCGAGGGCACCTGGGGCTACAGCCTCTGCCAGAACTCCGGCACCTTCGACGCGCGCGGCTGCTGGGACAGCAATGGCAACCTGCTCTACGATCCCGACGACACCTGGGGCCAGGTGGTGGACGCCTTCGGCGCGCCCCAGGGCACGGTCACCATCGGCACCGAAGACCTGCTCGACCAGACCATGGTCATCCCCATCGAGGGCTCGGAGATCGAGATCGTGCCCTTCGTGAGGCTCTCTGGCGACGTGTCCCTGAACGACGGCGACTTCGACGACCTGCTGGCCGAGTACCCCGAGGCCACCCTCTACGTCACCGTGCTGAAGTACATGCCCAGCGGCGACATCGCCGTCGATGAGCTGGAGCAGGCCTACGACTACCTGAGCTGGGGGCCGGACGACCTGGCCGGTCAGAGCAGCGTCTCCTACAGCGTGATGGCACCGGGCAACACCACCGTCTACCTGTGGGCCAACGTGGACCTGGATGCCGACGGCACCCTGAACGAGAGTGAGGATCCGGTCGGCTGTCCGGGAGAGTCCTGCCGCATCTCCACCGGTGACGCCAGCCAGACTGATCTGGACATCGGCCTGCAGAGCTACAGCAGCGAGTAGCCGGCCGCAAGACAGGGCCGCCGCAGCGAGTTGGCCTGGGCGCCGCGCGGGTTCACTGTGCGCGCGGTCAGGTTCCGGGGAAATTGTAAAACGCTTGGCTCAAGCCCGCTGAGTGTACACTGCGGCCACGGAGTCCGTCTACTCCAGCTCGGGAGCAAAAAGATGCATTGCAACGGGATGTTTCAAGCGGCGACCTTCCTGCTGATCAGCGGCTGCTGTGGCAACTGCTGTCCGGAGCCGGCGGAGACCGGCCTGGACACGGCGGCCGTGATCGTGGACAGCGACAGCGGGGGAGGTGCTGGCGGCGACGACTCCGACAGCGGCACGGACGAGGGCGGAGGCGTGCACGGGACCATCAGCGGCACCGTGGCCGTGGTGTTGTACGAGACGGACGAGGATGAGAACCTGGTGCTGCTCGAGTGGGCCGACACCTGCTTCGGCGACGTCTTCCCCTACGGCTCGATCTTCGTGGCGGCCTACACCACCGACGAAGAGACCGGGGTCGAGACCTACTACGCCGAAGACGTGATCGTCGCTCCGCAGGTGGACTCCAGCCTGAACACCTACACCCTGGAGGTGGACACCGATGTCGTGGACGAGGTGCAGGTCTACGCCGTGCTGGACAAGTGGAGCGACGCCATCATCGGCTCCCAGGATCCCGTCGGCATCTACGCCGATGCCATCGCGCTGAGCGAGGGAGAGGAGCGCGGCGACGTCGACATCGACATCGTCACGCCCTACTGGTGCGGCGGCTGCTGCTGTCCCGACTGCCCGCCCAACTGGGGTGACGGCAGCTGCCTGTACTGGGATGGCACCCAGTGGGTCAGCACCTGCGGTGGAGAGTGCGACACCTTGAGCATCGCGGGGCCGGTGGATGTGGACGCCCCCTGGAACACGGGCACGGCGGCGGCCATGCTGATGGAGCCCACTACGGGCAATCCCTACTACACCCACACGGGCATCGGGCTGACCGGCCGCGACTGTGACGGCGAGGGCTGCGAGGGGGCCGACGGCGACTACGCCTTCACCCTCTGCCAGCACGCCTACACCTGGGACCTGCGCGGCTGCTGGGACAGCAACGGCAACGGTATGTACGATCCGGACGACACCTGGGGCCAGGTGGTGGACGCCACGGGCGCACCCGCGGGCACCATCGCGGTGGACTACGCCGACGTGCTGGACCAGACCATCCTGATCCCGGTGGAAGGATCCGAGATCGATATCGTGCCCTACGTGCGGCTGTCGGGCGACCTGCACATGGCGGAGGGCGACTTCGACGATCTGCTGGCCGACTACCCCGAGGCCCATGTCTACGTCACCCTGCTCAAGTACTTCCCCAACGGCGACCTGGAGGCCTCGGCCCTGGAGAGCGCCTACGACTACCAGGTGTTCGGTCCCGACGAGCTGGCCGGGCAGAGCAGCGTGGCCTACGACCTGATGGCGCCGGGCAACGCCACCGTCTACCTGTGGGCCACCGCGGATGTGGACAACGACGAGGTGCTCAACGAGAGCGAGGACCCGGTGGGCTGCGCGGCGGAGACCTGCCTGCTGTCCACGGGCACCACCAGCCAGAGCGGGCTGTCCATCGGGCTGGAGAGCGTGAGTCAGACGGAGGAGTAGGCGGTTCCCCGGTTCTGGGTGCCGATCAACCCAGGTGCGCGGGTGCGGTGACGAGCTTGAAGCCTTCGAGCTGGAAATCCCTGTCGTAGCTGAAGGCGTGGAGCAGGCCCAGTTGCTCCATGAGTACGAAGCTGGTGCAGTCCACGAAGCTCACGGCACGCCTGGCGCGGGTGGCGAGGCGGTGCGTGGCGCGCGTGTGCAGCGCCTGTTCCACCCAGGTCACCTTCAGCAGGGGGCGGATGGCACGCTCGAAGTCCATGGCCGCTGACAGGCCTGCGCGGCCTTGGAGGAGCGCCATGGTCTCGACCAGGACGTAGGAGGAGGTGTGGAGCTCGTGCCCGCCGTCAAGAATGGCGCGCATGCAGGCCGCGGCCTGGGCATGCACCCGATCATTGCTGACCAAGCATGCGTACAGGGCCGATGTGTCGGCGAAGAGCCTCATCTTCGCTCTCCGTTCGGGCCGCCCTCGGGGTCGTTCCAGGGGGCGCGGGGCTCAGCGGCCAGGAGCAGGTAGCGGTCGTGTTGCTCGCTGGCGTCGGCCACGTCGGCCTGGTGCGCTCCAAGTACGTCATGGGCCGCCTTCGTCGCCAGGCCTTCCCCTTCGCGCAGGCGATCCACGGCGTGCCGGATCACGGCGGAGAGGGACTCGCCCCGGCGATGGGCATGCTCCTTGAGGAAGCGGTACTGCTCTTCATCGAGGCTGATCTGGGTGCGGATCATGCTGTCTCCATGATGTAAGCTGAGCTGCACTATAATGTAAGCGCGCGCCCACCCTTGTCAAACCTCTGGTCTGCGCTGGCCTTCGGTCCGGATCAGTCTTTCCCCGGCCCCTTCCCCGGCACATCGCTGCAGCGTGGGCTGCGGCGGGGCGCCGGCTCGCTCTGGCCGCTGACCAGCAGATCCGTTGCCACCTCGGCCAGCACCCGCGCTCCGGCCTCCGAGGGGTGGAAGCTGTCCTCGAAGCCCCAGCAGCAGCGCTCGTCCAGCAGGTGCCCGGCGAAGCGCACGCCCAGCGGCTCCAGCGTCCGCCGATATCGCGGTGATATGTAGGATCTGCCCTGCATGGTGTGATGCCAGGCCACGGGCATCTCCAGCATATGGACCGGAATACCCATGCGTCCGGCCTCGCTGGCTATCAGGCCCAGGTCCTCGCTGGCCGCATCGGCGGTATGCCCCGGGAGCCGTCGGCCGTTGTCCTCCGCCCCCTGCGGACGCAGACGGGGAGCCAGCAGGCGTCGGACGATCAGGTAGAGTCGCAGGTCCAGGTAGGGCGCTCCTCCGCGCCCCGCGTAGAAGCGGCTGCGCTGCTCGCCCTGCCGCTGCTGTCGCGGGTCGTTGTGGGGCGTGCCCAGCAGCACGCCGTCCCAGCGGCAGAGGTGGCTCAGCTCGCGCCAGCGGGCCAGCATGTCGAAGGCGCTGGCCCCTGGGATGCCGGCGTTGACCACCTCCACCCGCTCTACGCCCAGGCGCTCGGGCAGCAGGCCTTCGAGCTGGTCCGCGATGGTCTTGCCCTGGTCGACGTCGAAGCCGAAGATCCAGCTGTCCCCCAGAGCCAGGATGCGGTGCTCGCGCTCATCCACCAGGATCTCCTGGGACTCCCGCAGGCCCTGGGCATTGGTGACAGCCGTCCAGGGGTAGGGGCCGTCCTGACGCTCGCTGCGCTGACTGGGCGCCACGAGCACCTGCTCCCCGGCGATGCGGATCAAGCCCTGGGGATGCTCCCAGGCGAAGAGCAGGCCTTCCTCGGCCACAGCGAGGCGCGCGCCCAGCTCCAGGGCCAGCAGGGCCAGCGCTGCCACCAGCGCGCCCAGCGCAGCACGTCTGCGGCGCGAGCGGCCGGGCGTCATCCCTCCTCCGCCAGCCAGTCGAGCACCGCAGGCGCCAGGCGCCTCTCACTGAGATGCCAGGCCCGCAGCATGAAGCGAGCCACGGATAGCGCCCTGGGACCGGCGCTGGCAGCGCTGCGGCCACGGCCTGCCATGTCGCTCACCACCTTCAGGGCGTGGAAGCGCCGCCCCTCGGCCGCGGCCAGCACGCCGGCGGCCTCCATCTCGCAGACCTGGGCGCCACGCTCAAGCCAGCGCTGCCGCGTGCGCTGGTCGAAGACCGGCCGAGAGACCGTGACGAGGTCCACGGGCCTTGCCCGAGACAGAGGGAGCGGGAGCGGGGCCTGTTCCAGGTCCAGGATGCGCTGCGCGCTGACCAGTTGCCCCACGCGTAGCTCGTCGGTCAGCGCTCCGCAGGTGCCCAGCGAGACCACGATGTCGGTATCGTAGAGCGCCAGCGCGGCTCGCACGCGGCGCTCGGCCCGTCGTCGCCCCACCCCTGTGCGCAGCAGAGCCACGGGGCGACCGGCCAGGCGGCCCAGCACCAGCCGGCGATCCAGGGGACGGGGGCGCTCCAGGCGTCGCAGGAAAGGCAGGACTTCGGCCAGCAGCGCGGCCGCCAGCAGGACTCGGGGGCTTGAGGGGCGCGGGGCCATCAGGGATGGAATATCGTGTTGAGGAAGGGGGAGCGCGAAGCGCGAGACGGGGCGTACGCAGTGGAGGGGTGTCCCCCTCCCGCTGCTGTTTGAATGATAGGCGCCGGTTGGGGCGTTATACAAACCGCGTCCGCGGTCAAAGCGGCTTTTCGACCCTGACTGGAGTACTCCCATGCTGTCATACCGAAGCCTCCTCCTCTTCTGCCTTCCGGCGGTCGCGTACGCTGGCGCCACAGCCTCGGCCTTCAAGCCCGAGCACAGAAAAGGGGCCAACTACTACAACGCCCAGTCCGCGGTCGACAGCAACGAAGAGACCTGCTGGATGGTGCCGGGCGAGAGCCCCAATCGGGGCGAGTGGATCATGCTGGACATCCCCAAGGCCACGGTGGACAAGATCGGCATGAACGTCGGCTGGACCATGTCCGACGAGACCTTCTCCGACTACGCCAGGGTCAAGTCCATCAAGGCGGAGGCCTTCAGCCTGAACGATCGCCAGGAGCTCAGCCCCACCGGCAGCGCCGTGGCGAGCTACGAGGACAGCGCGGACTGGCAGGTGGTGGATGTGGACGACCTGTCGGTGGGCGAGGACCTCTTCGGCGGCAAGCTCAAGATCAGCATCTCCGACATCTACGACGGCCAGGACTACCCCAACCTGGCGGTCAGCGAGCTGCTGGTCTACCTGACCGAGTTCGACACCCAGGTCAGCGTCATCGCCTCCTCCGACGCCGAGGGCAGCCACACCGTCGAGCTGATGCAGGACGAGAACAAGAAGACTTACTGGGCCACGCCGGCCGACGGCGCCAGCTTCACGGTCGAGGCCTCGGGCTTCGGCGTCTCCTCCATCGGCATCCTGCCAGGGCCCTCGAGCCTCTCCCGCCCCAAGACCCTGGAGATCTCCGCCAACAACCGCACCCGCAAGCAGGTGCTGGAAGACAAGACCGAGGTGCAGTGGGTGATGGTGCCCTCCATCACCGGCTACACAGGCGGCGCCTTCGGCGAGATCGAGGTCAAGATCGTAGACTCCTACCCGGGCGACTCCACCGCCGTGGGCATCACCGAGATGACCGCCAAGGCCACCAACTACGAGGGGTTCTAGGCGGGATCAGCCCCGTCCGCAGCTGCGCCTGAAGGAGCAGCGCCGGCAGGGTCCCGAGTCGGGAGGCAGGGGAGGGAAATCGTCGGCGACGGCGACGTTGCCATCGGGATCGCGCAGGAGATCGCGCATGGCGGCCGCGCTCTGTTCGATGGCGTCGCGCGTGCGATCCAGCATGGCCTGGTCCAGCGGGTGCTGCTGTCGGCTGTGGGAGCGCAGGTTGACGTACATGCCGACGATGCCGTCGGGGGCAAAGCCGTGGTGCAGGGTGCAGTACAGGCCGTAGACGCCCAGCTGGGCCTGGACGACGGAGCTGTCGTGGGCCTTGCCGGTCTTCCAGTCGATGACCACGCAGCCTCCGCTCTTGTCCGCCACCAGGGCGTCCAGCTTGACCCAGACGGGGACGTCGCCCACGAGCACCTGCTCCAGCAGCTCCACCTCCAGGATCTTCTCCGGAACCTGGCTGAGGCGGCCAAAGACCGGGTTCTGAAAGAAACCGGTCGTCTGCCGCTCGATCTCCTCCAGCGCCTGGTCCCAATCAGCCGGCTCCACGGTCTCGTCGTAGTAATGCTCCTGGAAGGCGGTGATCTTGGAGGGGCGGCGGCGCCAGAGACCGCGCTCGGAGTCGCGGATGTCCTGCCGGGCTCGGCGCAGGGTGCGCTGCAGGTGGGCCTGCGGGCTGGGGCTGCGGCCCCCCTGCAGCTCCTTGAGCGCGTCTTCGGCCATGTCGTGCACCACGGTTCCGATCCACATCGGCCGCGTGGTCAGCTTTTTCTGGATGTAGATCTCGCGGACGCGGGGCGGCGCGTTCCACTCCCAGCCCTTCCAGAAGGCGTAGTAGTTCAGGTAGTACTTCCGCAGGCAGGTCTCAAACAGGCCGCGGCGGGAGTGGGACCAGGAAAAGCTGTTCACGAACTCTGACATGGATCCATGGGTAACCCATGGGGGGTGGAGTTATCTGAAGGCTGCGCCGGAATGACCCGGCGAGCGACAACGGCTGTCCTTCGTGGGTGGATTCATGTCCCTGGCATGGCGTCTGGCGGGTCTCTTCCACCCGGACTGGGCTCTGCGGCTCGGCGCCGCCGGGACCGCCGCGCGCAGGGAAGAGGGACCCGGCGGGCTGGAGCTGGAGGGCCAGGTGCTGGCCCGTCTGGGTCCCTTCCAGGGGGAAGAGGAGAGGGTGGACCAGCTGCTGCGTTCCTCGCTGGACAAAGGCCAGGTGGAAGCTGTGCGGCTGCGCCTCTTCGAGGGCTGCACGGCCCGCGGCTCGATCTGGAGCCAGGTGGTGCTGCAGCGCGCGGTGCTCTGCGCCCTGGAAGACGCGCAGCTGCGATCCCTGGAAGTCCAGGAGATGGCCGCCTGTTCGCTGCGGGGCGCGCGCCTGGAGGATTGCAGCATCGGCGAGCTGCTGATGTGCGACCTGTCGGATGCGCGCCTGCTGCGCGTGACGCTGGGCAATGCGACAACGGCGGATTTCTCAGGGGCGACCTTCCAGGACTGCGACCTGAAGGGAGCGGACCTGCGCGGCGCCGTCTTGCGCGGTGCCCGCTTCGTGGGCAGCGATCCAAGTCAGGCCCGGGTGGGCGGTGCCGATTTCGCGGGCGCGCGCGGCCTGGATCGCGCCACGCGGCGTCGCATGCTGGAGTCGGGAGCGCGCTTCCGCTCCGCCGCCTGGTACAGGCTGCTGCGGCTGCTGCGGCCCGGCGCCGACGCGCTGCTGGTGGAACGCCTGGCGCTGGCCGCGTGGATCGGTTCCGGGATCCTGGGCCTCGCCATCAGTCTGGCGGCGCTCTGGGCCGTGCTGCGGCCGCCGCCATCCCCCCCGGTCCCCGAGGTACCGGCTCCCCTGGTGCGCGACGCCACGGAGTGGGAGATCCGCAAGACCAGGGAGAACCTCGCGCTCTTGCGGACCACCCTGCAGCAGGCCAGCCAGACCATGGTAGCCAAGGGAGCGGTCAGCCAGACCTGGCCCTCCATGAACGACTTCCAGCAGAATCGCTACGACGAAGACGGTGACGGCTCCAGCGAGGTGCGCGTCGAGCTGGTGCCGGGCGGCCTGCCCGACAACCTGCTGACAGACGCCAGGGGCGGTGTTCTGCCCTATTGCAACGACGAGCCCACCCAGGAGACCATCTCGGGCAACGACACGGACTGGCACTACTGCGACCGCACGGGGCGCATCTTCGCCAGCGCTGGCTACACGGGGCTAGCCACCCTGGAGTGGTAGCAGGTAGACGGGCACCACCTGGTAGGTGCCGTTGGGGATGGGGGCCTCGTCCACGGCTTCCTGGTCAGCGTCGAAGCCGGCGCCCGTGGCCGCGATGCCGAAGGCCCAGATGTCTTCCTCGCCCAGCAGCTGGACATAGGCGCCGTAGAGGTGCTCGTCCATGCCCTCGTAGCCCGTGGGCTCCAGCAGAGCGGCGATGTCGGCATGGAGCTGTCCCAGCCCCAGGTGCAGCTGCTGGGGCAGGTGGTCGGCCTGCGCGGCGTTGCAGGTACCTTCGCCGCCGGCCAGGGTGAGATCCCACCAGTGGAAGATCATCTCGTCGGGGGATTTTTCCTCGGTGATGCTGGCCACGGCCTGCGTCATGCTGCAGATGGAGTCGGCGCTGTCGGCCAGCTCGTCCAGCAGGCTCGAGGTGACCTGGGCGTCGCCGACCACGGCGGCCTGGTCTTCCACCAGCAGCTCGGCTTCCAGCAGCCACCAGGAGGGCACACGCAGCTCTCCGGTCTCGCCGGTGTCATCGTAGTTCTCATCGTAGGGACCGCTGTCAGCGACACCTTCGGTGGCCGAGTCCCAGGCGCCCATGTCCATTTCGCTGCAAGCTGTCAGCAAGGGCGCTGCGGTCAGACAGGCCTTCAGGAGGATGGTCGTTGATTTTGCTATCTGCGACATCGCTGGCTCCCGTGGGCCCTGACCCGACGACGCCGTGAACCAGGATAGCACAGCGGGGGAGCGTCCGCCGGTATGACTAGTGCCCCAGACGGGAGATCCTGCCCCGGATTTCCCGCGGCGCTGCGCGCCGACCGCTTCGCGGCCCTGGGG